>JBIQMI010000055.1:0-15373 GCA_044463585.1 Cryomorphaceae bacterium
GCGAAGTGGGCAAGCCCTACTTCGAGCAGCGCCACCGCTACTTCGGCGATTTCAGCATTGAGCACAACGAGGGCTGGATCAAGTACGTCACCGGCAATTTCGACCGTTACCGCGCCGCACGCGACCAACGCCAAGCCTACGTGGATGCGCAGCACAACTTCCCCGGCCCGTTCGTTACCGCCTACAACAACGGGGAACGCATTACCGTACAGGAGGCCCTGATGATCGCCAAGCAGAGCTGGGTGCAGTGAGTTGAAACCAACACCACCAAAGGATGCGCACCACCGCAACGCCCGCGGCCCTTCGCCAGCTAGCGCTGGCCGTGCTGCTGGCCGCGGGGACGGCTACCGGGGCCAAGGCACAGGCGGACAGTTCGCGCATCATCCTCAAGCCCAGCTTCGCGCTCGGCACCGGCATGCTCGGGTTCTACGGCGATGTGGGCTTCCAAAGCAGGAACTACAGCCCCTTGGTATCGCGCATCGGCTATGAACTGCGCGCCTCCATTCCCATCAACGAATGGCTGGAGGTGGGGCTTTTCGCCTTGCACGGAAAGCTTTCGGCGAATGAATACACCGTTGGCCGCAACCTCAATTTCGAATCGCGGATCACCACCGGCGGGGTGCAATTCACCTACAATTTCCACCAGTTGCTCAACCCGCGGCGCGTGGTGGAGCCGTGGATCAGCGTGGGCTTCGAAAGCCTGGAGTTCCTGGGCAAGACCGACCTGCGCGACGCCAAGGGCAGGTACTACAACTACTGGAGCGATGGCAGCATCCGTGATATACCCGAGGACGCGCCCAACGCCGCCGATGCCGTGGAGATCCACCGCGATTACAGCTACGAGAGCGACCTGCGCGAAAGCAACCTCGACGGCTTCGGCAAGTACACCGAGCAAGCGTGGGCCATACCGGTGGGCATAGGCGTGAAAATGAACCTCGGGCATGGCTTCGATGCGCGGCTGGGCACCACCATGCACTTCACCACCACCGACTACATCGACGGGGTTACCGCCAACAGCATCGGGCAGCGTGCCGGCGACGGACGCAACGACCGGTTCCTGTTCACCTCATTCTCCGTGGGCTATTCCATCAACACCAAGCCCAAGGCCAAGAAGATCAAGTCCACTCTTACGCCTGGGCAAATGGACGTGATCGCCATGAACGACGATGAGGACGGCGATGGCGTGGCCGATTGGAACGACCGTCGCCCCCATACCCCGCCAGGTGTGGCCGTTGACGTCTTCGGCTGCCCGCTGGACAGCGATGGCGATGGCGTGCCCGACTACCGTGATGATGAGGCGAACACTACGCCCGGTGCCGCCGTGGACGCTCGTGGCGTTACCCTCACCGATGACGACCACCTGCGCGCTTACCTCAACTTCATCGACTCGGGCAATGTCACCCTCGTTTCCAACCGTGTGGAATCGTTCGGGCCGATCGGCAAGCCGGAGATCAAGCGCCCGCCCATTCCCGTGAAACGCGCCTACGTGGTGAAGGTGGGCAGCCAAGTGGAAGGCATCTCAGAGGAGATGATCCAGCGCATACTCAGCCTGCCCGATGTGCGCACCATTGTACAGGGCGATACCACGTTCTACATCGTCGGCAACTACGACCAGCTGCCTGATGCGATCAAGCGTGAATTGCAACTGAAGGGCCAAGGCCTGGACGGCACGGTGATGCTTGAGCAGGATGGCCGCCTGATGAACTTGGCCAGTGGTGCACTAACCCCGCGTGAAGAGGAGGTACTGACCCATTTGGCGCCCGCGGGGCCGGCCGCGCCAGGCAAAGTGGTGGTGCGCGTGCAGCTGGGTGCATTCCGCTATCCATTGGCGGAGAACATCTTCAAGAACGTGCCCGACCTGGTGACCCTGAAGGACAAGGACGGACTGACCCGCTACTACACGGGCAGCTTCACCGATGTGAACGAGGCCGCAAAGCGCAAGGTGAACATGTTGCTGAACGGGTTCGACGGAGCCTTCCTGGTGGCCTTCAAGGACGGCAAGCGCGTTTCGATCGCCCAAGCGGGCACTGAGCTTTCCGGACCGGAGAACCTGGAAAAACTGCCCATGGGCACCATCAACACCGAGCACCTCACCTTCCGGGTGCAGGTGGGCACCTTCGCCGGCAACGTGCCCATGGAAACGATGGGCAGGTATGTGGACCTGGGCAACGTGAAGCCCGTGGCCGGCGAGACCGCGGTGCGCTACCTGTACGGGGAATACGCCACCCGCGCGGCCGCGGAGGTTGCCCGCAAGGAACTGCAGGCCCTCGGCTTCGAGGATGCTTTTGTGGTGGGTGAACTGAACGGCCGGATCATACAGGCCGAGGACGCCGAAAGGCTGCAACAGGGCAAATAGCGCCATTCGCGGGATCTGCCGGCCATACAACGAATGGCCGCTTGGCCGCACGCGCCGCCGCTTAACTTGGGGGCCAAACGCCCAACGGATGGAGAAGCTGCTGCGCCAAGCGCGCATACCTGCATTGGCCCTGATCATGCTCGCGGCGGCCTGCCGCCAAAGCCAGGCACCGGTACGGCCCGATGCCGCCTTCACGCCCTACGTGTCCGCCTTCTCCGCCGGCTACATCGCCGCCAACGCACCCATACGCGTGCGCCTGGCCGATGGCCTGGAACTCGCCGATACCAGCGCGGCCGCCTTACAGAAGCTCTTTTCGTTGAAGCCCTCCACCAGCGGAACGGTCACATGGCAGGGCGCCCGCACCTTGGTGTTCAAGCCCGAAGAGCGGCTGCGCCAGGACGAGAGCTACCTCGTTACCTTCCATTTGGGCCGCTTGGCCGAAGTGCCCGATGAACTGAAGGAATTCAAATTCTCGGTACACACGCGCCAGCAGGGCATCGATATGCAGGTAAGCGACCTGCAAGCGCTCTCCCCCACCAATTTGCGCTGGCAGCGCGTGGTGCTGGATGCCTTCACCAGCGACGATGCCACTGGCCAGGACCTGGAGGGCAGCGTTTCCGCCGTGCAGGGCGGGCGCAAGCTCAAGCTCACATGGGAGCACGAACCCGGCGGCACGCTGCACCGGCTGCTCGCCGATAGCGTGGAACGCGGGGAAGCCGCCAGCACCGTGGAATTCAATTGGAACAACGAAAAGATCGGCGGCAAGGGCAAGGGAAGCCTGCTCTTCGAGGTGCCCGCGATCAGCGATTTCACGTTGCTGCGAAGTGAAACAACCAGCGATGGCGACCAGTCCGCCACACTGCTTTTCAGTGACCCCATCGATCCCGCGCAGGACCTCGACGGCCTGGTGGGCATACGCGGGGAGGACGGCGTGCGCGTGGCCGCCATGGGCAACAAGTTGGTGCTCTATCCCGCAAAGCGCCTCATCGGCGAGGAATTGGCCTTTGTGGCCAGCGGCCTGCAGAACGCGGCGGGGCGGACCTTGGGCAAGGACCTCAGCGTGGACCTCACCTTCCACGAAGTGAAGCCGAACGTGCGTGCGGTGGGCAACGGCACCATACTGCCCAGCACCGATGGCGCGCTGTTCCCATTCGAGGCCGTGAACCTGGGCGCAGTGGACGTGCAAGTGGTGCGGATCTACGAGGAGAACGTACCGCAATTCCTGCAAGTGAACAGTTTGGACGGCGGTGAGGAGCTGGCCCGGGTGGCACGGCCGGTACTGAAGAAGACCGTACCGCTCGGCACCGCCGAGGCCGGAAAGGCCGGCCAATGGCAGCGCTACTATTTGGACCTTGAAAAGCTGGTGAAGACCGAGCCCGGCGCCATCTACCGCATCATGATCGGCTTCCGCCAGGAATATTCCACCTACCGCTGTACCGGCAGTGCCCCCGCGCAGCCCTTGGCCACCATAGCCAGTGATGGATCGGAGGATGAAACCTGGGATACCCCGTACAGCTACTACTACGACGGCGACGACTACAACGATGTAGAGGACTACAATTGGCGCGACCGGGACAACCCATGCACGCCGAGCTACTTCCGCAACAAGGCCGTGGTGCTGCGGCGCAACTTGCTCGCCTCGGACCTGGGCCTGATGGCCAAGCGCGGCAACGACGGCTCCGTGATGGTGGTGGCCAGCAACCTGCGCACCACGGAACCCGTGCGCGGCGTGGAGATCCGCGTGCTCGACCTGCAGCAGCGCACCATGGTGAAGACCACCACCGATGGCGATGGCACGGCGATCTTCCCCCCCACCGCCCACACCCCCTTCCTGATCGTGGCCAGCAAGGGCCTGCAGCGCGGCTACCTCAAGCTCGACTATGGTTCCGCATTGGCACTGGGCAACTTCGAGACCGATGGGCAGCAGGTGGACAAAGGCCTCAAAGGCTTCCTCTACGGCGAACGTGGCGTATGGCGCCCCGGCGATTCGCTCTACCTCACCTTCATTCTGCAGCAAACAGCCAACAAGCTGCCCAGGAACATACCGGTGACCCTTGAACTGAGCGATCCGCTGGGCCGCATGCAGCAACGCATGGTGCGCACCGAAAGCGTGGAGGGCACATACGGCTTCGCCATCGCCACCAGCCCCGACGCGCCCACCGGCGCCTGGCACGCCCGCGTGGCGGTGGGCGGCACCAGCTTTTACAAGACATTGCGCATCGAGACCGTGAAGCCCAACAGGCTGAAGATCCAGATGGATTCTGGCGGCGAGCGCTGGACCGCCTCGGAAAAGAAGCAGGTGGAATTGCAGGTGAATTGGCTGCACGGCGCGCCGGCCGCGGGACTAACGGCACGGGTAACCGCCAACCTGCTGCGCGCAACCGCAAGTTTCAAGGGTGCCGAGCGCTACAATTTCGATGACCTGGGCAGCGACCTGAACATCGATGAAATGGAACTGGCCAACGTGAAGCTCAATGCGCAAGGCCACGCCAGTTTTCCGCTGGTGCTTAAACTGAACGGCCGGGCGCCGGCCGCGGTGAAGGCCAACATCGTCACCCGCGTATTCGAGGCCGGCGGCGATGCCAGCATGGACCGCACCGACCTGACCTACTACCCCTACACCAGCTACGCCGGCCTGCGCATGCCCGAAAGCAGCACCGATTGGGGCAGCTACTTCACCGACACCACGTACACCATCGACGCCCTTGCCGTGGACGGCAACGGCAAGCCGGGACCCGGCCGCAAACTGGTGGCCCATGTGCTTAAACTATCGGACAACTGGTGGTGGAGCGGCGACATGGACGAGCCAACCAACTACATGACCGCGCCCAGCACGCGGGTGATCAATGAAACCCAGCTCACCACCGATGCCAGCGGCCGTGCGCAATTCAAGTTCAAGGTGGAAAAGCCGGAATGGGGGCGCTTCGTGGTGCGCCTGTCCGACCCGCAAAGCGGCCACGCCTCGGCGCTGCAGCTCTACCTCGATTGGCCGGGCTATGCAGGCCGCAGCCGCCGGGAGGCCGGCACTGCAGCGGCCATGCTCCGCTTCAACAGCAACAAAACGGTGTACGCGCCCGGCGACCGCTGCGAGCTCACCATTCCCAGCAGCGGCACGGGTCGTGCATTGGTGAGCCTGGAGAACGGTACCCGCGTGCTGGAAAGCCATTGGGTGGAACTGAAGGAGAAGGAGACCAAATTCAGCTTCACCATCACCGAGACCATGACGCCGAACATCTACGCGCAGGTAATGCTGGTGCAGCCCCACGCCGCCACCGCACCCTACGGCGATGAAGGCACTCCCGGCGGGAACGACCTGCCCATACGCATGTACGGCGTGCTCCCCATCATGGTGGAAAACCCGACCACAAGGCTGGAACCCGTGATCACCAGTGCGCCGGCGTTCAAGACCGATGAGGCCTTCACGGTGGAAATGGCGGAGAAAACCGGAAAGGCCATGACCTACACCTTGGCCATTGTTGACGAAGGCTTGCTGGACCTCACCCGCTTCCGTACACCCGACCCCTGGGGACATTTCTACGCGAAGGAAGCCTTGGGCGTGCGCACCTGGGACGTTTATGACCAAGTGATCGGGGCCTTTGGGCAGCGCCTGCGCCGCGTATTGGCATTGGGCGGCAGCGACCAGGCCGACCCCGCCGAGGCCGCCAAGGCGCAGCGCTTCAAACCGGTGGTGCGCTTCGTGGGCCCGTTCCACCTGGCGAAGGGCAAAAAGGCATCGCACCGCTTCACCGTTAGCAATTACGTGGGCAGCGTGCGCATCATGGCGGTGGCCAACACTGCGGAAGGCGCTTACGGCCACGCGGAAAAAGCCGTGCCCGTGCGCAAGCCCTTGATGGTGCTGGCCACCCTGCCGCGCGTGGCCGGGCCCGGCGAGACCATGGACCTGCCCGTGACCGTATTCGCCATGGACCCCAAGGTGAAGGAAGTGCGGGTGAGCCTGGCCGCGAACGAGCTGTTCGTGAATGAGGACGACCGGGTGAAGAACATCCGTTTCGCCGGCACGGGCGAACAGGTGGTCACCTTCAGGGTGAAGGTGAAGGAAGCCCTGGGCATCGGAAAAGTGACGGTGACCGCGGAAGGAGCGGGCGAAAAAAGCAGCCAGCACATCGAACTGGACGTGCGGCGCGGCAACCAGCCCGAGACGGACGTGGTGGAAGCGGTGATCGAACCCGGCCAAACATGGGATGCAGCACCTGCACCGCTCGGCATTGACGGCACCAACAATGCGTACCTCGAATTGAGCACCATGCCCCCGGTGGACCTTGGACGCAGGCTGCAGTACCTGATCGACTACCCGCACGGATGCTTGGAACAGACCACCAGCAGGGCCTTCCCGCAGCTGTATATCGCCGAGGTGATGGAAGTGAACGCGGCCATGGCCGATGCGATGCGGCAGAATGTGCGCGCCGGGCTGGACCGGTTGAAGCAATTCCAAACGCCTGGCGGCGGCTTCGGATACTGGCCCGGCGACCGCGATCCGGACGATTGGACCACCACCTACGGCGGCCATTTCATGGTAGAGGCTGAGCGCAAGGGCTTTGCACCGCCCGCCGGTGTGAAGGAAGGTTGGCTGGCCTACACCCGGCGCCAAGCGCGCGACTGGACCCCCGACACGCGCAACAACTGGGGCCGCGCCAGCAGCCAAATGGCCCAAGCCTATCGCCTGTACGTGCTCGCCCTGAACAATACCACCGAGACCGGCGCCATGAACCGCCTGCGCACAACGCCGCAACTGGCCACCAACGCAGCCTGGATGCTCGCCGCCGCCTATGCGCTGAACAACCGCAAGGACGTGGCCAACGAAATGACCCGCGACCTTTCCACCAGTGTTCCGGCCTATCGTGAATTGGCGTGGACCTATGGCAGCGACCTGCGCGACCAGGCCGTGATCGCCGAGGCCCTGATGCAGGCCGGTGACCGCACAAAGGCCGCACCCGTGGTGCGCGAGATCGGCGCACGCCTCTCCAGCGGCGAATGGCTGAGCACACAGACCACCGCGTGGGCCATGCTCGCCATAAGCCGGTTCGCCGTGGGCAACCCGTTGGACAAGACCATGCATTTCACCTCGGTGGTGAAGGGGAAGACCGACAACCGGGTAAGCGACCGCAGCATTGTGCGCATGGACCTTCCCGTGCCGGACGGCCGCCAACGCACAAGCATCAGCAACACCGGCAAGAACCTGATCTACCTGCGGCTGGTCCGCAACGGCATACCCGCGGCCGGCGAGGAAACACCCGCCAGCAGCGGATTGGCCATGACCGTGGAATACCGCAACATGACCGGGGCAGCGCTTGATCCGGCCCGGCTTGGCCAAGGCACCGACTTCCAGGCCATTGTTAGCGTGCACAACACCGGCACGCGCGGCACCTACCGTGAACTGGCCCTGACGCAAGTGTTCCCCAGCGGCTGGGAGATCCGCAACAGCAGACTGGAGGAAACCGAGAACGTGCAGCAGAACAGCCCTTTCAACTACCAGGACATCCGCGACGACCGCGTGATGACCTATTTCGACCTTGGACCGGGCGAAACGGCCACGTACCGCGTATTGCTCAACGCAGCATACACCGGCAACTTCCACTTGCCCGCCACGCAATGCTCGGCCATGTACGACAACACCATTTATGCCCGTGGCCGCGGCCAATGGGTGCAAGTGGTGAAACCGGGAGAGGCCACGGCCATGCAGTGATCCTGCTTTTGAAGCCAGGACAAGAACCGGGGTACCTGTTCCCCGTTCGGGCCTTGCGTGCCCGTGCTGATGCGCCTTAGCCGCATCGTTCAGCCCTGGCCTAAGTTTGCGCCCGCAATCACAAGACCTTCATGCTTTTTCTGGACAATGGCGGCAGCACCGACGCGGCCTTCAACCTCGCCTTGGAGGAATACTGCCTGCTGAACCTGCCGATCGACCGCAACTATCTGCTGTTCTACGTGAATGCCCCATCGATCATCATCGGCAAGCACCAGAACACGATGGAGGAGATCGACACCGACTTCGTGCAGGAGCGCAACATCCAAGTGGTGCGCCGCATCAGCGGCGGCGGCGCGGTGTACCATGATCTCGGCAACCTCAACTTCAGCTTCATCCGCCCTTACGAAAAGCAGCATTTCAACAACTACCGCGAATTCACCGGGCCGGTGATGGCGGCACTGCGTGAACTGGGGGTGAACGCGGAAATGAACGGGCGGAACGACATTCTGGTGGAAGGGCGGAAAGTATCCGGCAACGCGCAGGCCGTGCGCAAGGACCGCATGGTGAGCCACGGCACATTGCTCTTCCGCTCGGAACTGGAGGACGTGGCCCGCTCGCTGAAGCCCAAGCCCGGAAAGCTGCTTTCAAAGGCCATACAATCGGTGCGCAGCCGGGTGGTGAATATCGGCGACTTTCTGCCGGCCACATTTGCCATGGGCGACTTCCGGGCGGCGCTGCTCAAGCACCTCTTCCCGGGCCACGCCACCGCGCCACAATACCGGCTCACGCCACAGGACTTGGAAAAAGTGCGTGAAATGGCGGAAACCAAGTACCGCACCTGGGAATGGAACTACGGCGAATCGCCCGCATTCAACCTGCAGCGCGTGCAACGCTATGCCATTGGCGAGGTGGACGCCCGGCTCTTCGTGGAGAAAGGCTACGTGAAGACCGCCAAATTCTACGGCGATTTCTTCAGCAGCGGAGATATCGGGGAATTGGAGCATGCCATCACCGGCATCCGCTACTACCCGGATGACCTGCGCACGGCCATGACAGGTGTGGATGCAGGCCGTTTCCTCGAAGGCGTTGGCGTGGAGGACCTGTTGAAGCTGGTCTACTGACCCGCCGCCTACCGCAGATCCATCACATCATCCACGCCAGGGGCGCGCTCCACGGTAAAGCCTTCGCCGTACACCGCACCGATGAGGCGGCCGGTTTCGCGGGCACGGCCTTCCAGCGTGGGCAGGAACTCCGGCACGCTGATGGGCGATACCGGCTCGGTGCTCGCGGGGTCGTGGAATTGTGACTTGAAGCAGGCCAATGCTTCCATCTTCTTCGTCCAGAAATCGCTTACATCCACCACGAAATCGGGATCGATCCAGCGGTCCTGGATCACGTGGAAGACCGAGGCGGGCCGATGCGCTTGTTGTTCCTGGCCGCCATGCGATGTGGCAATGCGCCGGAGCCCGCTGAGGAAGCACGCCCGCGATACCAGGTTGGAACCACGCCCATGGTCCGGATGGCGGTCGCGGATGGCATTGGTGAACACCACCTTGGGCCGGTGACGCCGGATGGCGGTGACAACCGCCAGGAGGCTGGGCTCGTCCACCTCGAAGAAGCCGTCGCGCAGGCCCAGTTGGTACCTGAACTTGGCCCCGATCACCTGTGCAGCGGCAGCGGCCTCGCGTTGGCGGATCTCCCCGGAACCGCGCGTGCCCAATTCACCCACGGACAGGTCCACAAGGCCCACGGAATGGCCCAAGTGAACATGCCGCAGCAAGGTGCCGCCCATGCCGATCTCTGCGTCATCGGGGTGTGCCGTGATGCACAGGATGTCAACTTTTTCCGCGTCCATCATTTCCCTTCCACCCAGTTAATGATCGGGCCGCCCAGCGGGTCCTGCGCGCTGGGATACATCGCCACCAGCCGGCCTTGCTCATCAAGCAGGTATTTCTGGAAATTCCATTTCACCTCGCTGTCCAGCACGCCGTTCAGCTTCTTCTGCGTGAGCCACGCATACACGGGGCTTTGCCCGCTGCCCTTGGTGTGCACCTTGGCCATCATGGGAAAGGTGACGCCGTAATTCTTGGCGCAGAACGCAGCGATCTGTTTTTCATCCCCCGGTTCCTGGCCGCCGAAATCGTTGCTGGGGAAGCCGATCACCACAAGGCCTTTGTCCTTATAGCGTTCGTACAATTCCTGCAATTGCTTGTACTGGGGAGTGTAGCCGCATTCACTGGCCGTATTCACCAACAGCACCTTGTGCCCGGCCAAATTTTGCAGGTCATAGGGGCGGCCGTTGATATCGGTGGCGGTGAACTGGTGGATGCTTGTGGCTGTTGCTGGGTCCATGGCCGGTATTTGTGGTTGTTGCCCTTGGCACCCTGCCGTGCAGAGCGCTCCGGCCAACAAGGCAGTGATCAGATTTTGGTACATGGCTGCAAAGGTGTGCCCTGGAACAACAACCCGTACACGCGGGCTGTTTGCAGCGCAAGCGGATAACTTTGTGCTACCTACCCATGCGCACCACCCTATCGTTCCTGGCAGCGTTCACCATGTTGCCCCTCCTTGCCCAACAGGAAGTATCCATCACCCGTCCTTCAGCCTTGGAGCAGGCCCGTGACCTCCGTAAGATCAAACCGGCCAAGGAAGCCCTCACTGCGGCCGGATTCTCCCCTGAGGAGCAATCGGTCATTATGGAATACGGCGACAGGGACAAATGGCCGCAGGGCATACGCAGCGATACAGCCCGAAGCAACAACGCGCCGTACGTGGTGAACTACACGGCCTTCCGGCTGTGCCGGTTCATGCAGGACAGCGCACGGTACTCGGTACTGATGGTGCCCGGGCCTTACAACCTGCACATGCCCGACGACCTGCGCCCGCTCGGCGATTTCTACCTGGCGCTGCCCGATTCAGTGCTGGAGGACGCCAAAAAACCCCAACCGCGCCCGGCGGTGAGCCGGGGCCCACGCTGGGAAGGCCGGCCCAAGGCCACCATAACCCGGCCTGATGCGCTGTACGCCGCCTACAACCTGGGCACGGACACCGCGGCGTTGCTGGCAATGGAGCGCAACGGTTGGAGCCAGGCCGAGATCAACGCCGTGGTGTACCGCAGCACGGAAAGGAACTGGCCCGACGGGATCGACAGCTTCACCGAGCGCTACCCGCGGATCAACCAGTTCAAGAAGTACAAGGCGTACATGGGTGTGCAATGGGACGACAAAGTGCTTTTGATCGTGCCCACGGCCAAGAACCGGCGCATGCCCATATTGATGCGGCCCTACATGGACCTCTATTTCATTTACGCTGCCGATGCCGTGAAACAGCGCGGAAAATGAACGGGCAAGGCAGGGGGGCTAATGCGCATCCAGGCCTGGCGGCCACGTGTGCAACATGGCCCGGAACATGCTTGCGGAGCGGGGGGAAAGCGGAGGAATAACGGTTAACACATCTTAACTGCAAATGCCCTGAAACCCGCGCCAACAGCGGCAATTTTGCATTCAAACCCACATCTGCAAGCGCAATAAAGCACATGGAACAAAGCTCGCCGGCCACCACATCCGATACCCTTCGGCACCTGAACGAACGCATCCAGCAGGCCAGTTCGTTCGTGGACCTGATCGACCAGGAGATGCAGAAGAACATCGTTGGCCAGAAGGACATGGTGCAGAAACTGCTGGTGGCCCTATTGGCCGATGGCCACATCATGCTGGAAGGCATGCCCGGGCTGGCCAAGACCCTGGCCATCAAAACGCTGAGCGACGTGGTGGACGTTGGCTTCAGCCGGATCCAATTCACCCCCGACCTGCTGCCTGCCGACCTGGTGGGCACCATGGTGTACAGCCCGCGCAGCGAGGAGTTCTCGGTGAAAAAAGGGCCCATCTTCAACAACTTCATCCTGGCGGACGAGATCAACCGGGCACCGGCCAAAGTGCAAAGCGCCCTGCTTGAGGCCATGCAGGAACGCCAGGTCACCATCGGTTCACGAACGCATAAGTTGCCCGAACCCTTCATGGTAATGGCCACCATGAACCCGGTGGAACAGGAAGGCACCTATCCCCTGCCTGAAGCGCAGTCGGACCGCTTCATGCTGAAGGTGATCCTGGACTACCCCGCCAAGGACGAGGAGCGCTCCATTTTGCGCCAGTACACCGGTGCGGGCGAACGGCCCCAAGTGCAGCGGGTGATCCATCCGGACGCCATTCTTCGGGCGCGGCAGTTGGTGCGCGAGGTTTACATGGACGAGAAGATCGAGCGTTACATTGTTGACATCGTATACGCCACGCGGAAGCCGGGCGAGTACCGCCTGAACGACATCGCCTCGCTGGTGAGTTTCGGCGGCAGCCCGCGCGCCAGCATTTACATGGCCTTGGGCGCAAAAGCCTACGCCTTCACCAAGCGCCGCGGCTACGTGATACCCGAGGACGTGCGCGCCGTTTGCCCCGATGTGCTGCGGCACCGCATCGGCCTTACCTACGAGGCCGAGGCCGAGAACGTGGGCGTGGACGAGATCATCGACCGGGTGCTGAACACCGTGGAAGTGCCCTGAAGCGTGCATGCGCGCACCCCCTGCTGCAATGGCCATGGAAACCCATACCAAGGACCTTATCCGCAAGGTGAGGTTGATCGAGCTGAAAACGCGCGGCTTGAGCAACCACATTTTCAGCGGTGAGTACCACAGCGCCTTCAAGGGGCGCGGCATGGCCTTCAGCGAAGTGCGCGAATACGTGCCCGGCGACGAGGTGCGCGCGATCGATTGGAACGTTACCGCGCGGCTGGGCCACCCTTACGTGAAGGTGTTCGAGGAGGAACGCGAGCTTACCGTGATGCTGGTGGCCGATGTGAGCGGTAGCGGCGACTTCGGCACCGTGCACCAACCCAAGCGCGAGCTGATCACCGAGGCCTGTGCCACCATTGCGTTCAGTGCCATACAGAACAACGACAAGGTGGGCCTGATCCTGTTCAGCGACCGGATCGAGCTGTTCATTCCCCCGAAAAAGGGCCGCGGGCATATCCTGCGGATCGTGCGCGAGCTTCTTCAATTGAAGCCCGTGGGAAGGGGCACCGACGTTACCGGTGCGCTGAAATACCTCAACAACGTGATCAAGAAGCGCAGCATCGCCTTTCTGATCAGCGACCTGATGGACACGGGCTACGAGGATGCCCTGAAGATCGCCAACCGGCGGCACGACCTGGTAGCGTTGCGCACCACCGACCCGCGCGAGGAGGAACTGCCCAGCATGGGACTGGTGCAGTTCATCGATCCCGAAACGGGCGAATTCCTTTGGGTGAACACGCGCAACCGGGCCATGCGCGAGCACTACCGGGCGCAAGCCCTGAAGCACCAGGCCCGCACGCGCGAAGCCTTGCGCCGCGCAGGGGTGGACCATGCAGTGATCAGTACGCGGGACGGCTACGTGCGGCCCTTGATGAACCTGTTCAGAAGGAGGGATTGAGGAGGCCATGGTACTGTTGCAGCAATTGTTCCGCTTGGGCGTGCTTTCCTTGCCCGTCCTGTTGTTGGTGCCGGAACCCGCAACAGCGCAGCAGCATGTTCCCGTGGCCAAGCTCGACACATCGGCCATATTGATCGGCGAACAGGTGAAGCTGGACCTTTCGGTCACCTACCGCGCCGACGCTGGCATCACGATCCAGTGGCCCAACGTCGCGGACACCATTTCGCGCCACATTTCCGTACTGCACGACAGCCGCGTTGACACCGTGCTTCCCGACAAGGCCAACGACCCTTTCCTGTTCCGGCAGCAGCGCACCCTCACCATCACCTCGTGGGATTCGGGCTTTTGGGCCATACCGCCCTTCCATTTCATCGTGAACGGCGACACGTTGGAAACGGCGCCGCTGTTGCTTACCGTGAACACGGTGCCGGTGGACACCGCGCAGGATTTCCGCGACATCAAGGAGATCTATACCCTCCCTTTCAGCATTTGGCATTGGCTGCAGGAAAACTGGCGCTGGATCGCCGGTGGCGTTGCTGCCCTTGCCTTGCTCACGGTATTGTTCATCTTGCTCTACCGCCGTTCGCGCCGTCCCCGGCCGCAGGCCCCTGCCCCACCACCGGTGCCCGTGCATACCCGCACCCTGCTCGCATTGGAAGCACTTCAGCAGAAAAACCTGTGGCAATCCGGGCATACGAAGGCCTACTACTCCGAGCTTACCGACATCCTGCGCAATTACCTGCAGGAGCGCTACAGCGTGCCGGCCATGGAGCAGACCACGGATGAACTGCTGGCCGCGCTGCGCCTGAGCCCCATGACCACGGCAGCACAGAAAAAGCTGCGGCCGCTGCTGCAGCTTGCCGACATGGTGAAATTCGCCAAATGGCAGGCCCTGCCCGCCGAGAACGAACAGGCCATGGCCAGTGCCGTGCGCCTGGTACAGGAAACCGCTGAACCGTACGACCATGCGCCGCTCGCGTGACCTGATCCCCCTGGTGGTGCTGCTGCTTGCCGTGCACGTGGCATTGCTGCTGTTCGGGCGATGGCTTGCGCAACACTACGAACTGGCCTCCCCACGCTGGTTCTGGTCGCTGATCGCCGTACCGCTGCTCTCGCTTTGGTACCTGTTCATGCGCAACCGCCGCAAGCCGCAAGCCATGCTCAGCACGCTTTCGGCCTTGGCCAACGCGCCGATGGACCTCATGGCGCGGCTCAGGCACCTGCCGTTCGCCTTGGCGTTGTTGGGCCTGGGCGTGATGCTCACGGCCATGGTGCGCCCGCAAAGCAAGGACAGTTGGCAGGATGTGACCCACGAGGGAATCGACATCGTGATCGCCATGGACTACAGCGCCAGCATGCTGGCCAAGGATTTCAAGCCCGACCGGCTGGTGGCCGCCCGCGCGGTGGCCATGGACTTCATCGATGGCCGGCCGAACGACCGCATCGGCCTGGTGGTGTACGAGGGTGAGGCCTTTACGCAATGCCCCTTGACCACCGACCACAATGTGCTCAAGAGCCTGTTCATGCAGGCCCGCACCGGGCTGATCACCGGCGGCACGGCCATTGGCCTCGGGCTGGCAACTGCCATCAACCGCTTGCGCGAAAGCACATCGAAAAGCCGCGTCATCATTCTGCTTACCGATGGCATGAACAACGCGGGCGCCATACAACCGCTGGACGCGGCGCAGATCGCCGAGCAGTTGGGCATGCGCGTGTACACGATCGGCGTGGGCACGCGCGGCAAGGCGCTATCACCGGTGGCCATCTACCCCAACGGCCAGTACAAGTACGAATACGTTGACGTTGACATCGACGATGCCATGCTGGAAAAGATCGCCGGCATGACCGGGGGCC
>JBIQMI010000056.1:0-15348 GCA_044463585.1 Cryomorphaceae bacterium
AGGCCGCCTCCACTGCTACAGCTGTGGCTATCGGCCTGAAAGAATTCATCACCACCTCCGTGACGTAGCGCTTCTGGCCGTCCTTCGCCTCGTACACACGGTGCACCAAGCGCCCTTCCAGCGCAACACGGCTGCCCTTCTTCAGTTGGTCGCCCGCTTCCTCGGCCACGCGCCCCCAGGCAACTATGCCGTGCCACTGGGTATCTTCCCTGAACTGCCCGTCGCCATAAGGGAAGCGCTCGTTGGTGGCGATGCTGAAGCGCGCCATTTTCCGGCCGCCATTGAGTTCGCGTACTTCAGGATCGCGGCCGAGATGGCCCATGAGCTGTACGCGGTTGCGGATGGTCTTTTCTGTGTTTTCCATTTCAGTGGGTTTTTGTGGTTTGTTTTCCCGGGGAGTTTTTGTTGGCCGCTGCAAACATTCGGCGGGCTTGCCGGGTTATTCGGCCAGTATGCGTTTATAGGCGTTCATAACCGTTTGTGCAACGTGTATGGGCTTCCCCATCCACCAAGTCATACTCCTGTAAGGTTCATGGCTCGGCCAGCGCGTACACAGCGGCCATACAAGGGTTTACCGGCCTATATTCGCGCCTCCCACCCATCGCGGGCGTTTGCCATGAGCGTCACAAAAAAGGTCCTTGTTCCCACCGACTTCACCAAGGTGGCTGATTGCGCCATGAACCATGCGGCCGCCTTGGCGGCCCGCATGGATGCCGAGGTGCACATCCTTCACATCGTTCCGCGGGCCAGTGAGCTGGACGAAGCCCGCCTGAAATTGAACATGGAACTGGAACGCGCCAAGCGCTGGAACGACCGGGTGAAGGTGAAGCCCCAGCTCCGCGTGGGCTCGGTGTACGACGAGATCGGCAATGCAGCCTCGGAGATCGGGGCGGAACTGATCATCATGGGCACCCACGGCATGCGGGGCATGCAGTTCATCACGGGTAGCCGGGCGTTGCGCGTGATCACCAACGGCCGGTTGCCATTCATCGTAGTGCAGGAGCGCAACATCCGCGAGCATGGGTACAACAAGATCGTGGTGCCCATGGACCTGCAACGGGAGACGAGGCAAAAGGTGGCCCTGGTGGCCGATATCGCCCGTTATTTCGATAGCAAGGTGTTCGTGATCACCCCGCGTGAAACCGACGAATTCCTGCGCAAGCAGCTCGACAATAACATCCGGTTCGCACAACAGTACTTCGGCGAGCGCGGCGTGGAATTGGAGGCCACCATTGCGGATGTGGACAGCAGCCGTTTCGTGGATGCGGTGATCCGTTATTCACGCGAGGTGGATGCGGACCTGATCACGATCATGAACCTGTCGCGCGGCAACATTTTCGGAGTGCTTGGTGTGCCCTACGAGCAGGAGGTGATCACCAACGAGGCCATGATCCCTGTAATGCTGCTAAACCCGCGCGAGACCTCGGGCGGCAGCGGCTGGTCATTCCAGTAGGCCAGGTTTTGGCTTGCGCGTTGCCCACGGCCACAGCGGGCATCGTCGCTTGCGGCCGGTTACACCCGCATGCCGATCACCAGAATGTCGTCCACCTGCTCCAAGGTGGCCTTCCACTTCACGAAGCTCTCGGCCAATATGCGCTTGCGGTCCTTGGGTGCCTCCGGTGTTATGCGCACGAGCAACTCACGGAATTGGCGATAGAGGAACTTTTTCCCCCGGGGACCACCGAACTGGTCGGCATAGCCGTCTGAAAAAGCGTACACGGCATCGCCCGGCTGGAGCTGTATGCGGTGCCCTGTGAATGTCCGGTCGTTCGTGTTCTCGCTGCCGATGGAGATCTTGTTTGCCGGGTAGGCGATCACCTCGCCTTGCCGCACCACGTACAGCGGGCGGTTGGCCCCGGCGAACTCCAGTACCAAGGTGTCCGGATGGAACGTGCAGAAGGCGATGTCCATGCCATCGCGCACGCCTTGGTCGTTATTCTGGTGCAGGGTGTCGAACGTGATCTTGCTCAGCTGCTCCAGCACCTCATGGGGCGTGGTGATCCCCCTTTCCTTCACCACCCGGTTCAAACTATTGTGCGCCATCAGGCTCATGAATGCCCCCGGCACCCCGTGGCCGGTGCAATCGACCGCGGCGAAAACGGTCTTTCCCCCAATGGATTCCACCCAATAGAAGTCGCCGCTAACAATGTCCTTCGGCCTGAACAGCACGAAGCTTTCGGGGAGCAATTCGTGCAGCCGATGCTCGGGCGGCAGTATGGATTGCTGCAGGTGCTGGGCATAGCGGATGCTGTCCGTTACGTTGGTGTACAGTTCCACCACGCGGCGGCTTTGGCGTTCCATCTCGTCCTTTTGGCGCACCACTTCATCGGTGCGTTCGCGCACACGCGATTCCAGCACACGTTCGCGTTCGCCCAGTTCGGCGCGCATCATCAGCAGTGCGTGGCCCAGCACGTCCTCTTCGCTCAAGGGCTGGTAACGCGCCTTGAAATCGCCGGCGGCCAGGGCGTGTGAGAACTCGGTGGTGCGCCGCATGCCGGCCACCAGGTCCGACAAGGCCTTGGACATGTCACCGATCTCATCGTTGCTGTGTACGATGGGCGTACGCGGGAAAATGCCCCTACCCAGTTGCAGCAGTATGCTGCGGAGCCGCCTTACCGGCACCACGATGCCCCGCACAAGGAAGAATGCGAACAAAGAGCCGATCAGCACCAGGGCCGACCCGAGGTAGAGAACGAAAAAGCGCAGCGAATCCGGGCTGTGGATCATGTTGTCGCGCAGCGCATCGCGCTTATGCGCCTGCACGTTCAACAGGGCATCAAGGTCGTCGAGCACTTTGTCCGTCTGCTCATCCAGCAGGCTTCCTTCCTCGGCTATGTCGCGCGCGTTGAAGTAGGCCACAGGGTCGGCATAGCTTTCGAATGTGGGCAGCAGGTGCTTCACGCTGTCCTGTAGCGCGAACAGCACGCTCATGTCCTGGAAGGCCCGCGCCATGGCCGCCACTTCATCCTTGTCCCAATTGGCCTGCAGGGTATCGATCCGGTCTATCAGTGCCGGCAGGTCCTGGTCCGTCAGTTTCAGCAGGGCCACTTTTTCAGGTGCATCGGGCAGGCTCTCCACCAAGGCCCAGTGCTTCATCAGTGTACGGGCGTTCACCACCAGGTTGCGCAGCCTTACCAGTGCATCCACCGACGGCCCGTACACATTGTTGATCTGCTTGTTGATCGTGCGGCTGCGCTCAATGGTGCGGTTGGTAAGCACCACCACCACCAGGGCGAAAAAGATGAAAAGCCCGAAGCCGATGCCTATGCGGCGCCCTATGGTCATGCGCAACCGCATGGGGTGCTACCGGTTTTTCTCCTTCATCTCATCGTGCCTCAACTCCTGGAACAGGTTCCTGTAATACTGGCTTTTTTCCTCGTCCTGCAGCGAGTAATGGATCCCCTCAAGCCCCAATATCGTTTCCGCGCGCTGCGGCCTCATGCGGTGGGCCTTCATCATGTACGGGAGTGCTTCGGCAAAGTATTCACGGCTCACCTCCTGGATCTGCTGCAGGCTGGGGATATCGTTCTCCGGCGTGATGCGCTGGATGTTGAACACGCCGCGGTTGTAGAACAAGGTGGCCAGGTTGTAATTGGCGCCGTAGTTATTGCTGTCCATGGCCAGCACCGCGCGGTAGGTGTCCACCGCCTTGTTGTACCACTGCAGGTCTTCCCGGTCCTCCACGAAGAGCTTCACGTACACGGTTCCCAAGGCGTTGCCGAAATCGATGCGGCTGCCTTGCAGGGAGGTATCGGGCGCCATGCGCTGCAACGCTTCCGTGTATTTGCCATAGTACGTAACGGCCGGCGCGGGCTCCAGCTTGTTCAACGCATTCACGGCATCGTTGTATATCGTTCGGGCCAGGAACCAATAGGCCGCCTTGCTGTTGGCGGTGTATTTCCTGTCCTTGTCCAACTTGGTGCAGGTATAAAGGCTGGCCATGGCCTCATCGCGCAGTACATCCGCCCCAGGTTTGCCGGTCGTCTTGTACAGGTCCTTGTACACAAAGCCGCGCAATAGCCATACCTCGGGTGAGGCGGCCGATCCAGGATCTTTGATGGCCTCATCGGCCAATTCGCGGGCTTGTTTCAGCTCGCCGGCCTGGTATGCCTCGTTGAGCTTGGGCAACAAATCTGGCTGTGCATGGCATGGCAACCATGCAACCACTGCCCAGAGGGCGCCGATCAGCAGTTTTTTCGCGCTCATTCCACCACCCTGTCCGCCAACTGTTTCAGTGTAAGGCCTACATCAATTCCATGCTTGTCCGCATTGGACAGGCTGATCTCGTACTTGAGCGTGTTGCTGGCGGGAATGAAGTTCACCACCGCCCCATGCGACAAGGCATCCGGGAAATCCGACACGATCAGTACCGAACGTGCATTGGCCTGCCGCAGTATGCCTGGCAACAGGTCGCGGTTGGTGGCCGGCACAAAGAGTATGTTGCAGCGGTCGATCTCCATGGTGGCGGGCAGCTTGCGCACCTCAATGGGCTGCTTGCCGATGGAACGGTTGGCGTATTTGTTCACCAATTCCTGGTACAGGTTGCCGCTGCCGATCACCCCGATCACGAACGGCCCTTGGCGCATGGCCGCATCCCTCCACTGCACCAGCTTGGCGATGTTGTAAATATAGCTGGCCTCGATCACGGCCTTGGTGTCCTTGTCGGGTTCGCGTTGCTGGGGCACCGCCGAAATGCACAGCAGGGCCAACAGGCCGAGGACGAGCAACTGTGCCGCGGCTTGTTGGCGCCACCGGCCCGGCCGCGGCGGGTTCATGCAATGTTGCAGGTGGCTTCCCATGTTCAGGCCGGGCCAATGTAGTCCTGCGCGCAACCCCGGGCCAGCATGGCCGCGGCCGGGTATGCACAGGCCGATGTGGACGAGGGCTTTTTGCAAGGCCGGCAACAGCCTTGCAAAAAGCCTTCGCTGTTATTCACCCGGTCAGAAATTGGGTTCGTCGTTCATCGCCTTCAGGTCGCGGTCGAACATGTACAGGCCGGCCTTGTCGTTGCCGATCAGGTCCAGCTTGTCGAGCAACGTGCGGGCCAACCGCTCTTCCTCGATCTGTTCGGCCACGTACCACTGCATGAAATTATGCGTGGTGTAGTCCTTTTCCTTCAGGCACAGGTCCACGATGTTGTTGATCTGGCGCGTTACTTCCACCTCCTGCTCCAAAATGCCCTTGAAAACGTCCAGGATTCCGTCCATTTGCTTGGGCGGCTTGGCCAATGGCGGCACCACCGCATGGCCGCCCCGCTCGTTGATGTAGTGCATGAGCTTGAGCATGTGGGCACGTTCCTCATCGCTGTGCCGGTACAGGAAGGTGGCGATGCCCTCCAGGCCCTTCACCTCGGCCCATGAGGCCATGGCCAAGTAGATCTGGCTGCTCATTGCTTCTTTTTCCACTTGGCCGTTCAGGGCCTGTTCCACTTTCTTCGATACCATGTTCCTGCTTTTTTTGGTGGTTGGCTTGTGCGGGTGAAGTTAGTCCGCCTGCCGGCTTCTGCCCGCCCGTCAGTTGTGGTTCACATTGCCCATGGCGCGCTCCACGCCCAGCAGGCCGAATTGCAGCACCGCCTTGCCGATCCGGTCCAGCACGGCCGGTAACTGCTCCTGTTCCTGCGGGGTCCATTGGCCCAGTACATATTGCACTTGGCGGCCCTTGGCGAACTGGTCGCCGATCCCGGCCCGCAACCGGGGAAACTCCTGCGTGCCCAGTACCTCGATGATGCTGGTAAGGCCGTTGTGGTTGCCGTCGCTGCCGGAGGCACGTAGCCGCAATTTCCCAAAAGGAAGGGCGAGGTCGTCCACCACCACCAACAGCCGGTCGGCCGGGATGTCCTCCTGGTCCATCCAGTAGCGCACGGCCTTTCCGCTGAGGTTCATGAAGGTTTGCGGCTTGATCAGCACGAACGTGCGCCCTTTATGCCTGAACTCGCTTGTTTCGGCGTAACGGCCCGGCGCAAAGCGCGCCTCGAACAGGTGCGCCAAGGCCTCTACCGCCCGAAAGCCGATGTTGTGCCTTGTGTCGGCATATTCCGGCCCGGGATTGCCCAGGCCTGCGATCAGGTATTTCATGGATCAAGCCTTCCAGCCGTTGCTTGCGGCACCGCAAAATAAGGACCCCGCCTCGGCGGGGTCCTTGCATTTTTCCATGGCCCGCGGGGCTATTTCTTGGCGGGCTCGGCCTTTTTGTCGGCAGCGGGGGCCGCTGCGGCAGCCTCGGCGGCCTTCTTGGGCGCTTTTATGGCCACCACCACATCGTTGGGCTTTTCGAGCAAGGTGATGCCCGGCAGCTGGATGTCCTTCACGCGGATGGTCTCCCCAACATCAAGCCCACTGATGTCGAGCTCGATCACATTGGGCAGCACGTCCAGTTCGCCCTTGATGCGCATGCGGCGCATGGTATGGCTCAGCTTGCCGCCCTTGCGAACACCCGTGCTTTGGCCCTTCAGCCGCACGGTCATGTTCATGCGCGTGGCCTTGCCGGGCTCGGCGCGCAGGAAATCGGCATGGATCACCCGGTCGGTCACCGGCTGGAATTGCTTGGCCTGCAGTATGGCCACATGCTTCTCGCCATCGATGTCGAGCTCCACGCGGTGCGCATCGGGTGAGTGTACGATCTTTTCCAGTGCGGCCTCGTCAACGCTGAAGTGCAGCGTTTCGGTGCCACCGTACAGCACGCACGGTACTTGCTTGTTTCGGCGCACGCCCTTGGCACTGCTGGTGCCGTTTGCCTGGCGCTTGGTGCCGGTGAGTTCGACGTTCTTCATTTTCCTCGGGATGTTATGCAATGATGAAGTGGCTGCTGATGCTTTCATGGTGCCGCACGCGTTGGATCACGTCGGCGAAGAGCTGTGCCACGGACAGCTGCTTGATCTTGGGCGCGGCCTGTAGTTTGGCCGCGTCAACGGGGATGGTATCGGTAACGATCAACTCCTGCAGCTTGCTTTGCTGTATGCGCTCGCTGGCGCCACCGCTGAGCACGGCATGGGTGCACATGGCGCGCACGCTGGCAGCGCCCTGCTCCATCATCATGGCCGCGGCCTTGGTAAGTGTGCCCGCCGTGTCCACCATGTCATCGAGCAGCACCACGTTCTTGCCCAGCACATCGCCGATCACGGTCATGCTCTCCACCTTGTTGGCCACCTTGCGCTGCTTGTAGCAAATGGCCATGTCAACGCCCAAATGCTTCGCGTACGCGCTGGCCCGCTTGGTGCCCCCCGTGTCGGGCGCGGCGATCACCAGCTCGGGCAATCGGAGTTGCTGTATGTAGGGAAGGAAAATGCTACTGGCGAACAGGTGGTCCACCGGTACTTCGAAAAAGCCCTGGATCTGGTCCGCATGCAGGTCCATGGTCATGATCCTGTCCACGCCGGCGGCGGTGAGCATGTTGGCCACCAGTTTGGCGCCGATACTTACGCGGGGCTTGTCCTTGCGGTCCTGGCGGGCGAAGCCGAAATAGGGCATCACGGCCACGATCCGCCGCGCACTGGCCCTTTTGGCGGCATCCACCATCAACAACAACTCGAAAAGGTTGTCGCTGGGGGGCATGGTGCTTTGGATAATGAACACAACGTTGCCACGGACCGTTTCCTCGAAACTTGGTTGAAACTCACCATCGCTGAAACGGCTCACGGTAACCTGGCCCAGCTTCTGCCCGCCCTCATGCGCAATGCGTTCCGCCAGGTCGTGGGTGGCCGTGCCACCAAAGATCTTCGCACTATCCTGTTGATCGTGAACCATGGCGTATGGGGAATGCCCCCACAAAAGGGCTGCAAATGTAATGAACGCCCGCCAGTTATCAACGATCGGGCTGAGCGAAAATACCATCCCTGCGCACCGCCGCCCCATGCCGTGGCCGCCCAATTCTTTACAACTTCGCCCCCATGAGCAAAAAGAAACGCTTGGACACACCCCGGGACCTGGACCCGAAAGCATTGCTGGAGCTGATCGACGATGCCGGTAGCACCGGTATCACGGCCCAGCAGCTGATGCTGAAACTCGGGCTGGACAAGCGCGAGCGCGGAACCCTGCAGGACGCTTTGGCCAAATTGATGGCCAAGGAAAAAGTGGACACCGTGAAACGTGGCAGGTATGCGCTTGCCCGCCCCACGGCCAGCAAACGGGCAAAACGCGACCAACCGGGCAAGGAGGCCGTGCTGGAGCTGATCGCTAGCGGGGCCGGCTATGCCCGCCTGTCCGAAGGGGGGGATGACGTGTACATACCCGCGCATGCCGAGGGCACCGCCCTGCACGGCGATACGGTATTGGTGCGGGTGCAAGGCCATCGGGGCAGGCCCGAGGGCAAGGTGATCAAAGTGCTCAGCCGCAGGCGCACCAACTTCGTGGGTACTTTGCTGCAACGCGGGCCCAAGTGGGAATTGAAGGCCGATGACCCCAAGATGAACAGGCCCATCGTTGTGGCCACAAATGACCTGGGCGGTGGCAAGGCCGGTGAAAAGGTGGTCGTGGACATGTTGCCCTGGGAACACCCCTCCGACCCCATCCGCGGCAAGGTGACCAAGGTTTTGGGCAAGGCCGGCGAGCATGAAGTGGAAATGCACGCCATACTTGCCGAGTTCGGGCTGCCCGCGGAATTTCCCGAGGAAGTGAACAAGGCCGCGGCGCAAATACCCGATGGCCTTTCCAAGGCCGAAGCGGCCAGCCGGCGCGATATGCGCAAGGTGACCACCCTTACCATAGACCCCGCCGATGCCAAGGACCTGGATGACGCCCTAAGCGTGCGCAAACTGGATAACGGCCACTGGGAGGTGGGCATCCACATCGCCGATGTAAGCCATTACGTGCAGCCGGGCAGCATTGTGGACAAGGAAGCGGCGGCCCGCGCCACCAGCGTGTACCTGGTGGACCGCACCGTGCCCATGCTGCCCGAGCGCCTGAGCAACAACCTCTGTTCACTCAATCCCAACGAGGACAAGCTCAGCTTCAGCGCCATCTTCGAATTGGATGAGCAGGCACGCATCAAGCATGAATGGTTCGGGCGCACCGTGATCCGCACCGCCCACCGGTTCTCATACCAAGAGGCCCAAGCGATCATTGAAGGGGAAAATGGACCTTACAAGAGCGAGGTGCTTACGCTGAACCGGTTGGCCGGTGCGCTGCGCAAGGACCGGATCGCAAAGGGCGCACTGGAGATAGGTGGAAACGAGGTGAAGTTCATCCTCGATAGCAAAGGGTACCCCATTGGGGTGTACGAGAAGATGATGGGCCCGGCCAACTGGCTGATCGAGGAGTTCATGTTGCTGGCCAATAAGCGCGTGGCCACGTGGGTGAGCAAGCGAAAAGGCGGCGCATTGCCCTTTGTATACCGCATACACGACCAGCCCGACCCGGACAAGGTGGAACAATTGCGCACCCTGGCCAAAAGCTTCGGCCACCACCTGAAAACCGATGGGCGCCCCGAGCAGCTTCCGCATGCCATAAACAAACTGTTGCGCGAGGTGAAGGGCAAGGAGGAGGAAGGCCTATTGAAACAAGTGATCATCCGCACCATGGCCAAGGCGGTATACAGTACCGACAACATCGGCCATTACGGCCTGGCGTTCGAGTATTACACCCATTTCACCAGCCCGATCAGGCGCTACCCGGACCTGATGGTGCACCGCGCCATGGCGCATTATTTGGCCAAGGGCCGGCCGCTGAACAAGGAGGCATTGGAAGTAAGCGCCGTGCACAGCTCCCAAATGGAAAAGCGGGCAGCGGACGCAGAGCGGGCCAGTGTGCGCTACAAGCAGGCCGAATACATGCTGGCGCGCCTGGGCCAAACCTTCGATGGCATTGTAAGCGGCCTCACCAATTGGGGCATTTACATTGAACTGGTGGAAAACCATTGCGAAGGCATGATCGCCCTGCAGGACCTGCCCGGCGACCATTTCCGCTTCGACCAGGAGAAATACGCCGTGATCGGCCAGCGCACGGGCCGCCGGTTCCGTTTGGGCGATGAGTTTCAAGTAACGGTACGCGGGGTGGACATGGAAAAGCGAACGGTGGATTTCTCCCTGGCGGAACAACAGGGCGCCCCCGTGGCCAATGATCCGGCCAAACGCGCCATTTGGGACGAAACAAGGCCCGCGCTGTCCGGCACCAAGGCCAAGGTCAAAGGCAAGAAGTACGGAAAGCAAAAACGGAAAAGGTAGGCCGCGCGGCCGTGGCGGCCGCTTTTGATAAGCCTACACGAGGTTCAGCCGCTTGGCCAATTCGTCCTTGTAGCTACCGCCCACGGGAATGATCTTCTTGTCGTTCTCCAGGATCAGGTTGTTCTGCTCAATGGCGGTGATCTTATCGATCCGCACAATGAATGAACGGTGCACGCGCATGAATTCGCTTTCGGGCAATTTGGCCTCAATGTCCTTCATGGTGCTGTGTATGGTGTAACGCGTATTCAGCGTATTAATCACCACGTAATCCTTCAGCGCCTCCACGTAATAAATGTCGCTGGTGCGCAATTTCACCATGCGGCTGTTGCTCTTCACGAACAGGATATCCTTTCCGGCCCCTTGCCCTTCCACCAGGTTGAACAGCAGGTCGCGCTCCTTCAACACCTCGGCCTCCTTCTTGTGCTTGTACAAGGCCATTTCAATGGTGGTATGTATGTCGATCTCCTTGAACGGCTTGATGATGTAGCCGTACGGCTGTGTGACCTTGGCCTTGGCAAGGGTGCTTTCATCGGCGTACGCCGTGAGGAAGATCACCGGAATGTTGGCCTCTGCACGGATGCGGGTGGCCGCCTCTATGCCGTTCATCTCCCCTTTCAGCATAATGTCCATCAGAATGATGTCCGGCTTGTGCTCCAAGGCCAATTCCACGGCCTTTTCACCCGTGGCCGCAGCGCCCACCACATGGTAGCCAAGCTTTTTCAAGCTCTGCTGGATGTCCTTGCTGACGATGCTTTCGTCCTCGACCACCAGTACATTTGTTTGTGCCATGGTTCCTTTGCTCACGAACGATCAAAAGTAATGCAATACGAGGTGCCTTGTCCGTTTTTCGGGACTGAACGGTGGAGCTCGCCCTCCAATTGGTCCATCAGCACTTCCACCAGCTCGGTGCCCAGGCCGCGGTCGCGGTCCGGATCGTAGCCCGGCGGGAAGCCGCGCCCATTGTCCTCCAACACGATCTTTATCCGGTTATCGTCCCCGGTGAGCACGATGCGTAGCTCACCTTTCACACCAACGGTGAATGCGTGCTTGAATACGTTGCTGATCAGTTCATTGAGCACCAGGCCACAGGGTATTGCCTTATCCAGGCCGAGCATCAGCTGTTGCAACTCGGGCTCGATCCGGATGTTATCGTCCACCGCATAGCTCATCACCAGGTTGCTGCATAGCTCCTGTATGTAGGCCGCGAGGTCCACCTCGGTGAAATTCTTGTTCTGGTACAGGCTTTCGTGAATGAAGGCCATGCTGCGGATCCGGTCCTGGCTTTCGCGCAGCAGCTCCATGGAGCGTTCATCGCCGTCCACGTGGCCACGTTGCAGGCTGAAAATGCTGCTGATGATCTGCAGGTTGTTCTTTACCCGGTGGTGCACTTCCTTCAGCAACACTTCCTTCTCGCGCAGGTTTTCCAGAATGGCCTGTTCAGTCCGCTTCTTTTGGGTGATGTCGTGCGCCAGGCAGCTCACCTCGTGGATGCCTTGGTCCGTGCGGATCGGGCTCATGAACAACTCGAGCCATGCGGTGGTGCCGTCCTTTAGGTTGATCTCGGCCTCGCGCTGCAACTGCTTGCCCGCGAAGCAGTCGTTGTAGAATTTCACCCATTCGGCATCCAGGTGGCTGGGCACCAGTTCCTTGTACACGTGGCGCACGTTGTCGCCGGGCCGCGGGCGGTGGCCGGTCAGGGCTTCGGTGTTCTGCACAAAGCACTTGTTGCAGGCCGTTATCTGGTACGCGCGGTCAATGCTCCAGATCATCACATCGGCACTGTTCTCGAATATGGCCTCCAGCTTGGCGGCCTGTTCGCGCACGGTGGCCTCGGCCAGGCGCTGCTGCGTAACCTCAATGCCCACCCCGAACACTTCCTCCACCTCCCCTTTCACATTGAATACCGGGCTTAGGAAGATCTCGTTGCACACCTGTTTTCCCTCCACGTCGGTGCGGTCGGTCTCGAAGTGCACCTTATGGCCCGCAAAGGCCTGGGTATACTTCGTTTTCCAGAAATCGTGGTAATCCATCGGGGCGAAGTATTCCTTCTGTTCCCGTGGATCGGGCTGGATTTTCGGTGCCTTGCCGTGCAGGCGCACGATCATGTCGTGGTAGCCCTTGTTGAAACTGGTCAGCGCAATGCGCCGGTCCACGGTCCAGAACATGTGGTCGCTGCTTTCGAACAGCGCCTTTTCCTTGGCGCTGTGGCGTTGCAGTTTCTCGGCTGCCGCCCTGCTCTCGGTCACGTCCCTGAAAATGCTGCGGGCCATCACGATCTTCCCGTTCACTTTCCTCACGCTGGAGGTTCCTTCAATGTGCAACTGGCGTCCATCCGCTGTCCGGTACAACGTGGTCCACGCCTTTGCGCCTGAACTTTCCCCATCGGTCTCGAACCAGCGCTGCGTGGCCTCCCGGTCGGCCTCGGGGACGATCAGGTCGTACAGGGTGAGCTGTTTCAGCTGCTCGTCGGTGTATCCCAATGTCTTCTTCCAGGCGTTGTTGGCGAACAGGAACTTGGCATTGCCGTCCACACTGTGGATCATGTCGTTGGCGTTGTCCACCAGGTCGCGGTAGCGTTCCTCGCTTTCGCGCAGGGCCTCGCGGTCGCGTTTGGCCTGCGTTACATCGCGGCTTACGCCCATGCTGCCCATCAGCACACCCTCTTCGTTCATCACGCGCGATGCGGCCAGGAAACTGGTGAACACCCGGCCTTCGGCGGTGCGGTTGCGGACTTCGCCGGCATAGGCCCCATAGCGGTCCATTTCCTGCTGCACCCGCTTGAATTCCTCCTCGTCGGCGTACAGCATCCGCGAGCTTTGGCCCACCACCTGCTCGGCCTCGTAGCCGAATTTGATCATGGCCGCCGGGTTGAACTCGGTGATCTGGCCCTTGTGGTCAACGGCCACGATCATGTCCAGCGAACTGTCGATCAGGCTTTTGGCCAGCCGCCTGCTCTGTTCCAAGGCTTCTTGGGTACGGCGGTGCTGCTCGATCTCCTGCCTTAACGAGGCGCTCATCTCCTCGGCCATGGTGTCGCGCAGCCGCTCTTGGATCAGGCTGCGTTCCAACTCCACGTCCTGCAGGGTCAATTGGACAGCGGCGGAGTTCATATGCCAAGTGGTGGTTCCGTGCATCACCAAGGGCTTGCGCCCTTCGGGCGAATGGCCGAAGTCGATCCGGGCCCCTGTTGAACTGCCCGACCTGGTGGTTTCCTCCAGCAATGCGACCACACGCGCGGCATCAGCAGTGCTGGTGAATTGCTCCATGCGCATGCCGATCAAATTGGAGCTGCCGGCCATGGCCTCCGCCGCGGGATTGGCGTAAACAATGCGCCCGTCCTGCACCACGACCATGCCATCGCGCACCCGCTCGGTCAGCTGCCGGTAGTTATTGGCCAGTACCCGTTGCTCCAGTTCCGATTGCCGCAGTGCCGTGATATCGATCACCACGCCCTCGATCACCGAGGCCCGGCCTTGCTCTTCACGAAGTACCACATTCTCCAAAACGTGCACGGCCCGGCCGCTGCGGTGCTTCAGCAGTACCTCGTAGTTGTTCAGGATCTTCTTTTCCTGCAGGTCATCGATGAATTGCTGCCGCTCCACCACATCGAAATAGTGGCGCTCCAACGGAATGTCGGCCAGCTCCTCCCAGCCGGAGTAGCCCAGCAGGCGCGCCAGTGCGGTGTTGCAACTGAGCATGCGACCCGTGAGGCTGGCCCGGTAAAGGCCGAAAAGATCACCACTGAACAAATGGTCATACAACTGCAGCCGATCCTGTTCGGAAAGGTTCGGCGGTTCGTTGTGCGCGCCGGCCTGGATATCCAATTCCGGCGTCGTATGGTCGGGTAACTGGGTATTCATGGCAACGAGCCCAACGGTTGGTACGGAGGAGGAAGTTTTTCGTTGTCCAATTTGATCTCTCCCCCATCCTTGTACCGGATCGTAAGCAACAGTCTTCCGTCTTCATCGAAATAGTTGAAATCACCCTGCTCCAGCCCGGCCATGTATTTTCCTTCCAATTTCAACCTGCCGTTCGGCCAGAACCACCGGTGTTTCCCATTGCGTTCGCCTGCCACGAAGGCGCCGGTGGAATATCGCTTCCCATTGTCATGGAAACTGTTCCATATGCCGTCGCGCAACCCGTCCTTATAGGCTCCTTTTTCGGTGTGGTCGCCCACCCGGTACACCCAGTTTCCGTCCTTCAGGCCATCGATGTACTCGCCCTGGACGATCACACTGCCGTCCTTGGCCTTTTCCACCGATGAACCATCCTCGCGGCCGTGGCGGTAATTTTCCTCGCGGTGCAATTCGCCGGTTTCGTAGTACCATTTCCAAATGCCTTGGGGCTGCCCGTCCCGGTAGTTCCCGGTCTGTTCCACCGCACCGGAGCGGTGGAAGAAAGTCCAAGCACCTTCCTTCTTGCCATTGGCGTATTCGCCCTCGGCACGTTTTTCCCCGGATTGGTAATATTCGGTCCAAGGACCGTTCATGGCGCCGGCCTCACTTACCTCGCCCTTGCCGATCAGCACGTCGTTGCGGTAGATGGAGGCACTTTCCGGCCTGCCCTGTTGATCGAACATGCGGAACAGCCCTTCCTTGCGGCCATCGCGCGTGTAGCTGCCCACGCTGGCCACCTTGCCCCCGGGGTAGTATGTGTTGCGGATGCTCAGCAGCATGGCCTCCTCAGCACCCGGCAGCACTTGGTCCTGATCGTATTTCACCAGATCGAGCAGGTTGCCCTGCCGGTCATATTCCTTGAAAAGGCCCTGCCTTTTATCGTCCACGTAGCGGCCTTCCCATTTCAAATTCCCGCCCGGCCAATAGCCTTGCCATGGCCCCTGCCGTAGCCCCTGCTTGTCGTACGCATTGATCGACCGCCGGCTTTGCAATACGCCACTGCGCCATTCGGTAATGGTGATCAGCCTTCCATCCTCGGCATGTTCCACTGCGCGGCCTTCCTCCACGCCGTTGCTGAAGGGCACCAGCTGGTGCACGGTGCCATCGGGCCAGTAACTGGTGCTGGGCCCTTCGCGCCGATCGTCCACGTAATGCTCCTCGCTTACCAGGGTGCTGTCCGGGCCGAACTTGCGCTGCACGCCGTTCTTCTTTCCGCCGGCATAATCGATCGTTCCGGAAAGCTGCCCTTCTTCATCGTAGAAGTACCAAGTGCCGGTGAGCTGGAAGTGTTCG
>JBIQMI010000057.1:0-15256 GCA_044463585.1 Cryomorphaceae bacterium
CATTGGGGGCCAGCAACCTGGCCAGTGGCGCCGTGCCGGACAGTGTGCCCTACATCTTCTTCTGCAGAAAGGGCGATCCCGCTTCGGTGCAGGAAGTATGGGGCGCTACGCAGAATGCCCTGATCAACATGACGGCCTACATCGAGCTGAACAGCCGCAGCGGCTCGGTGGTGGCACCGCGAAGCAATACCGCGCTGCATTGGGAGAAGCTGAGCTGGGAAGTACATCCCACCGAGGCCGGCGACAGCCTGAAGCTGCAACTGGCCGGCGTATCGCCGCAAGGGAACGAACAAACGCTGCTGACCCAGGAGACCATGAGCGGCGACCTGGACCTGGACCCGGTGATCGGCACGCAGCAAATCCCACAACTGCGCCTGAAGGGATCCTTCTGGAACAACACCAGCAGCGCGGCCCCGTTACCCGCACAGCTGAAACGATGGCAGCTGATCGGGCAGCCCGCGCCTGAGTGTGCGATCGATCCCCCCGCCGGCCTGTACACGCGGATCGATAGCCTTTTCCAAGGCCAACAGGCCGAAGTGATGGTGGCCGTGCGCAACATCGGCCAAGTACCCATGGACAGCCTGCTGATGACCGCATGGGTGACCGGGCACGACAACCAGACCCGGCGGGTGCACTACAAGTACAACGCGCCACTGGCCGTGGGCGCGGTGCTCAAGGACACGATCCGGTTCAGCACGCAGCTTTTCCCCGGGCCCAATTCCATCGTGATCGAGGCCAACCCCATCGACACGCTCACCAACGCATACGACCAGCCCGAACAGTTCCATTTCAACAACATCGCGCAATTGCGCTTCCTCACCCTGCAAGACCTTGAGAACCCCGTGCTTGACATCACCTTCGACGGCATGCACATTTTGGACGGGGACATCGTGAGCGCGCAGCCCGAGATACAGATCACCCTGGAGGACGAGAACACGGCCATGATGCTGAACGAGCCGGGCGACACGGCCTACTTCAAGGTCTTCCTCACCGAGCCTTCCGGGGCCACCCGGCGGATCTACTTCCGCGAGGGCGCACAGGAAATACTGCAGTTCGTGCCGGCATCGGGCACCGTGAACAGGAGCAAGGTGTTCTACCGGCCCAACTTTTTGCAGGACGGCAAGTACCGCATTGCGGTGCGGGCAAGCGACAAGAGCCGCAACAACAGCGGCGACCGCGATAACAGCGTCAACTTCGAGGTGATCAACAGGCCCACCATCACCGAAGTGCTCAACTACCCCAACCCCTTCACCACCAGCACACGCTTCGTGTTCACCCTTACCGGCCGGGAAGTGCCCACGGCCATGCACATACAGATCATGACCGTTGCGGGCCGCGTGGTGCGCGAGATCCCAATGTCCGAGCTGGGCCCATTGCGGGTGGGGCGCAACATCACCGATTTTGCTTGGGACGGCACCGACCAGTTCGGCGACCGGCTGGCACGCGGGGTGTACCTGTACAGGGTAATGGCCCAATTGAACGGACAGGACATTGAATACCGCGACGGTGGGGCGGGTTCCTTCTTCACCAAGGGCATGGGCAAAATGTACCTGCTGCGCTAAGGCGGTCCACATGTGCAGCCGACCCGGCCTTTGGCGTGCAGGCGTGATCGGCGCGTGGCTGGTGCTGCTGGCCTGGACCTGGCACGCACAGGGGTTGCTGGCGGACAACGAGGCGTTGAAATACACCGGTTGCGCCGAGCAGGTGCTGGCCGGTGATCTCCGCGATCTTTTCGGCAACTACCTGAAGTACGCGGCCTATGTGCTCTTTCTGCTGCCCGCGGTGGCCTTGGGCTGGCCGTGGCTGGCCGTGGTGGCGCAGGCGCTGTTGTCGCTGGCAGCAGCCTGGGCGGCCGATCGGATCGTGCGGCGCATCACGGGCCAAGCTTGGCCGGGCGGGTTGGCCTTCGCGGTGTTCCTGCTGCTGCCCCTGTTGCAGCAATGGGTGCTGGCGCTGTACACCGAATCATTCTTCATCAGCATGTACCTGCTTTTCCTTGAACGGATCACGCGCCCGGCCCCGGGCCGGGGCCTCACGGCGCTATGGGCGGTGGTGGTGCTGTTCGCGCGGCCCGTGGGCATGATGTTCGTTGGCCCGGCCGTGGTCTGGCGCTTGGCCTCCGGCCGGCAGCGGCCAAGGCTGTTGCTGGCCGCCGGTTCGGCCGCGGTGCTGATTTTCGCTGTATCGGTGCCGGGTATCCGGCAGGCGCAACTGCAGCCCATCGTGGAGGGTGACGTGATATGCGGCTTTCCCGAGAGGCCGGGCAACATGGAGGGCTTGCAGGGCAGCAGCATCCTGGCGGCCCAAGTGCACTTGTTCCGCACCCAGGGAGCGGGTTATTCCACCAGCCTCTTTTTTCGCCGGATCGGCGCCATGCTCATGCCAGCGCGGGCGTATTTCTCACCGCTGCACAACAGCATCAACCTGCCTATCCTGCTGCTCTATCCCTTCGCCCTATATGCGTTGTGGCGTGGAAGGAAATTGCCCATTGTGGGCCTGCTGGCCGCGGTGTTGGCATTGAACATTGCCTTGGTAGGGCTTACCCATGCCGAATGGAACCAGCGCTTTTTGGCGGTATGCCTGCCGCCGGTGATCCTGCTTGCCGCCATGGGCGCGTATTTGCTGCGGATACCCCGGCAACGCCAGGGCGATCCTACTTTCGGCGGGCCGAAATGAGGGACCGTAGGTTGTACATCGCCTGTGCCTTGCTTTCCGGGGCGCTGCTGTCGTTGGCCTGGCCGGCCATTGGCGGGCTTACGCCACTGGTATTCATCGGTTGGGTGCCGCTGCTGTGGGCCGAGGAACGGTATGCCCGCGCCAAGCCGGGGGAACGGCCGCGCAACTTCATGCCCTACGTTATGCTGGCGTTGCTGGTGTGGAACCTGTCCACCACGTGGTGGCTGTTCCATGTCAGCGAGCACATGGCCACGCGCTTGTTCACGCTGATCGGCCCCAACGTGGGCAATGTGCTGGTGATGAGCGTGCCCTGGTTGCTTTTCCGCCTGGTGCGCCGCGGATTTGGTGGGCATGGCGCAAGGTGGGCGCTGCTGGTGTTCTGGGTCGCGTTCGAGCGTTTCCACATGCACTGGGACCTGAGCTGGCCTTGGCTTACGCTGGGCAATGTGTTCGCGGGCCACACGCAGTGGGTGCAGTGGTACGAGGTCACGGGCCACCTTGGTGGCAGCATTTGGGTGTGGGCGGTGAACATCCTGATGGTGCAATTGCTTTTGCAGCAAACCCGCGCCGCAGGCAAGCGCTGGGCGCTGGCCGTGGTGGCGGCGATAGCGGTGCCCTTGACGGCATCGTGGCTGCGCTATGCCACGTACACGCCCATGGGCACCACGGCCGAAGTGGTGCTCGTGCAGCCCAACATCGATCCGTACAAGGAAAAATTCGGCAGCATGGACCCCATGCACCAACTGGAGGAAATGCTGGCCCTGGCCCGCCCCTTGGTGCGCGACAGCACGGCCCTGGTGGTGATGCCCGAGACCGCCCTGCAGGAGCCGGCAACGCTTTCCAACGACAACGGGCACTTGGCCTTCCACGGCCTGTGGGAGAATGACATGGACAACAGCCGCAGCCTGCAACGCATCAGGACCTTTTTGGCCGCGCACCCCGGCACCTCGGTGATCGCTGGCATGTCGGCCTCGCGGCTGTACCCGCCGGGGGCGGAATACCCGTTGAGCGCAAGAATGATCGAGGGCCTGGGGCGCGCCTTCGATGCATACAATGCCGCGCTGTTCGTGCGGCCCAACGGCAGTTACGCCTATTACAACAAATCGAAGCTGGTGCCGGGGGTGGAGCTGATGCCCTTTGAACAGGTGCTGGGGCCGTTGGGCGGGCTGGCGCTTGACCTGGGCGGCACCACGGGCAGCCTGGGCACGCAAAAAGAGCGTTCAGTACTATGGGACCGCCCGGGGGGCGTGGGCATCGCGCCCACCATTTGCTACGAAAGCATCTATGGCGACCATGTGGCGGCGCATGTGCGCAATGGCGCCAGCTTGATCGTGATCATGACCAACGATGGCTGGTGGCGCGACACGCCCGGATACAAACAGCACCTGCTGTACGGCAAGCTGCGCGCGGTGGAGGACCGCCGCGATGTGGCGCGCTGCGCCAATACGGGCATTTCATGCTTCATCGACCAGCGCGGCGATATGCACCAGCTTACGGGCTGGTGGGTGCCCGCTGCCATCAGGGGCACTGTGCGCTTGAACGACCGCATCACTTTTTATGCGCGGAACGGCGATTACATCGGCAAGGGCGCGTATGCCGCCACGGTGCTGTTGTTGCTTTGGGCGCCGGCGGCCGCCATGCACCGCAAGCGGAAGGCCCGGTAATAAGTCACGCGGAGGGGTCAGTGCACGTGCAAGCGCCGCGACATTCGGTTCGCCTGGTTCTGCAATTGCAGCACGTAGATCCCCGTGGCTATGTCGCGCTTTTCCAGCCGCAGCGTGGTAATGCCCGTGTTCACGGCCTGGGCCTGCTTGCCGCCAAGCATCTTGCCCTGTGCATCCAGCAACGTAAGGTCGTAAACGCCGTCAAGCGTGGAAGACACCACGAGGTTCAGGCTCTGGCCATCGTCCCAAGCATTCACGATCGATATGCCGTTCACCGCGTTGCAGCCGGCAGCGATCACCGGGCTCAGGGTATAGGTGCCGTCCAGATCGGTCTGGCCCAAGCGGTAATAGGCCAGGCCGTTGCCCTCATCGTCGGTAAAGGTGTACTGCAGAATTTGGTTGCTGTTCAACGCGCCCGGCACCGTGCCGATTGCCCGCCATTCCTGGGCATCATCGCTTTTTTCGATGGTGAAGTACAGGTTCTGCTCCTCCGAGGCGGTTGTCCATGTGAGGTTCACCATGCCGTTGCGGCATTCGCCTTCCCAGGCCACCAGCTGGATGGGCAAGGGCAGGTTCTTGTTGGAGAGGGTCCAGCTGCGGTAGAAATCCGCGGCGGCCACGGCGCCGGTGGTCACCGTATTGCCGGATTGGCTGCCATAGGGCAGCACATCGCGCCATTTGTTCACGCCAGGATTGTAGCGCTGGGCCTGCAGGTTGGTGCCAGCGGCCAATGCAGCGTCGTTCCCACCGTTGAACGCTGCCTCGGCCGGGTCAAGGGTGAAGGTGATGTCCACGGCAGGCTTGGTGGTGTACGCAAAGCCCGTGCGCCCGGCATCGATGATCCAAAAGCGGTCAATGGCATTGTTCGAGTTGTTCACCAATCCGGTAGGTGCATCATGCATGTGCTGTACATCGCTCGGCTTGTACAGGTCGTTGTTCCACCCAGCGGACACCGCCGTGCCGTTGGACTGGCTGTTGTATGTGGAGAATACAAGCGAACCCGCACCAGACCCGGCGGTGGACTTGGCCACTGTGAGCGGTATGGCCACGTTGCTGCCTGTGGAGAAGGGCACTTTGTAGGTACCCATGGTGGTGCCGCTGGCCCATCGCACCATGTTCTCCTCCCGTTCGCTTTTGATCACGGCCACGTCTTGTGTCACCAATTCAGTGATCGCGGCCGGGGCCGGGTTGTCGATCACCAAATAGGTGCCGCTGTTGGCTGCCGGGTTGAAGACGATGAACGGGTGGTCGGTGGCCGAGGCATTGTTCAGTACCAGCCGTGCTGCCTGGCCGGAGGCGGACAGCACGAAGAGCAAACCTGAAGCAAGCAGTAGGGGTCTGAACATGGATTAGGTTTTGGGTAGTTCAAATATAGCCGGAAACGGGATACCTGCTACAACTTCCGTCCTTGGGGGAGGGTCGCCCGCTTTTTTAACAATACGCGCCTGTTGAAAACCGGGGTCGCGGTCCATGCATCGCGTGGTGAGGGTTGGGGGGCAGGTACAAGGAATGACGCAGCTTCGGCGAATGGTTGCCCGTTGGCCGAAAAATCGTTCCGTCCCGGTGGTGGTTAATCTTACACCATGCATGGGGCAACACCCGCCGGTGCTTGGAATTGGGCCGCTTTGGCCGGGCATGGCCCCGTACTGGCCCGAAGGGTGGGCGACCGCAACGAATGGTGGGTGGCCGTGGGACTTGCTTCCCCGGTTTCGGAAATCCCTTTCGATCATGCGCCCTGCTTCGGTTTTGCGGGTTACGACCTGAAGAATGAATTGGAGCGCCTGCGCACCAGCCATGCGCCGGCCGATGATTTTCCGGTATCCGCGTGGTGGACACCCCGGTTCATCTTCCATGGGCATGCCGGTCATTGGGAAGCAGCCTCGCCAACGGGCGACGTGGCCGAGGCCCAGGCCCTGCTGGAGCTATTCTCGCGGCCTTCCCCGAACGCCGGCATGAACGCGCCCGGGCAATGGGAGCTGGATACGCCGCCCGAACGGTACCTGGCGCAGGTACGGCAACTGCTGGCCCACATCAAGCGCGGCGATATCTACGAAGTGAATTACTGCATCCGGCGTTCAGCGCCCTGGCTGAATATGGATCCCTGTGCCGCCTTCGCCCGTTTGTTGGAATACAGCGATGCACCGCACGCCGCTTTCCTGCAATGGGAAGGCCGGTACGCGCTTTGCGCCAGTCCCGAGCGCTTCCTGCGGATCGAAAAAGGCCGCATCACCGGGCAACCGATGAAAGGCACCCGGCCACGGTCGGCACGGCCGGAAGAGGATGCGCGCCTGGCCCGGGAACTGGCCAGCGATGCCAAGGAGCGGAGCGAGAACGTGATGGCCGTGGACGTTGCACGGAATGATTTCGGTCGCATCGCGCGGACCGGAACGGTGGAAGTGCCGGAACTTTGCGCCGTGAAGACCTTCGCCCGCGTGCACCAGATGGTAAGCACCGTAACCGCCGGGCTGCTGCCGGGCACTACGCCCATGGAGGTACTGCGGGCCACGTTCCCCATGGCCAGCATGACCGGTGCGCCCAAGGTGCGCGCCATGCAGCTGATCGATGAAGTGGAGGACATGGGCCGCGGGCTGTACAGCGGCACCATCGGTTTTTTCATGCCCGATGGCACGGCCGACCTCAATGTGGTGATCCGCACCATCATCTGGGACCGTGCGCGCGGCATGGCCTCGCTCATTACAGGCGGGGCCATAACCGCCGGTAGCCATCCCTTGCGCGAGCTGGAGGAGTGCGAGCAGAAAGCATTGTCCGTACTGAACGCCTTCGCCCCATGAGGAACGAGGTGCTGCGGATGATCCGCGCCCACGGCATGCTGCATCCCAAGCAGCATCTTTGGGTGGCCGTGAGCGGCGGGGTGGACAGCATGGTGCTGTTGCACGTGCTGCACCACTTGGCCTACCGCTGCCAAGTGGTGCATGTGGACCATGGCCTGCGGGGCGAAGAGAGCGATGCCGACGCTGCCTTCGTGGAGGAACAGGCCAAGGCGCTGGGGCTGCCGTTCCGCCTTGTGCGCGTTGATCTTTCGCGGGCCGGGAAGGGGCTTTCGGTGCAAATGGCTGCGCGGGAGGCGCGGTACGCCGCGTTCCGCGGCCTGCTTGGCAACCGCAGCGATGCCGTGGCCCTGGCGCACCATGCCGATGACCTGGCCGAAACGCTGGTGCTGAACCTGATGCGCGGTGCGGGTGTGCACGGTTGGGCGGGCATGCGGCCGGTGGTGCCGCTGGAAAAAGGACGCATCTGCCGCCCGTTGCTGGGCGTGCGCAAGGACGCGATCCTGCAGTATGCCCTAGAGCATGGCATTGCCTATCGCGAGGACTCCAGCAACAAGGCACCGAAATACCTGCGCAACCGCGTGCGCCGGGAACTGTTGCCGCTAATGGAGGAACTACGCCCCGGTACGGTGAAAAACCTGGTGCGTGCCGCCGGTCTGTTGGGGGAAATGGCCACGGCCGCAGCAGCATACGCCCATGGCCAACTAGGACCCCTTCGCGCAGCCGCCGATGGCAGCCTGAAGTTTCCGCTTGGCGCGGTGAGGAACAGTCCAACGCCCCGCCTGCTGCTGCGCCAATTGGTGGCTCATCTCGATCCGCACCCCGATGTGCTTGAGCAGTTGCTGGTGGCCGTGCAACAACAGGCCACCGGCGCCGTATTCGACCTTGGTCCGCAGCAATTGGTGGTTGAGCGCGACCATTTGGTGCTGTCCGTGCCGCAGCTTGGCTTTCCTACTTTCACCCTGACCGAAGCCGCCCAGGGCCGCTCCGGCCAGTTCCACTGGCGGCCCTGCCCGGTGGCGGAAGTGGACTTGTCCACCGGCCCTGCCACGGCATGGCTTGATCTGGCGAAGTTGCGCTTTCCGTTGGTATTGCGTCCGTGGCAGGCCGGCGACCGCATGCAGCCCATAGGCCTTGGCGGCTCGAAACTGGTGAGCGACCTCCTCACCGACGCCCATGTGCCTTCCGCGGAAAGGGCGGGCCGTTACGTACTGCTCTCGGGCGGGGAAGTGGCATGGCTGGCCGGGCTGCGTGTGGCCGAGGGCTTCAATCCCGGCACACAAACACAAGATGTGTTACGGGTGGAATGGACGCCACCCACGGCAGGATCACCATACTGAAGGCATCCGTCACGCGCCATGCTTGGCGGGATTGGTACTTTTGGGCTGTGGCAGCCCCACCGCCGCACGCAGTACATGATCCGAAGCATTTTTTCATTCCTTCTGGCCTTGGTGGCCGCGGCCGTAAGCGCACAGGTGCCCGGCACCCCCGCGCCGCTGGACCCCGTGAAATGGAACATCACCTCGGTGGCCCACGGGCCCGATGAATTCGACCTGGTCTTCGCGGCCACGGCCGATGCCGGTTGGTATGTGTACTCGCAGGAGCATTTCGGCGACGAGGGCCCCATGCCCACCACCTTCAGCTTCGATACCCTGCCCAACTTCGTGCTGGTGGGCACCACCACAGAGGCAGGCCAACACAAAAAGGAAGGGATCGATCCGGTGTTCAACATGAAGGTGAAGAAGTACGCCGGCCTGGTCACTTTCACCCAACGCGTCCGCACTTCACAACCCGATGCGGCCATCACCGGCCATTTCGATTTCATGACCTGCAACGATGAGGCCTGCATTTTCCCCGACCCGGTGTACTTCAGCGTAGTACCGGCATCCGGCAAAGCCTCCATGGGCAGCGTGCCGCAGGCGCCCGGGGGCATGGCCGACGCCTTCAATTCCGCCCCGGCCGGCATACTGGAACCGGTGAAATGGAGCATCAGCGCAACCGAGCTGGGCGGCGGTAAATGGCGCGTTGACCTGAAGGCCGCGATCGATGATCCGTGGGGCGTTTACTCACAGGAAGCCTTCGGCGAGGGTCCGATCCCCACGCACGTGCAATTCGACACCACCGGCAGCGCCGTGGCCTTGGGCACCACAGTTGAGCAAGGGCCCAACATGCACGAGGGCATGGATGAACTGTTCGGCATTGTGGTACGCAAGTTCTACAAGGAGGTCACCTATAGCAGGGAGTTCCAAGTGCTTGACCCCATGGAACCCATCCGCGGCACCGTGGATTTCATGGCCTGCGACAACAGCCGATGCGTCTTCCCAGATCCGCTGCCCTTCAGCATCATTCCTGCCACGGGCGCGGCCATGATCGGCGATGCGACACAGGCAACGGGCATGCCCGGCGAGGGCTGCGACCTGAAGCTGGCCAAAGTGGACCTTGATGCGCCCGTGCTGCGCGGCGATACGGACACCATCGACACCCAGGTGCGCAGGGGCGGCTCGCTGTGGAACATCTTCCTGCTGGGCTTCATCGGCGGATTGATCGCGCTGCTTACGCCCTGCGTGTTCCCGATGATCCCGCTCACGGTCAGCTTCTTCACCAAGGGCAGCGAGGACAAGGCCAAGGGGCTGCGCAATGCCATCACTTACGGCGCCTTCATCCTCGGCATCTACCTGCTGTTCAGCCTGCCGTTCCACCTGCTGGGATCGGTAAGCCCGGAGATCTTCAACGAGATCAGCACCAACCCTTGGCTGAACGTCTTCTTCTTCGTGATCTTCATCGTTTTCGCCATTTCCTTCTTCGGCTACTTCGAGATCACCCTGCCGGCCAGCTGGGTGAACCGCATGGACAGCAATGCGAGCCGCTTCGGCGGCAGCGTCGGCATCTTCTTCATGGCCCTTACACTGGCGCTGGTCTCTTTCTCCTGCACCGGCCCCATCCTGGGTTCGCTGCTGGCGGGCGCGCTTTCCAGCGATGGCGGTGCCTGGCAATTAACGGTGGGCATGGGTGCTTTCGGCCTGGCGCTGGCGTTGCCCTTTGCGCTCTTCGCCATGTTCCCCGGTTGGCTCAATTCGCTGCCGCGCTCGGGCAGTTGGCTCAACAGCGTGAAGGTGGTGCTCGGCTTCGCGGAAGTGGCGCTCGCCTTCAAGTTCCTCAGCAATGCCGACCTGGTGAAAGGCTGGCGGATCGTGCCCTACGAGGTGTTCATGGCCATTTGGGTACTGTGCGCACTGGGTGCCACGCTGTACCTGCTGGGCAAGATCCGCTTCCCGCACGATAGCCCGTTGCGCAAGATCTCGCCACTGCGCGGAACCTTTGCCGCCATTTTCCTGGTCTTCACCATTTACCTGGCCATGGGCTTCCGTACCGATAAGGTGAACAACACCTTCACCACCATGAAGCTGATGAGCGGGCTGGCGCCCCCGGTGGGCTACAGCTGGGTGATGCCCAAGGAATGCCCCAGCGGCTTCGATTGCTACCACGACCTGGATGCGGGCATGGCCCAGGCCAAGGCCACCGGCAAGCCCGTGCTGCTCGATTTCACCGGCTATGCCTGCGTGAATTGCCGCAAGATGGAAGAGCACGTGTGGCCCGTGAAGGGCGTGCATGGCCAGATCGACAAGGAGTACGTGCTGATCTCGCTTTACGTGGACGACAAGACGCCGCTGCCCGAGCACGAGCAGCGCGATTACACCACCTGCAGCGGAAAGCAGAAGCGCCTGGCCACCGTGGGCAACAAGTGGAGCACGCTCCAAACGGAGACCTTCATCAACAACAGCCAACCGTACTATGCCCTGCTGAGCCCCGACGGTGTGCTGCTTACCGATCCCGTGGGCTATACGCCCGATGCCGTTGAGTACAGCGCCTTCCTGCAACGCGGCCTGCAGGCCATGCAGCAGTTGAACCAGCAGGCCAGCCGCTAGCTTGTGCCGGGTTGGCCCCTGCCCACGATCTTCGCACCATGGCCCGATCACACATTGAGGAGCATTTCGGGGAAGCGGCCACGGTGTTGGAACGCTTCCGTGGCAACGCGGAGAACCTGAAAGCGGTGCACGACGCGGCCGAGCTTTTTCTTGCGGCCGTGCGCGGCGGCGGAAAGCTGATCAGTTGCGGCAACGGGGGAAGCATGTGCGATGCCATGCATTTCGCCGAGGAACTGACCGGGCGTTTCCGCGCGGACCGGCCACCGATCGCCGCGGTGAGCATCAGCGATCCCAGTCACCTTACCTGCGTGGGCAACGACAACGGCTTCGAGCAGGTATTCGCACGCTTCGTGCAAGCCCATGGCCGGCCCGGCGATGCCCTGCTGGCGATCAGCACCAGCGGCAACAGCCCAAATGTGCTGCGCGCGGCCGAGGTGGCCAAGGGCCAAGGCATGCGCGTGGTGGGGCTTACCGGCAAGGACGGTGGTGCATTGGCGCCGCTGTGCGACGTGGAGGTGCGCGTGCCGCACCACGGCTTCGCCGATCGCGTGCAAGAGGTGCACATCAAGGTGATCCACGCCTGGATCGACCACATCGAGCGCGGCCTGGCCTCGTAGCCTTTCCTGCGTGGATTGCCGTCGGCGTGCCACGGCCGTTTATCTTCCCGCCCCATGATCGTCAAGAATTTCGGCTGTGCCGTCTTCGGCGTGGATGCCACCATCATCACCGTGGAGACCAACATCGTGAAGGGCACCACCTTTTTCATGGTGGGCCTGCCGGACAGTGCGGTGAAGGAGAGCCACCAGCGCGTGGGGGCGGCCATCAACAACATCGGCCTGCACATGCCGCGCGGCCGCGAGATCACCATCAACCTCGCACCGGCCGACATCCGCAAGGAAGGCACCGCCTACGACTTGCCGATCGCGCTGGGCATCCTCGGGGCCAGCAACCAGCTCGACGCCTCGCGCTTCGGCGAACTGGTGATCATGGGCGAGCTGGCGCTGGACGGGGAAGTGCGGCCGATCAAGGGCGCGCTGCCCATTGCACTGGAAGCGCGCAAGCAAGGCTTCAAGGGCGTGGTGGTGCCGCAGGCGAATGCACGCGAAGCCGCCATCGTGCAAGGCATCGAGGTGTTCGGTGTGGAGCACCTGCAGCAGGTGCTCGACTTCCTCAACGGTATCACGCCGCTTGAGCCGGTGAAAGTGGACATCGCTGCCGAGTTCGAGGCGCACAGCCGCAGCTACCCGGTTGACCTGAGCGATGTGAAGGGCCAGGAGAACATTAAGCGCGCCTTTGAGATCGCCGCGGCCGGCGGCCATAACGTGATCCTGATCGGCCCGCCGGGCGCGGGCAAGACGATGATCGCCAAGCGCCTGCCCACCATTCTGCCGCCGCTCAACATCGAAGAGGCCCTGGAGACCACGAAGATCCACAGCGTGGCCGGCAAGCTGCACCCCGACGATGCGCTGCTGAGCACGCGGCCCTTCCGCTCGCCGCACCACACCATCAGCGATGTGGCCTTGGTGGGCGGCGGTTCGTACCCGCAGCCGGGCGAGATCAGCCTGGCCCACAACGGCGTGCTTTTCCTTGATGAGCTGCCCGAATTCAAGCGCACGGTGCTGGAGGTGATGCGGCAGCCGTTGGAGGACCGGTTGGTCACCATCAGCCGGGCGAAGTTCACGGTGGAATACCCGGCCAGCTTCATGCTGGTGGCCGCCATGAACCCTTGCCCGTGCGGCTACCACAACCACCCCGAGCGCGACTGCGTGTGCGCGCCCGGCGTGGTTCAGAAATACCTGAACAAGATCAGCGGCCCACTGCTGGACCGCATCGACATTCATGTGGAAGTGACGCCGGTGGCGTTCAGCGAATTGTCGAGCGAGCGCGAGACGGAGAAAAGCGGCCCCGTGCGCGAGCGTGTGGTGCAGGCACGCCGCGTGCAGGAAGAGCGCTACAAGGGAACGAAGATGTACTGCAATGCCCAGATCGCCACGCAGCAATTGCGCAAGTATTGCAGGGTGAACGCGGACGGGCAGGCACTGTTGCAAAAGGCCATGGAAAGGCTGGGGCTGAGCGCAAGGGCCTACGACCGCATTTTGAAAGTGGCACGCACCATCGCGGACCTTGCCCACAGCACCGACATACGCACGGAGCATTTGGCCGAGGCCATACAGTACCGCAGCTTGGACCGCGAAGGCTGGGCGAGCTGAGCTCACAAGCGCATCACCCGCCGTTCCGTGCAGGCGAATACGGCATCGGTTGCAACGGGTTGAATGGGAAAGGTGCCCGTGGACAGGCCGAAGGCTGGCAGCAATGCACCGCGCGGGCCGAACAGGAAACAGGGCAAGCGCAATTGCTGGCGTGTGGTAAGGCGCAGCGCAACGCCCGGATGCACATGCCCTGCAATGGAGTATCCATCGGAGTGCTCCATGGGATGATGCGACCAAATAAAGGGCGGTGTGGACCAATGCTCCGGCACCACGCGAAGCCCGGCGGCGGCGTATTCCGCGTGCGAAAGCAGGTCGTGGTTGCCCACCACCAAGTGCAGCCGCGCCTGCTGGACGGCCGCCCAGCGGCGGAAGCGTTCCCATTGCCGGTTGCGGTAGCTGTGGAACAGGTCGCCGAGAAAGAGCAGGTCGGCAGGGACGAAATATTGGACCAAGGCATCCAGCCGTTGCAACGTTGCCGCATCCTGGCCTTCCGGCAGGGCCGCACCCGCCTTGCGGAAATGCGCGGCCTTGCCCAGATGAAGATCGCTTACGGCGAGCATTCCGCGGCGTGGCCAGTACAGCGCCCGGTGCGGATGCAGCACGAGCCGTTCCCCTGCAACAATGTGTTCCGCCAATTGCAATTCCATGCTCAGGCCTTTTCCAAGCGCTCGGTCATTTTCCGGATCCGGTCCTCCAGTTGCTCGCTGGTCAAGTTCATGCCACCAAGGCGGTCCACCACGATCGGGAAGGCGAACGGCGTGAAACGGCCGGGATCCTTCCGCACTATGCGTTGCTTGGCAATGCGCTGCAGCACGGCGTGCAGGCGTGGCAGGTCCAACTGCAGGTTCAGTGCCTCATCGTAGGCTTGGCGAAGCAGCAGGTGGTCGGGCTCATGCTCGGTGAACACCTCGAAGAAGAGTGAGCTGTTGCCGCGCACATGGCGCTCCTTCATGTGCCTGCCGGGGAAGCCTTCAAAGACCAGCCCTGCGATCTTGGCGATGTCGCGGAAGCGCCTGCGCGCCATTTCCGTGGCGTTCACGCTGCGCTGCAGGTCGTGCAGCAGGTGTTCGTCGCTGAACAGGTTGTTGTCCAAGGCCTCGTCAATGGGGATCGGCTGGTCGCTGAGCAGTTCGAAGCCCAGGTCGTTCATGGCCATGGTGAAGGTGATGGGGCGCAGCAGGCTCATGCGGAAGGCGAGCAATGCGGCCAGGGTCTCATGCACCACGCGGCCTTCGAAGGGATACACCACGATGTGGTGCCCAGCGCGGCTGGTAAAGCGTTCGATCAGCAATTCATCATCGCCGGGCACGGCGCTGTCTCGGAGCTGCCGTTCGATCAGCGGGCGCACGGCCACCAGTTCCGGTGCGGTGGCGCGGCCTTGGCCGGGGCCGGGCAGGGCATGTGCGAACTGCTTGCGCAGGATCCAGGCCATCTGGCTGCTCAGGGGCATGCGGCCGCCCTGCCAACTGGGCACGCGCCCCTTGGCGGCCTTGCTGCGCGACACGTAGGCGGTGAGCCCTTTCACCTGTATGAATTCCAACGGACGGCCCGCGAACCAGAACACGTCGCCGCGCCGCAGTTGGTTCAGGAAATCCTCCTCGATGCTGCCGATGCGCCCTCCGCTGAGGTATTTCACCGAAAGGCTGGCGCCGCTCACAATGGTGCCGATGCTCAGGCGATGGCGCAGCGCGATCCGCCGGTCCTCCACGCGCACCACGCCGTCCGCGCCCACCACGCATTTGCGGAATTCGTCGTAGGCCAGCAGGCTCTTGCCGCCGGTTGTGATGAAATCCATGATCCACGCCCACTCCGCATTGTCCATGCTTTGGAAGCAGAAGGTGGAACGCACCTCATCAAGCACTTGCCCCGGAATGAAGCCATCGCCCACGGCGAGGGTGACGAGGTATTGCGCCAGTACATCGAAGCAGCGCACCAGCGGTGTGCGCGGTTCCACGGTAGGGTCGTTGATCGCGGCGCGCAGGGCGGCGCCG
>JBIQMI010000058.1:0-15255 GCA_044463585.1 Cryomorphaceae bacterium
CCCTCAATAGGCTGCGCAGGTCAAGCTGTCCATTATCTTCCTTGCGCCCGGCGATCAAGACCACATTACCCCGGGGGAAAAAGCGCATGTAGTAATAAATGCCGCCTGAAATATGGGTGTAAACCCCGTCGAAGCGTAGCCCGCTGTTCTCCAAGCTGTGCAAATGCACCATGCCCTCCTCCGGCGTTGCCGGCACCGATCGGGCCGTATCCGCTACATGCCGCTCTTGCGTTGCAGGTTCATCAGGGGTGGAGCATGCCTGGGTCAGGAGTGCGGCAAAAGCACAATGGAACAAAAGCTTTTTCATGCCAGGCGCGCGATCAATGTACGGGCTCCTTTCACCACTTGGCCGATCTGTACTTCAACCTTGGCCGAAAGGGGCAGGAACAGGTCCACCCTCGAACCGAATTTGATGAAGCCGAATTCCGTGCCCTGGGTCACTTGCTCGCCCGGTTCCGGGTATGTGCGGATGCGGCGCGCCAAAGCGCCTGCGATCTGCCGCATGAGTATTTCATCCGATCCAGGATGGCGAACCACCAAGGTCGACCGTTCATTTTCGGTGCTGCTCTTCGGGTGCCATGCCACCAGGTACTTGCCCTTGTGGTACTGCCGGAAAACAGCGGTGCCACTTATCGGGTTGTAGTTCACATGAACGTTCAGCGGGCTCATGAAAATGGAAACTTGGATCCGCTTGTCCTTGAAATACTCGGTCTCGACCACTTCCTCAACCACCACCACCTTGCCGTCGCAAGGAGAAAGTACCTCACTGTTCTGGGCACCGGCAGGGCGGTAGGGCAACCGGAAGAACCAGAGGACAATGCCAAGCAGCAGTGCCATGATTAGTGCGACCGCCCAAGTTGCGGCCATGGGCAAGTAGCGCCAAGCGGCATAGATGGCTATGCAGCCAAGGCCGGCCACAAGCAGGATGGTCAAGGTTCCTTCGCGGTGTAATCGCATTTTCGGGCGGGCCAAATATAGCCGTGCGGGGCGCGGGCCTTGGTGGCTACTGGCCGATCATGTGCACCAGCAGCGTCATGGCCGGGATCGCCAGCAAAAACCCGTCGAAACGATCCAAAATGCCGCCATGGCCCGGCAATATCTTGCCGGAGTCCTTCACCCCGGCATGGCGCTTCAAGGCAGATTCGAGCAGGTCGCCCAAGGTGGAGACCAGCGCCACGGCCGTTGCGCAGAGCAACCATTGCCCGGTGGTCAACACCGGCCATGCGAGCGCGAGCAACATGCCGCAAACCAAGGCAAGCACGATCCCCCCGATCAGCCCCTCCACGGTCTTTTTCGGGCTCACGCGCGGCAGCAGCGGGGTTCGGCCTATTGCGCGCCCTACCAGGTAGGCGCCTGTATCATTGGTCCATAGCAAGGCCATGAAACCGATGAATAGTTCATGCCCGTTCCTGAGCAGAAGCGGGATGAGCCCAAAAGGCACCGCCACCAGGAAGATCACCATGAGCAGCGAGCCCATTTCAACCGCAGGAGGGCATTGGGGTGCCCAAAGCACCTTCACTACGGCCATGAGCACCAGCAGGAATATGACCGCCAGGGCGGGCAGCAGGTTGAAGCCAGGCACAATGGCCACTAGCACGAGCACGATGTAAACGGTGGCGGCCAAGAGAAGCGGCAGCGGTTCGTTGGTCGAGTGCTCGTTGCCGTGGCATAGCCGGCCCATTTCATTGGCTGCCAGTAGGCATACGGGGAAAAAGAGCAGGCCGGAGGTAACCGGCCCGGCCAAGGCCGCCCCCAGCGTTAAGGCCACATAGACCGCGCCGGTGATTGCCCTTTTGGTGAATTCGCTCATGGCCGCGGCCCGGGCCGTCAGGCCAGGGAGGCTTTGTCGTCGGTGGCGGCGGGTGAGCCCTCCGTTGCAGGGTTCCCGTTCACCGGTTTGGCGGGCCGCGTCTCGGGCTCAGGGCGCGCAAAAGGGCGGTCGCCAAAGATCTTTTCAAGGTCTTCCTTGAAGATCACCTCCTGCTCCAGCAGCTGGGTTGCCAGCACGGTGAGTTTGTCCTTGTTCTCCGTCAAGATCCGCTTGGCCCGCTGGTATTGCGTGTCGATGATGGAGCGTACCTCCTCGTCGATGGTGCGTGCCGTGTGGTCGCTGTACGGCTTGGAGAAGCCGTATTCATTCTGCCCCGTGCTATCGTAAAAGCTCACGTTGCCGATCTTTTCGTTCAGTCCGTACACCGTTACCATGGCGTAGGCCTGCTTGGTCACCTTTTCCAGGTCGCTCAATGCGCCGGTGCTCACCTTGCCGAACATGATCTGCTCGGCGGCACGGCCACCCAGAGCTGCACAGATCTCATCGAGCATCTGCTCCGTGGTGGTCAAATGCCTTTCGTCCGGCAGGTACCAAGCCGCGCCAAGCGAACGTCCGCGCGGCACAATAGTAACCTTCACCAGCGGTGAAGCGTGCTCTACCAGCCAGCTTACCGTGGCGTGGCCCGCCTCATGGAACGCAATGGCCCGCTTTTCTTCACTGGTAATGATCTTGTTCTTCTTTTCCAGGCCACCGATCACACGGTCCACGGCATCGAGGAAATCCTGCTTTTCCACGGCCTGTTTCTTCCGGCGTGCGGCGATCAAGGCCGCCTCGTTGCAGATGTTGGCGATATCGGCCCCGCTGAACCCCGGCGTTTGGCGGGCCAGGAACTCGACGTCAACGGCAATGTCCAGTTTCAGCGGCTTTAAGTGCACATTGAAAATGGCGATCCGTTCATTCAGGTCGGGCATGTCCACAAAGATCTGCCGGTCGAATCGCCCCGGCCGTAGCAAGGCCCGGTCCAGCACATCGGCCCGGTTGGTGGCGCCCAGGATGATCACCCCCGTGTTGGTGCCGAAACCGTCCATCTCGGTAAGCAACTGGTTCAGGGTGTTCTCCCGCTCATCGTTCGCGCCCATGTTCACGCTGCGGCCCCGCGCCCGCCCAATGGCATCGATCTCGTCGATGAAGATGATGCTGGGCGATTTTTCCTTGGCCTGCTTGAACAGGTCGCGCACGCGGCTGGCGCCAACGCCAACGAACATTTCCACGAAATCCGAGCCGCTCAGCGAGAAAAAAGGCACTTGCGCTTCGCCCGCGATAGCCTTGGCCAATAGGGTTTTGCCGGTGCCGGGCGGGCCCACGAGCAGCGCTCCCTTGGGGATCTTCGCGCCCAGGTCCGTGTACTTTTTCGGGGTCTTCAGGAAGTCCACGATCTCCTGTAGTTCTTCCTTTGCCTCTTCAAGCCCGGCCACATCATTGAAGGTGACATCGGTGCTTTTACCTCCCTCGAAGACCTGTGCCCGGCTTTTGCCGATGTTGAAGATCTGGCCGCCTGGCCCGCTGGGGCCGCCCATGCGGCGCATCATGAACATCCACACCAATGCTATGGCCCCGATGAACAGCAGCCACTGAAGGATCTCCCGCCCGAAATCGTTCTGCGGATTGATCCTGACGTCAACACTTTTTGCGCGGGCCTCTTCGATCACCTGCTGCTGCATCTGCGGGTTGTTGCCGATGTAGAAGGTGTATTGCGGGCTTCCCGCCTCGGTACTGGCACCGGCAAGCCGTTTTTTGTGCACTTCCTTCTGCAGGCTGTCCTTCTTGATCGTTACCAGCACGGCATCGCCATTCACCACAATGCCTTGCACATCGCCTTCAAGCAGGTATTTGTCGTAGTCGGAAATGTCGATCCGCACCACGTTGGCGTTGAAATTGAACAAGCCCATGGCCAGGATCGTTACCACGATGATCCCATAGATCCAGTAGAAGTTGAAAGTGCGCTTGGGGCGCTGGCCTGGATCGGTCTTTTTCGGTTTTTCGGTGTTGGTTTCCACGGTGGGGGTCAGGCTACGTTCTCGTAAGTGTTTCGGTTGGCATCGGCCCAGAGCTGGTCAAGCCCGTAAAAGTCGCGCATATCGCGGTGGAAGATGTGCACCACCACGTTCACATAGTCCAGCAATACCCAGCTGGCGTTCTGCAATCCTTCGGTGTGCCACGGCTTTTCGTTCGCTTTGTCCTTGGTGAATTTTTCCACGCTCCGCGCTATGGCCTCCACTTGGGTGGTGGAATCGCCGTGGCAGATGATGAAATGTTCGCTAACGGCATTGGGAATGCCGCGCATATCAAGGTGTACAATGTCCTTGGCCTTTACTTCCTGCATTCCTTGGACCACGGCATCCACCAAGTTCTTGGCGGGGTCTGGCCCCGGGGCTTTCTTCATGCGGTCTATCTTGTGCGCGTTCAGCGTTCAAAGGTACGCAACGGCAGCGGGTCAATCTTCGCCGGCCCGGTCAGGTCCGCATGAGCGATCATCAACCCATTGGCCATCGTGTGATCCGTTTGGATGCGGTGGACAGCACCAACAATTATGCAGCCAATGGGCTCGCGCAGGGCCAATTCGCCCACGGCACTGCCATCATGGCATTGGAACAACTGGCGGGCAAGGGACAAAGGGGCCGTTCCTGGACCACCACCAAAGGGCTTGACCTTGCGGTGAGCATTGTGCTCAAGCCACTGCACATGCCCGCATCGGCGCAGTTCGACCTGGCTAAGCTGGCCTCGTTGGCGGTGCACCAAGTGGTGACGGGATCTTTGGCGGAAGCCAAGGCCGATGTGGGAGGGGTGCGGATCAAATGGCCAAATGATGTGCTGGTGGGCCGCGAGAAGATCGCCGGCATCCTGATCATGAACGAGGTCCAAGGTGAACGCCTCGTATCCTCGGTGGTGGGCATAGGCCTGAACGTGAACGGGAGCGGATGGCCCAGCGAATTGCATGCGACAAGCCTGTGCGCCGAAACCGGCAGGATGCATGACCTTGATGCCGTGCTGCGCCGTCTTTGTGCGTCCATGGAGCATTTCTGGCAACTGCTGCTGGGCCGGCCAGGCGGCTTGAATGAGCCTTATGCCGACCTGCTTTGGGCCAAGGGCCGGTTTACCGAGTTCACGCTGGATGGCAAGGGTATACAAGGCCGGCCCTTGGGTATTGATGACACAGGGCGTTTGCTGTTGGAGGACGCTTCCGGCCGGGTTGCGGCCTATGGCATGGAGCGCTTGCGGTTCAAGCGGTAGGTGCCGGGCCAGTGCCCGGCAGGGTTGCACGGATCTTCCGTTCGATTATCTTTGCGCTCCCTTTTGAGAAAAACCGAACGTCGATGAAACGTACTTATCAGCCCAGCAAGCGCAAGCGGGCCAACAAACATGGTTTCCGCGAGCGCATGAGCACGGCGGCCGGCAGGGCTGTTTTGGCCAACCGCCGCGCCCAAGGCCGCCATAAGCTTACCGTAAGCGACGAGCCGGGGGCACGCAAGTGATCCGGTCCGCTTTCATTAGCGAAGGCTGCCATTGGCGGCCTTTTTGCTTTTTGGCCCAGGCCATCAGCACCAGCGGCGAAAGGCCTCCGCTATTTCCGCGCCCAATGCCGGCCCCAGCATCTGGTGCCCGGTAGCCAGCACGTGCAGGTGCACGTTGCCCGGTGCCAAGCTGCGCAAGCGTTCGGCCTGTGCAGGCGGGATGACGCGATCGGTGCGGCCCATGAAAAGTTCAATTGGTATTTGATGCCGTTGGGCATTGATCGCCACTTTCGCCAGGTCGGGTTCCAAGGCGCTGAAACCGGTCCAAACTTGGTGCAACAGGGCACGCGCCTGCGTAGTGCCGGTGCCTTCCATCAAAAAATGGTACATGCGCGGGTCCAATAGCCGCACGCGCTTCAGCAACCTGAACAAGGCATGCACCCCTCTGGGCCGATCAACGAAGTGTGCGTAGAGCCAGCGCCCCCAAGGATAATTCGCCAACGCGCGGTACCAAGGCCGCGGCACTAATCCGTCAGGGGCCAATAGCACGGCATGGCCGATCAGCTCCGGCATCCTCTCCAACAGGCACAGCGCCATGCGCCCGCCCAAGCTGTAGCCGAGTACGCCGCATTTTGGAAGATCTGAGGCCGCCAAGTAGGCACGGAAATAATCCGCCCACTCTCCTTCGCTGATCGGCCCTGGCGGTTGGGGGGCAGCACTTCGGCCATGCCAAGGCAGGTCGAATGCATGTAGGGTGCATACTTGTGCCAATGGGCCAAGCAGTGAGGCGAATTCGCCGGCATCACGGCCGAACCCATGGAATGCCAGTACATGCAACGGGCCGCTGCCGTGGCATTCAAGCGCCAAGTGCAACCGGCCGTGTGCATAGCTGCCCATGGGCCGCAGTTTACGCAGAAAGGGCCTTGCCCCGGAACATCAATCCTTCAGGAACGGGTCCGTGCGCACGGTCTGTCCATCAGGCAGGATGATATGAAGGTTGTACCAACCCTTGGCCAGGCCAGTTAATGGGAGCGAGCCTAACCCGCCATTGTAATGCTCCATGGTCCAAGCGTGCAGGCCCACGATCCTGCCCAGCGCATCACGCACCTGCACGTGGGCGGTACCGTTGAAGATGACCCCACCAATGTTCAATTCGGCCTTGGCCGGATTGGGGAAGATCGATGGCTTGCCGCCGTTGGAGATGAGTGCAGGAACGGATAGTGAATGTTGGCCACTGCCGTCGAGGTCCACTTGGTGGAGCCGGTAATAGTTGATGCCCGCAAAGGGCGTTTCATCCGTGAAGATGTAGCGATGCTCGAAATGGGAGGTGCCCGCGGCTTGAACCGTCCCGATGGGCGTGAAGTTGGAATTGTCGATGCTGCGTTCAACCACGAAATGCGCACTGTTCAATTCCGACGCCGTGGACCAGGCCACATCAACGACCCTGCTATCCCTTGGGCTGGCGTGCAGCGAAAGGAACTCCACCGGTAATGTGTTGCAATTGAGCGAAACGCTTGTTTGCCAAGTGAGGGTGAACGCTTGCCCTGAAGTTGAAAAATTATCGATGTAGATCACATACACTTCGCCGGCCAGTGCGTTGATCGTTTTTACCCAACCGTCACCGCCCGCGCCTTCGCTTACGTCCGTTGCCCCATTGCCCAGGCCCACCACGTACGAGGGGGGTGCGTTATAGCTGCAGCGCAATGGCGGCTCCGTGGGGCAGCGTGCTTCCGTGTATGGCCCCCACAGTGCAAAATCATAGTCATCGGTGCCATTGGCAGGTGTGATGGAAAAACCGATCTCGCCATTGGTTTGTGGCGAGAAGAAGTACCAGGTACCCTGTCTTTCCCCCGATGATAGGCAGCCTTGGTTGGTGGCGTTGAGGTCGAGTGTGTTGCCTGTGCCCGTGCTGCTGTTCGTAATGCTCTGGTTGCTGCACACGGTAACGCCCCCGGCACAATCCTGCGGGGGGGGAAGGTGGCGGTCCGCAATGCACGATCTGGCTGAAGGTGATGCCCGGTGCGGGCGGCGTGGCCGAGGTGAAATACGGCGATTGCCCCAGCTTGGCCACGGTGTACGAATTCTGGTTCTGGTTGGGCCCGGAGTTGTTATAGTTGAATTCGATCAGGTCGCCCATGTTCACCCCGATCAGCGCCACGTTGCCTGCACCAGTTACCGTATAGTTGGTGTACGGCCCACCATTGATCCTGACACCCACCGATGAACTTCCCCAGCCATTCCCTCCGCTATCGTTCATCACCAAGGCATACACGCAATCACCTGTTGGCAACGGCTGGCAACTAATGAAGCCGCTCCACCCCGCATAGCTCAATGAAAAATCGGACGTGAACCGGATGGTCAGGCAACCGCTGGGGTGCGATGAACTGATCATCGGCGGCAGCACATTGCCCGAATACTGCCCGATCAGCGGTGAGCTCGCATCGGGCCCGTCGTAGATGTACAGATGGTCGCAACAGCTTTCAGTTTGGAATGAGTTGAATATCAGGGACAGCACATCACCAGGATTCTCGGGACAAAAGGTTTCGTAATAGTCCATATTGCCGGGATAATTTCCGTTGGGCCCGCCCAGGTCGTAGAAGGTCCTGCCGCAAATTGGTTCCGCGGCGGGCAAGGGCACGCAGGTCACGTTCGCCGCATATCCGGCATACTGAACGGAACCATCGGAGGTGAACCGTAGCGTAAGGCAGCCGCTGGGATGCGTGGAAGTTAAGGCCGGGGGAAGCACGTTCCCACTGAATACACCGAGGAGCGTGCCAATTGTATTCGGCCGTTGTAGATGAAGAGCTGGTCGTAATTCGCCTCGGTGTTGAACATGGTGAACACCAAACGCACCGCGTCACCCGCGGTCGTCGGGCATACGGTCTGGGTGAAGGTGGTGGACGGCCCATAATCCCCAGTGGGCCCGCCGGGGTCGTATACCTGGGCACCACAAGTTGGTGGCGGTGGTGGCGGCGCGCATACCACTTGGGCCGCCCAGCCCGCTTGTTGTATGGACGCATCAGAGGTGAACCGCACGGTTAGGCAACCGGAGGAATGGGAGGATATAACGGTGCCTGGGCTGGTGCTGCCGCTATACTGGCCGATCAAGGGCGAGGCGGTGCTGGGTCCGGCGTAGATGTACATGAAATCATAACCGGATTCTGTTTGGAATTGGGAAAACACCAGGCTCACCACATGCCCAGAGGTGGTCGGGCAGAATGTGAAGGTCTGGTTTTCGTTCGGCTGATAATTGCCGCTGGCACCGCCGGAGTCATAGAACATCTGGCCGCAACCGGGGGGCGGTGGTGCCATTTTCAAACTGAACGTGCCGGGGCATGGGCTGTTGGGCGTGGGCCACGTATCGAACCAGATGAAATATTGGATGCCCGCGGTAAGCCAGACCGTGGCGTTTTCGGTGCTGGCCGATGAGCCGGTACCGTACACGCAATTGTTGTCGGTGGGGCAACCCACGAATACTTGTATCGAGGACCAGGTTTGGCCGGAATAGGAAATGTGGTAGCTGCCGGAGCTGGTGGGTGTGAACCTGTACAAGGCCTCGTAACCGTTCTTATAATTGTCCCAGTCTTCAGTTCCGCATAGATCACCTGGTACGTTAGTGGAGTTCAGGTCATTGGTTGTTCCGCACACCAAGGACTGGTTGGTGATGGGCAGGCTCGCCGGATTGATGGTGATAGCATTGGGACATGTGGTTGCATGGGCGTTCAGGGCCACAACAACCATCACAAGAGTGGCAAATAGGTGCGTGGCCGCGCTGCGGCGCGGGGTACACCGAAGGGGAGGGGTCGTCATGATGCAGCGCCTAGGGGGGAAGGCGGCAGCAACTTACTACGAATTCCGTTAGGGCACCAGGGGCAACGCTCGAGAATTGGCAGCAGTGCCTTTCGGTGCAAAACGGTCAACCGATCAAGCGCCGCTCATTTGGCGCACGCCGTGCGGTTCGCGGGCGGCGTACGCTTTCAGCGCTTCGCGCAGGCAGTCCACTGCAAGTTGCAATTTCTCCTGTTCAAGCACATAGGCCAACCGCACCTGTTTGCGGCCGGGGCCGGGCTGCGCATAGAAGCCTGATGCCGGCGCCATCATTACCGTATGCCCTTCGTGCTGGAACTCCTCGAGCAGCCACACGCAAAAGGCATCGGCATCATCGATGGGGAGCTCTGCCACGCAATAGAAAGCACCCTTGGGCATGGGACAAATGACGCCAGGTATGGTGTTCAGCCCCTCCACCAGAACGTTCCTCCGCTCGCGGTATTCCTTGTTCACCTCCTCGAAGTAGGAGCGGGGTGCCTGCAGCGCTCCCTCCGATGCGATCTGCCCGTAGGTGGGCGGGCTCAACCGCGCTTGGGCGAATTTCATCGCCGTGGCCAACAACTCGCTGTTGCGCGTGACAAATGCGCCGATGCGTGCCCCGCACATGCTGTAGCGCTTGCTCACGCTGTCCACCAGCACCACGTTCTGCTCAATGCCATCAAGCTCCATGGCGCTTATGTGCTGCGCGCCATCGTAGCAAAACTCGCGGTAAACCTCGTCGCTGAACAAGAACAGGTCATGCTTTTTCACCACATCGCGAAGCACCTCCAATTCTTCCCGGCCGTACAGCACGCCCGTGGGGTTGCCCGGGTTGCAGATCAGAATGCCCTTGGTGCGCGGCGTGATCAATTTCTCGAACTCCGTCGCGGGCGGCAACGCGAAGCCTTCGTGGATGGTGCTGCGCACCGGTACCACGGTTATGCCGGCCTGGATGGCGAAAGCGTTGTAGTTGGTATAGAACGGTTCGGGAATGATCAGTTCGTCCCCCGGGTTGAAGCAGGCCATCATGCCGAAAAGCAGGGCCTCGCTGCCGCCCGTGGTAATGATGATCTCCTCGTGCGTGACCGGTATGCGGTGCTGTTGGTAATAGGCGGCAAGCCCCTTCCGGTAGCTCTCGTTGCCCGCACTATGGCTGTATTCCACCACCTTAAGCGTGTTGTTGCGCACGGCGGCCAGCGCCACTTCGGGCGTGTGTATATCGGGTTGGCCGATATTGAGGTGCAGCACCTCAACGCCGCGCTTCTTGGCGGCCTCGGCGTAAGGAACAAGCTTGCGGATGGGCGACGCGGGCATGGCCTGCCCTTTGGTTGAAATGCTTGGCATGGTTGATCTGGAACTGGCCGCGAAGTTCGTGCTTTTATGCCGGAAGGGCACCAAAGCTCAGGGCCGCCCGTTGCCGGACAGCCCTGCAAGAAGTGGGAAGCGCGGTCACTCCGCCTGTGCCGGTGCGCTGCTCCTGCCCGCCTGCCGCAATTCGACCAGCTTATCGTACTGCACCTCCGAAAGCACCTTTTTCAGTTGCCGTTCCCTTTCATCCTTCAGCGCTTGGCCGCGTGCTGCCCGGTCCTGGGCGGCCACACTTTGTTGCACCACGTCCAACTGCTGCACGAAGGTGAGGTTGATCGCGCCCACCTGTTCCTGCTGTTGGGCGGAAAGGCCCAATTGGGAGACCATTTCATTGGTGCGCTGCTGTGCCCGCTCCTGTGCGCTTGGGCCATTGGACGCTGCGGTTTGGGCCATGGCGCATACGCCGGTAGCCAAGGCCAGGGACAATAGGAAAATCCTCATTCGGACGGAATTTGGGTTGGCAAGGTAACGGAGGAATTGACGGATGTGCATGGGCGAAGGTTGGCTGGGGTGGGCATGCCCGCCTTGATATCCACGATCGCGGCAGCTTATCCACAGGTATTTCCGGCCTGCATCAACCCAAGGTACCTTCGCGGCCGCTTTCCGGGCATTGCCCCCGGTGGGCAACCCAGATCATGCCAAAAGACACATCCATCCGTTCGGTGCTCCTGATCGGAAGCGGCCCCATTGTGATCGGCCAAGCCTGCGAATTTGATTACAGCGGTTCACAAGCATCGCGCTCGCTGCGCAAGGAAGGCATTGAGGTGACGCTGGTGAACAGCAACCCGGCCACGATCATGACCGATCCCGTTACGGCCGACAACGTGTACCTCAAACCGCTCACGCCCGAAAGCATCGAAGAGATCCTGCGTACGCACAAGATCGATGCGGTGCTGCCCACCATGGGCGGGCAAACCGCCCTCAACCTGGCCATCGAGTGTGAAAAGCTCGGGATCTGGAAACAATACGGCGTGCGCATGATCGGTGTGGACACCAAGGCCATTGACATCACCGAGGACCGCGAGCATTTCCGCAAGCTCATGGAAAGCATCGGTGTGCCCATGGCACCCAGCAGAAGCGTCACCAGCTTTCTCGAAGGTAAAAAAGTGGCGCAGGAATTCGGCTTCCCATTGGTGATCCGTGCCAGCTACACCTTGGGCGGAAAAGGAGCCGCCGTGGTCCAGGATCCCGCCGAATTCGATAAGCTCCTGAAGTACGGGCTGGAGGTGAGCCCCATTCACGAAGTGATGATCGACAAGGCCCTGATGGGCTGGAAGGAATTCGAGCTGGAACTACTGCGCGACAAGGACGACAACGTGGTCATCATCTGCTCCATCGAGAATTTCGACCCCATGGGCGTGCACACGGGTGACAGCATTACCGTGGCGCCCGCCATGACGTTGAGCGACCGCACCTACCAGCGCATGCGCACGATGGCAATCAAAATGATGCGCGCCATCGGCGACTTCGCCGGCGGCTGCAACGTGCAGTTCGCCGTAAGCCCCGACGAGCAGGAGGATATCTACGCCATCGAGATCAATCCGCGTGTAAGCCGCAGCAGCGCATTGGCCAGCAAGGCCACGGGCTACCCTATCGCCAAGATCGCCAGCAAGCTCGCCATCGGTTATCGGCTCGATGAACTGGAAAATCCCATCACCGGCACCAGCGCCTACTTCGAGCCTACGCTTGACTACGTGATCGTGAAGGTGCCCCGCTGGAACTTCGATAAGTTCGAGGGCAGCGACCGCCGCCTGGGCGTGCAGATGAAAAGCGTGGGCGAGACCATGGGCATCGGGCGCAGCTTCCAGGAAGCGCTGCAGAAGGCCTGCCAAAGCTTGGAGATCAAGCGCAACGGCCTGGGTGCCGATGGCAAGGAAACCACCGACCCCGCCGTGCTGCTCGACAGCTTGGCCAACCCGAGCTGGCACCGGCTGTTCCACATCTACGATGCCATCAAGCTGGGCATCCCCTTCAAAAAGATACAGGAACTCACGCGCATCGACATCTGGTTCCTGAAACAGATCGAGGACATGATCCTCACCGAAAAGGAAGTGGAGAAATACACGCTGGACACCATCCCACGCGACCTGCTCTTCGAGGCCAAGCAGAAGGGCTATGCCGACCGCCAAGTGGCGCACCTGCTGCGCTGCCTGGAAAGCCAAGTGTACAAAAAACGCGAGGAACTAGGGATCAAGCGCGTTTACAAGCTGGTGGACACCTGCGCCGGCGAATTCCCGGCGCATACGCCGTACTACTACAGCACCTTTGAGGAGGAGAACGAAAGTGTGGCGAGCAACAATAAAAAGATCGTGGTGCTGGGCAGCGGGCCTAACCGCATCGGCCAAGGTATCGAGTTCGACTATTGCTGCGTGCACGGCGTGCTGGCCGCCAAGGAGCTCGGCTACGAGACCATTATGATCAATTGCAACCCGGAAACGGTGAGCACCGACTTCGATACGGCGGACAAACTCTACTTCGAACCTGTATTCTGGGAGCACATCTACGACATTATCCTGCATGAAAAGCCCGAGGGCGTGATCGTGCAACTGGGCGGGCAAACCGCGCTGAAGCTTGCCGAAAAGCTCCACCGCTACGGCATCCCCGTGATCGGCACCAGCTACGAGGCGCTCGACATGGCCGAGGACCGCGAACGCTTCAGCTCATTGCTGCGCGACCTCGGCATTCCGTACCCCAAGTTCGGCGCGGTGCGCACCCCCGAAGAGGCCATCAAGCTGTCAAAGGAGCTCGGCTTCCCGCTGCTCGTACGCCCCAGCTACGTGCTCGGCGGCCAGAAGATGAAGATCGTGATCAACGAGGAGGAATTAGTGGACCAGGTGCTGGACATCCTGCGCCTGATGCCCGACAACAAGATCCTCATCGACCACTTCCTCGATGGCGCCATAGAGGCCGAGAGCGATTCGATCTGCGATGGTGAGATGGTGCGCATCATCGGCATGATGGAGCACATCGAGCCGGCCGGCATACACAGCGGCGACAGCAACGCCGTACTGCCGCCCTTCGACCTGCCGGACAAGGTGATCCAACAGATGCGCGAGCACACCCACAAGATCGCCCTGGCACTGAAAACCGTGGGCCTGGTCAACATCCAGTTCGCCATCAAAAATGATGTGGTGTACGTGATCGAGGCCAACCCGCGCGCCAGCCGCACCGTGCCGTTCATCGCCAAGGCCTACGGCGAACCTTACGTGAATTGGGCCACCAAGATCATGCTCGGCCACAAGCTGAAGGACTTCCGCTTCAAGCCCCAGCTCGATGGCTACGCCATAAAAGTGCCTGTGTTCAGCTTCGACAAGTTTCCCAATGTGGACAAGAGCCTCGGGCCCGAAATGAAGAGCACCGGCGAGGCCATCTATTTCATCAAGGACCTGAAAGACCCATTCTTCCGCGAAACCTACGCGAAGCGGAGCATGTACTTGAGCAGATAACGCCGCCCGTTCCCCAGCTATGGGGCGTGCCCCCTCGCAGTGCTGCGAAGCGCAGGCATTCCCGGCTCGGGATCGCGCTTTCCGCTCATACTCCTCGCACCCCCTGCCACGGGCAGGGCGTGCTGTGGGGTAACCGCTGCAAACGCTCTCGCGCGGATTTGGCATGGAATTTTTCCAGCATTCCGCATTGTGGACAATGCGTGCTTCTGCACTCATCGCACACAGGAATGACCGATAGCTCTCAGGCCGCTTTCCCGCGGCTGGTGGAGCTTTCAGCAGCATTTGAGGTGCTTGGTGATGCCAATTGTCCAACAGCCTGTTGGACAATTGCCCCACCCTAATTGTCCAACAGGTTGTTGGACAATTGATAAGACCGTCCGTGGCTGAATTTGTCGTTGCCGGGGCCCGCATATCTTGGCCCTATGTCCACCGCCAAGCCAAAAGCAAAAACCGGGTCCAAGCCTGCGGCCAAGGCCAAGGTAAAAGCCAAGCCAAGGCCTAGGGCCAAGGCCAAGAACCAAGAAGCCAAGACCAATTCCAGGTCCAAGAATGTGGCTGCCCGAAAGCAGCCAGTCCAGGTGTTGCCCAAGGAATATTCCGTGGTTTTGGAGGCAGTAAAGGACCGGATTCGCGCTGCGCAACTGAAAGCTTCGTTGGCAGTGAACACCGAGCTGGTGTCCCTGTACTGGCACATCGGCCTGGAGATCTTGGAGCGACAGGGCGATCAAGGCTGGGGTGCGCGCGTGGTCGATCGTTTGGCCAAAGACCTCCACAAGGAGTTCCCCGGGATGGGAGGCTTTTCAAGGACAAACCTGCTGTACATGCGGGCTTTTGCTGAAGCGTACCCCGAGGGGGTAATTGTCCAACAGCTTGTTGGACAATTGCCCTGGGGCCATAACATTCTGCTGCTGACCAAGGTGAAGAAACCAGAGCACCGGCAATGGTATGCCCAGGCAACCATTGCCAATGGTTGGAGCCGCGCCGTACTGGCCGTGCAGATCGACACGCACGCGCACCGCCGACAGGGCAAGGCCATCACGAATTTCAAACGCACCCTGCCCAGTGAGCGTTCGGACCTGGTGCAGCAAACATTGAAGGACCCATACACCTTCGAGTTCCTTGGTGTTGCAGAGAACATGCGCGAGCGCGACTTGGAGGAGGCACTGGTGGGCCACATCCAGAACGAGCTGCTCGAACTGGGGACGGGCTTCGCATTCGTGGGCAGACAGGTGCCGTTGAAGGTGGGGCGGAAGGAATGCTTCCTTGATCTGTTGTTCTACCATCTGAAACTGCGTTGTCCTGACTTCGTCGTTTGAGTCACCCGGCATCAACATCGAAAAGTTCCAATAGA
>JBIQMI010000059.1:0-14911 GCA_044463585.1 Cryomorphaceae bacterium
AAGGGCAGATTGTCCAGCCCAAAGCCTTTCAAGCTGCCCGTGCCGAATTGGCGCAGCAGCCTTTCCGTGGCAAAATCATCGGTGAAGGCCCATGGCTCAAGCGCATAGCCACGCCACCGCGCAGATTCCTCGGCCACGAAGGCATTCCGCGCGGCCCGGTCATAGAGCAGTTCGCTGGGCGCATGGCTTTCCAGGGCCTTGGCCATGGCCTCGCGCGGGCCCTCCCCCGCCATGAACTCGCCGGTGGTGACATCGAGGAAGGCGGTGCCGAAGCGCTCGCCGTCGCCGCAAAGGGCCGCCAGCCAATTGTTGCGCCGTCCGTCCACCACCCCTTCCGAGAAGGAGACACCCGGCGTGGCCACCTCGGTAACGCCGCGCTTCACCACGCCCTTGGCCTGTTTAGGGTCCTCAAGCTGATCGCAAATGGCCACCCGGTGACCCGCGCGCACCAGCTTGGGCAGGTAGGTGTCCAGGGCATGGTGCGGGAAGCCGGCCAGTTCCTGATCGGCCCCGCCGTTGTTGCGCTTGGTGAGAGTGATGCCGAGCACCGCCGACGCGATAACGGCATCGCCCATGAAGGTTTCGTAGAAGTCACCCACCCTGAACAGCAGCAATGCATCGGGATATTGGCCCTTGATGCGCATGTATTGCTTCATCAATGGGGTTTCCGCGGGGCTGGCCTTGCTCATTGGCGCGAAGATGGTCGATCTGTTCGGGGCAGCCCGAAAAGTACCAACTCTTTTGCGTCCTTTGCCCACGGGTTTTCAACACCACGCCCATAACCGGCCGCATAGAGGCCAATCCAAGGAGCGATGAACACGGACCGCAAGTTGACCATGGAAGAACTGGGCCGGATCGGCCCCGACGAGTACCGCGCCATGCCGAAGAGGCGGCTCCGCTTCGTGCTCGACGATGTGCGCAGCCGGCACAATACAGGCAGCCTGTTCCGCACCGCCGACGCTTTCGGCATGGAGGGCATGGACCTGTGCGGCTTCACCCCCTTGCCGCCGCACCGCGAGATCGAGAAGACAGCTCTGGGCGCCACCGCCTCGGTGCCCTGGACCCACCATGCCAAGGCCGAGGACGCCGTGCGGGCCCTGTTGAAACAAGGTTGGCAGGTATGGGCGGTGGAGCAGACCGTGCAGGCGGTGCCGCTGACGGCCTGGCTGCCGGACCTGCAACGCGGTGTGGCGCTGGTGATGGGCAACGAATTGCACGGCGTGTCCGAAGCGGTGATCGGCCTGTGCCACGGCGCCGTGGTTATTCCGCAGAACGGCACCAAGCACTCGTTGAATGTATCGGTATGCGGCGGCATCGTGGCCGCTTGGGCCGTATTCAAGGGATGTGGCCGGGCAACCGATCAACAACCCGTCCGTTAAAGGAATGTGGGCAACGGCTTGATCCACGAATTGACCTTCTTCTATATTTGGCACAGATCACCACCGCAGTGCGTCACCCCAATACCCTCTCCATCCTTCTCTTGTTGTCCAGCATGGCGTGCTTTTCCACGGCAGGGGCACAGTACTTCCGCGACTCCAATTATTGGAAAACCCACCGCAAGGAAGTTTCAGCAGGGCTGGGCATTTCCAATTTCCTTGGCGAGCTGGGCGGCCGCGACCAGATCGGCTCACCGTTCATCTGGGACCTTGAGTTCAGCCAGACCAAGCCCGCGCTGAGCTTGGATTACCGCTATTACCTGGCGCAAAGGCTTTCCATTCGGGGCGCATTTACCTACGGCGTGCTGGCCGGCAACGACAACCTGACCAAAGAGCCGTTCCGCGAGAACCGGAACCTGAGCTTCCGCTCGAATGTGCTCGAAGGGCAATTGGTCCTGGAGTACCACCCCTTTCTTGAGCTATTGGGCCACTTGTACGATCTGCGCGGGGTGAAAGGCATGTCCTCCAGCCGGATGGGCCTCTACTTCTTCGCCGGTGTGGGCGGTTTCCATTTCAACCCGAAGACCATGTTCGATGGCACTTGGGTGGAACTGCGCCCCTTGGGCACCGAAGGACAAGGCCTGCCCGACGGGGCCGAGGAATACAGCCTCACGCAGATCTGCATACCCATGGGCGTGGGGGTGCGCAAGGCACTGACGAAAACCTTGAGCGCAGGGCTTGAATTGCAGTACACCAAGACGTTCACCGATTATATCGACGATGTGAGCGGCTCCTATTACGACAAGCAAGCCTTGAAGGAAGCGCGCGGCGACCTGGCGGCTTATTTAAGCGACCCCAGCTTGGGCTTGATCGACGGGCAAACCGCCACCGGGCAGCAGCGCGGCTACCCTGACCACAACGATGCGTACCTGTTCCTGAAAGCGAAGCTGCACTACAAGATCTACAAGTACCGCTCCAGCAACAAGAAGTTCCGCACACGGATCCGCAGGCAGAAGATCGTGTTCTGATCGGCCCACCGATCATTGGAAAAGCCCGGCATCCCGGGCTTTTCGCTTTTGCTACCCCAAGTGCCCGGCAATGAAGCCCGTGCTCCACGCCGCTTGGAAGTTGAAGCCGCCCGTAATGCCGTCGATGTCGAGCACCTCACCCGCGAAATAGAGGCCCGGCACCTTCATGCTCTGCATGGTCCGCGGGTCCACCTCCTCCAAGGTAACACCACCGGCGGTAACGAATTCCTCCTTGAAGGTGGTTTTGCCGGAAACGGTATAACGGTCGTTGGTGAGCAGGTCCACCAAGCGGTTCCGCTCCTTCTTCCCCACATCGCCCCAGGGCTTTTCCGTGGCCATGCCGGCCTTGCCCAACAGGAATTCCCACAACCGGTGCGGCAGGCCGAAAGGGTCGGCATTGTGCGCAAGCTTGCGCGAGAGCGCTCCATCCGCCAAGGCTGCGTGCACCCTATCCTCGGCAAGCCCGCCCAGCCAATTCAATTGCAATGTGAAGCGATAGCCCATGGCATGCACCTCCCGCGCACCCCAAGCGCTGAGCTTCAGAACGGCGGGGCCGCTCATGCCCCAATGCGTGATCAATATTGGACCCGTGCTCTCCACACGGGTACCTGCAACGCGCGCCCGCACCGGCTTCACCACCACGCCCATCAGGGAGCGAACAGGTTCTCCGGGCATGTTGAACGTGAACAGGGAGGGCACCGGCTGAATGACCGTATGGCCCAGCGCCTTCAGCCAGGCGTAGCCTTCCGGTTTTGGATGTCCACCGGTGGTAACGATCACGCGATCAGCCTGCAGCGCTTGGCCGCCCACTTGCAGCGCAAAGCCGCCCGACGCGGCCCGATCGATGCGCCCCACATCGCACCCCATTTTGATCCGCACACCTATCCGGTCCGCCTCCCTCATCAGGCACGCGATAACGCTCGCCGAATCATCGCTCGCCGGGAACATGCGTCCATCGGGCTCCGTCTTTAGCGGCACGCCCCGCTGCTGGTACCAGTCCACGGTATCCTTCACGCTGAAGCGCTCAAACACCTTCCGCAGGAAACGCTCGCCCCGCGGGTAGTTCGCGGCCAACTTGCGGATGTTGCGCTCATCGTGCGTTACGTTGCAGCGGCCGCCACCGCTGATGCGCACCTTGGCGAGCAGCTTATTGCTTTTTTCCAGCAGCAGCACATCTGCGCCGGGGTGATTGAGCCGCGCATGGATGGCCGCGAAAAAGCCGGCCGCGCCCCCGCCGACCACGATCACAAGCATGAGGGCGCACGTAATGGCATGGGGCAAAGATGCTACGCCCGCTCCACGAACCACATGGCCATTTCCCCCTTGCCCTTGGCCTCCACCATGCCGCGCGACACGAAGCGCAGCCCGGGTTCATCCTTCACCAATGCATGGGTGGCGCCACTGATGTTCACCCGGCCCACGGCCCCGCTGCTTTCCATGCGGCTGGCGGTGTTCACGGTATCGCCCCAGATGTCATACTGGAACTTCTTCACCCCCACGATGCCGGCCACCACCGGGCCGGTGTGCACGCCGATCCGTACTTCGAAGGAAGGCTCGCCCGCGGCCTGTTTCCGCGCTTTCAGCGCAGCGATGAACTCCTGCACCTCAAGTGCCGCCAGCAGCGCATCGCGCGCATGCGTGCTGTTGGGCACCGGCAATCCGCCCGCGGCCATGTATGCATCGCCGATCGTTTTGATCTTCTCCACCCCGTGCAGTTCCATGATCGCATCGAATGCCGAAAAGCATTCATGGATATCGGCCACCAGCCGCTGGGGCGGCATGTGCGCACTAAGCGAGGTGAAGCCCTGGAAATCGGTGAACAGCACCGTTACCTGCTCGATCAGTCGCGCGTCCGCCGCGCCTTTGCTCTTCAATTCCTCCGCCACCTGCGCCGGCAGGATGTTCAGCAGCAGTTCCTCGCTTCGTTCCTTCTCGGCACTCAGTTCCGCCGTGCGCTCCCGCACCTCTTGGTCCAGTTCATCGCGCTGCCGGGCCACCAAGCGATTATTGCGCGCCGAACGCACCGCCAGGAATACCGCTACCGAAACAGGAACGGCCGCATTGCCCGCATAATTCCCGGCCAATTGCAGCCATTGCGCGAACTCACCGGCGGAGAATTGGGCCGCCAGGTTCAGCAGGAAGGCGAGCAACAGCGACACCACAACGCCCATCCCAACCCAGCGCACATGGTCCTTTCGGACCGACAGGCGGATGCCCCTGGAAATAGCGGTGACCAGGAACCAGCCCACGGACAGACCGTACAGCGCCAAGGCCCCGATGCCGATGCCCAACCACATCCATTTGGCGGGTGTATCGAATGATACGTCACCGCGGAACGGATTGGCCGCCGCGCCGACCACGGCCACCGCGGTGCACAAAAGCACTGCAATGGTTTGCCAGCGCAGGCCCTTCATGCGCCCGAGCAGCATGCCCATCAGCAACATCATTAAGTAAAGCTGCCAAGGCGCCAACAGCAGTTTCAGGCCCGGCACCAGGTATTCCCGGCCGCCCATCGGCAACTGGGCCCACAGGCCTGCATCGGTCATGGTATCCAGCACGGCCGCCAATGAGAGAAAAACCAGCAGCAGCCATGTGCGCTCGTTCGCCTCGCTTCGCCACATGATGAAGGCGAACAAAAGAATGACCAGGTTGATGCCGATGAACAGGCCCGTATGCACCATGCGGCGCTGCTGCACAAGGAAAACATCGCCGGTGCGCAGTGCCATATCGAATCCGGTATCCTTGAAACTGCCGCCCGCCGCGCCACTGATCCGTACGGCGATCATCTCCGGATCACCGTCGCACTCAAAGACAAAAGGGGCCACCACACGTTGCAGCGCACGGCCCTGCCACTCAGCAGCTACGGGCGGCGAGGCCTTTTCACCAGCCGATCGGACCAGGAATTTGCCGTTGAGGTACACCTCGAAATTCACGTTTGCCGTCGCGTCCATCACCATCGGCACGCCCTTCAGCCGATGCTCCGGGCGCACGGACACACGTATCCAGTGCAACCCCAATCCGGGCACCACCGAATCACGGCTCTGCCGCAACATGGCCCAACTGCTATCAGCCGATTGCCGTGCCGCCGGATCACTGGCCGGACCGATATAATGCCGGGCCTTGCGGAAGCTTTTCAATTCCACGCCAGGCACTGCTTCGCCAAGGCCGGGTAGCTTACCCTCGTTGTCCCGCAGCTCCTGCAACATCAGCCGATCGGAAGATCCACCAACCTGCACCGTTACTTGTGCGGCCGCACCGGTCCATAGCAGCAAAGCGGCAAAAAGCGGCAGTAGGCGGCCCATGCAACAAATATGGACGCAAACCGCCTTTCGGTTTACACCAGTGGGCCACCCAGTGCCAATTCCGGATAATCGAATTCGTCGGATGCCCATGGCGCGTTGCCGCAGCCGCTTTTCCCCAGCAATACCCGTACGGGGTGCGCCTCCATGGCCTCGGCCGGATAAGGCCGCACCAGCCCTTGCAAGTACGCGCGGTCCGCCTCGCCTGCAATGGGTGCCAGCCATTGCTCCTCCTCGCCGGGGGTCAGGATCAAGGGCATCCGTGGCTCCTGCAGCTTGGGATTGTTATGGATCCGCCGGAGCAGGTCGTTCGCGCCGCTGGTCACCACGCTGAACGTGCGCAAGGGCGGGCCATCCGCACCCGGCCACTCCTCCCACAAGGCGGCCAAAGCAAAATGCGGCCGCTCGCGCAAGCGGATGAAGAATGGATAGGTACGGCCGCCCATGTGGAAATGCTCATAAAAGCCCTCCACGAACAACAAGGCGCGCCTTGCCCGGGCCGCCCCCCGGAAGGCTGCCTTTTCGAAGATCGATTCCCCGCGTGCATTCAGGGTCTGGTTCCAAAGCTTGTGTTGCTGTTCCGCGCTTTTCACCCAAGCGGGCACCAGCCCCCAAGTGAAAAGCTGTGGCTCGCGCGGCGCAGCATCGGTGTACAACACCAATTGCGGATGGTCGAATGCATTGGCGAAATGATGCTCCACGCCGGCCTCATCCAAGAGCAACTTCAAGCGTTGCACCGTTCCAGCGTCGCCCCGCGCCTTCGCAATGCGCAAGGACATCTCGGTTCGCGCCTTCACACCGTAGCACATGGCGCAAAGGTCGTGGGTGGGAGAGGATCATGCGTCGTTCCCTGTTCGTGGTCGTGTGAGCAGGCTTCGCAAGCCAACCAACTTGGCACCCGTGCCGGTGAACCACATACCTGGGCATTTGCGCTTGCGGCTTGGCAACGGGAACGCACCGCATAAACCCATCCTACTGCTGGCCGTGCTCCACGCTTTCGATGACGGATTGATCACTGAGAACCGCATCTCCCCCGAAGCCGAATTGATCGACCTCTTTCTCGGCTATTGGTCGGAACTGGTGCATAGCGACCGTTATCAGCCCCGCTTTTTCCTGCCGTTTTTCCATCTGCGGAACGAGGCTTCCCGATCATGGAAGTTGCACACCTCACCCGGATTTGAGGAACATGCGCTCACCAGCACCCGATCGGTGAAAAGCCTGGGTGCCTTGATCGCCTTCCACGCTTGGGCCGAACTGCGTCCGGACATTTTCCATCGTTGGTGCATTGCGGCCAACCGCGAAATGGACCGTTCAATTCTCATGACCGCATACTTCTTCGGACAGCAGATTGCCAACGGAACTGCCCAGCCGTATGCGGTTTTTTGAAATGGAAGTATTGAAGGATGGTCAACAGTTATACGAAGTCATAGTGAACGATAGCGAAGAGGAAAACAAAGTGTTGCGCAGTGCGGCTTTCCAACGCGTTGTGCCAGAAGTGTACACCTACCGCTGTGCCATCACCGGCATGCAAGTGAGCAACGACCGGCACGTGCGGCTGATTGATGCCTGCCACATTGTGCCTTGGGTCGACACCTTCGACGATTCGATCTCCAACGGGATCGCACTCTCCCCCACACTGCACCGCGCATTTGACCGGGGGATGATCGGCATCGCTGAAGACTATTCGGTGATCGTTGCCAAGGACTTGCGTGAAGCTGAAAGTGCTCATGCCCTGCTTCCTTTCCGCGGCCAACGGCTGAACCTGCCGTATAGCCGGGAACATTGGCCTGGATTGAAGAATTTGGCGGAGCACCGCGAGCGGTGGGGGTTGTGAGATATCGCGTTACCGGTTGAAATGCCCTTCCGCCCAAACCTCACTCATGTCGCCGTTTTGTCCGCACCGTAGGGACGCGTGGCATCTGGGGCTTCCCCACCACAGCGCCCAAGGCCAGCCCTACCAGCACATACGCCGTGAAAAAGTAAAAGCCGGCCTGCAACACGGAATTGTTGGTAGTGAACAGTTCCACATTGCCGCTAAGGGCAGTAAGCTGGGTAAGCTGGCTATTGATCACACCGTTGAAGCCGATGTATGCCATGAAGATGGCCACTACCATCACATCGGCCATGCTCCACTTGCCGCTTTGCAGCACCAGGAAGCGCCCCAATCCACCCTTGGGCAAACCGCCCCGCGCAATGGAAACCGTGGTAAGGATAAGCTTGGCCATCGGCAGCAACACACTGAAACCAAGCACCAGCAAACCCACTACCACCAAGCCAAAGCTGCCGTTGCGCAGCAGCAGCTCCACGACTTGCAGGATGCTCTTGGTCTGGAAGAAAAGAACCTGGTCCGTAAAGGTGACCGGCTCGCCCACCAACGTGAACGAGAAGGATGTGATCGTGGCCTCGATATCGATCATGGGCATGGCCAGGCCCGTAATGAGCAGGAGCAACGCCGCGCCCGTGAGGCCATATAGTTCCGCGGCGCCATTGCCCCGTCTGGTGAATACCAATGCACCCAAACCGGATCCGCAGATCACAAGCAAGCCGATGGTCCAAATTTCTTGCTTCCGGAGCTCCTGCATGTGCCAGTTGATCGTGGCGATGCATTCGGGTTTATCCATTGCGCCGTGTTTGGCGAGGATCGAATTGTACTGGGTATAATCGGTCTTGCCCACCGTATTATCCGCCATCTCGTTGATACGGTCGATCAAGTAATCCTTCAGCTCCTCGCGGTTCTTGGGATCGTTGAGGTAGTCGATCACTTGGTCGGCGTAATTGGGTACCTGTCGGCGCATCCGATCGGTTACACCTACTAAATCAGAAATCATTCTTTGCAATAGTCCAGCAATCGACTGGGACCCTTTTTGACGAATGTCTCGCTCTAACCCATCTAACACCTTGTACAACAGTTCCTCCACCTTCTTGCACATAGCGGCGCGGTTGGCGTTGGTCACTTCCAATTCACGCACCTTCTTGGTGATGACCTCGGCCAGCACCTTTTTCCATTCGTCCACATTGAAGAGGCCGTACTTGATGTGTTCCAGTTCGATGCGGTCCTGCTTCAGCCGCCTCTTTTCATGTTCCAGCCGGGTGAGGTACCAGCAGGCCGCCAGCATCATCAATAAACACGATGCCAGTAATGTATTGCGGAACACCTGCATGCAAGAACAAAGAACGCTATTGAGGACAGGTTCCCGGACCGAGGGTATGTCCGGGCCGTGAATGACCATGCCTTGTTCCCATCCGCACCTTGATCACAACCAATCCCCGCAATAGCTTTGGCCGCGACAAATGAAGCAGGTCCGCGTGGTAGAACTCTTCGCCGGTGTTGGCGGCTTCCGCGTGGGGCTTGAACGCGCCTCCAAGGTCTTCAACGTGGTTTGGAGCAACCAATGGGAGCCTTCGCGGAAGAAGCAGGAAGCCTCCGAAATCTATGTTTCCCGGTTCGGTGGCGAAGGGCATAGCAACCAGGATATTGCCACGGTCGACGCGGCGGAGATACCCGATCATGACCTGCTGGTGGGCGGCTTTCCCTGCCAGGATTACTCCGTGGCCCGAACAGCGAACCAGGCCGACGGCCTACAGGGCAAAAAGGGTGTGTTGTGGTGGGAGATCCACCGGATCTTGGCTGCCAGGAAACCCGGATTTTTCTTCCTTGAAAACGTGGACCGTCTGTTGAAATCGCCCACCAAGCAGCGTGGGCGCGATTTCGCAGTGATGCTGGCCTCGTTGGCCGACTTGGGCTACGCAGTGGAATGGCGCGTGATCAATGCCGCGGATTACGGCATGCCGCAACGCCGGCGACGGGTGTTCTTCTTGGGCTATCGCGAAAAGCAGGCAACACTTCTTGGCCAATACGGCCCTTTCGAGCAATTGGCATCGCAAGGCATTTTTGCGAAAGCTTTCCCGGTTTCGGCCATGGCAAGCAGCCTGCACTGCTTTCGGCTTGAAGGTGACCTCGCGCAACTGACGGGGTCCTTCAATGTTGGGGCCGGGGCCGGCATAAGCCCCTTCGCCAACACCGGCCTGATGCGCGGGCGCGAGGTATGGACCATGGGAACAACGGCCTTGTACGACGGCCCGCGCACGGTACTGGGTGATGTGTTGCAGCCCAGCGGCCAAGTCCCTCCGCAATTCCTGGTGGACCCGCAACAACTGTCCCAATGGGAGTATCTGAAAGGTGAAAAACGCGAGGTAAGGACCGGCAAGGCCAGCGGGCATACCTACCGCTATTCCGAAGGGCGCATGATCTTCCCTGATGCGCCGGACCGTCCTTCGCGCACCATCATTACCGCTGAAGGAGGAAGCGCACCATCCCGGTTCAAGCACGTGGTGAGCATGCCCGATGGGCGCCTGCGCCGGCTCACGCCCATCGAGCTGGAACGGTTGAACATGTTCCCGGACGACCATACCAGGGGCGTGCCGGACACACGCCGTGCATTCCTCATGGGCAATGCGTTGGTGGTGGGGATCGTGGAGCGGTTGGGCAGGGAATTGGCCGCGCGGATCGCAGGCAATAACCACTAGTATTCCTGCAGCCGATGATGCCGGCCAGCATCACGCCGGCTGCTGGGTGGTCAAATTATAAGTAGCCAAATGTGGGGAAATAAACCCACATTTGGCTACTTATAGATCAATGAAGAGATGGTCCATCGTGAGTTCATTCTGCACCAGTTGCGTGGCATGCACGTTGCCTGCCACGCCGTACGTGGTGATGAAAGTGAGCAACAGGCTTTTCCGCGTGCCGGTACCGCGCCGGAATGACTTCAGCTTTTGGGCCAGCTCCTTGGCATATGCAGCATCAATGGTGAAGACACCTTCCGAAAATTTCATCTCGCAGATATTCACCACATGATCATCACGATCGATCAACAGGTCGATCTGTACCCCTGGGTCCTTCGACGTCCATGACCCTTCGGCGCTGTATATGCCCGAGATGCCCAACGCATGCTTGATCTGCTCCACATGTTTCAAGCAGATGGCCTCAAAGGAGAAGCCAGCCCAAGCGCGGCCGCCCGGCTTGCCTTGCACCTGTGCCCAATAGGCCCCTTTCGTTGGCCGGCTGGGCGCGATGTACTTCAGATGGAAAAGCGACAGCTCGTCGCTGAGGCGGTACAGCGGATTCTTCACGCCCCTGTACGGCGTGTACCGCTGTATAAAACCCGACGCCTCCAGTTCATCCAGGGTCTTGGTCAAGGTGCCGCCCGAGCCGATGCGACTGAGCCGCGCAACCTCGTTACGGGTCATGCCCCGGCGTACCTGCGCCAGCACGCGCACCACAACGCCGTGGTTCTCGCTATGGTCGAAGAGCGAAGCGAATACCTGGTTGAATTCATCGCGCAGCTGGCCATCCTTGCGGAAACACAACCGGTCAATGGCCTGTGCCGTGCTTTCGCCGGGCCTCACCATTTGCAGGTAATAGGGCACCCCGCCCAGCACCATGTAAAGCCGCAGGATGTCGTACCGGGTATACTTGACGCCGCCCTGCTTGAGCAATTGCTCAGTCTCGGCCAAATTAAAGGGTTCCAAGCGGACCTGCCTAGTGATCCGGTTGTGCAGGCCGCCCTTATCCTTGATGATCTTGGTGACCATGTACGATGCGGCCGAACCGCAAATGACCACCACCAGGTCGTTGCGCTTACTGGCGAATGCATTCCAGAAATTGGTGAAGGCCGGCAGGAACCGTGAGCGCCTGCCATCGAGCCAAGGGAACTCGTCGATGAAGATGACCTTCTTGCCCTTGCCGCGCAGCGAGACTATATAGCCGGCAAGCTGCTGGAAGGCTTCGAGCCAATCGGCCGGCTGTGGCAGTCCCTTGCGGTGGCGCGAGAGCACCAAATGGAAGTTGCGGAGCTGCTCCTTCAATGTTGCCCGGTGCATGCCGGTGATCTCGAAACGGATGTGCTTGGCGAAAATGTGCCTGGCCAGGAAGGTCTTGCCGATGCGGCGCCGGCCCAGCAGCACCACCAACTCAGGCCCCTTGCTGGCCAAGGCCCCGCGAAGGACACCTATCTCGTACTTGCGCCCAACAACCATGGCAATGCAATCTTATAAGTAGCCAAATCTAGGGAATAAACAGCCCTTTTGGCTACTTATGAAAACAAGCATCCCGTGGTGGCGCGGGCCACATGCCTGAGCAAGCGCAATGCAACGCAACAGGCGTCCCCTTCAAAAGCCCTTCCAGCATAACAACATGCCTGGCCCATGCGTGACTACCTTTGCCCCGCTGTCGATCCCCTTCGGGGGTTAAAAGGGAACCGGGTGTGAATCCCGGGCTTTTCCTGAAGCTGTAAGCCTCACCAGGCCGAACCGGCACCAAGCCACTGTCCGCAAGGATGGGAAGGCGCCGGCGAGGGAGGCAAGCCAGAAGACCTGTCAACGGCACCATGGATAAACGCTTCCAGGAAAGGAGCGGGCCCATCTGCCGGCGCAGCGAGAGCGAAGGCAAGCAAGCACAGTTCCTTCCTGGGGGTTTTTCACGAACCGATAACTCATCAGGAAAAATGAAAACAACCAGTACTCTTCTCGCTCTTTCCCTGCTTGCTGCAGGCCATACGGCGCATGCACAATTCACCGCGGCCGACATCCAGTTCTGGGTGGGTGCCGGGCCGGACACCTCGGTGTTGGTGATCGACTTCCAGGACGGCACCGACGACCACAGCTACGCCTGGGGCTGGCTGCACAACGGCGGCACCGGCGAGGACATGCTGAATGCCATTGTTGCTGCCGACCCGAACCTATGGGCCGAGGTCACCGGTGGATTTTTGTCCAGCCTTACCTATGGCGACCATGCAGGCATTGGTGGTGACCCCGATTGGTGGAGCACGTGGAGCGGCACCTCCATGGGCGACATGTCCATGAACATGGGCCTTTCCGAGGAATTGGGCAACGGCAGTTGGTTCGCCTGCAGCTACACCGATTTCGACCCTGCCTTGGAGCCGGGCACTCCCGTGGCCGCCTTCGATCCATTGGCGTTCACTGCGGCAGACGTGCAATTCTGGGTGGGCTCTGGACCTGATACCACCTTGCTGGTGATCGACTTCCAGGACGGCAGCGGCAATTCATCGTTCGCATGGGGATACCTGCACGCCAGCGGTGCCACCGCGGAAGAAATGATGAACGACGTGGCCGCCGCCGATCCAAGGCTTGTTGTGGTGATACCAGGTGGTTTCCTCAGCGACGCAAGCTTCGATGGCCATGAAGGCATAGGCGGGCAGCCCAACTGGTGGAGCACCTGGAGCGCTACCAACCTCGGCAATTGGGCCATGAACATGGGGCTGGACACCGAGCTGGGCAATGGCGATCTCTTCGGTTGCTCCTATACCGACTTCAGCCCTGCCGTGCGGCCGGGAACGCCTGTGGCAGTGGGCATACCCACGGCCATTGCGACGCACCAGGCCGTTGCCATGCACGTGTGGCCGCAGCCAGCCCGACAGCTCATGCACATCGATGGAATTGCCCCCGGTGTGCAACAGCTTTTCGTGTACGACATGGCAGGCGGCCGTGTGGCCAGCTCAACCATAAACGGCCCCGTGGCCACCGTGGATGTGAACGCCTTGCCAGCCGGCATGTACGTGCTGCAAGTGGGTGGCGTGAAGCAGCTGGTAGCGGTACAGTAACCGGAGGACACCATGTGGTGGCGCTTGATGCTGGTCCCGGCCTGTACCATGACATTCCATGGCATGGCACAGGACATCGCTGATACCATGCGCCTCAACGATGTGGTGATCACCGCTGAACGCCAGCACACTTTCGGCGCCGGGGTGAAGCTGCAAACCGTGGACAGCGCAGTATTGGCGCGGCACCGGTTCACCGACCTTGGCGATCTGCTGCGCGAAGCGGGCCCGCTGTTCATCAAGTCCTATGGGTTGGGAAGCCTGGCCACCACGTCCTTCCGGGGCGGGGCGGCCGGGCATACCGCCGTTGTGTGGAACGGGTTCAATTTGAACAGCGCGATGAACGGCCAGTTGGATCTTTCATTGGTCCCGGCCGCGCTTGCCAACGATGTTTCCATCCAGTACGGTGGGGCCGGCGCACTATGGGGCAGCGGTGCCGTGGGAGGTGCCATCCTTCTCAACTCCAGGCCCGTGTTCGGCAATGGCCTTTCATTGGATGCCGCAACATCCTTCGGCAGCTTCGCCGACCATCGGCAGCAACTGGGCATCGCATTCAGCAACGACAGATGGTGCGCTTCGCTGCGTGGCTATCGTGCGGAAGCAAAGAACGACTTCCCATTCCCCATGGGTCCCGGCGGCAAGGACGGGACCAGGAGGCAGACCAATGCCGCGTTTGGCCAATACGGATTGATCTCGGAAAACCATTACCGCATCAACCGGCGCCAGCGGATCAACCTGATGTTCTGGCTCGATGATGCTGAACGCCAGGTGCCCCCGACCCTGTTACAACGCGAAGGAACCGACCACCAGCACGACCGGAACTTCCGCGTCACCACGGAATGGCAGCGCGCGGGTGAGAAAACCACAGCGTATGGCCGGGCCGCCTGGTTCGATGAGCGCCTGTGGTGGTACGGACAGGAAAGCGATAGCGGGGCGTTCAGCCGGGCGCGCACGCTGATCACGGAAGCTGAGCTGCGTTTTCACCTGCCCCACCGGCAACTGCTGTCCGTAGGATTGAACAACACTTGGGCCGAGGCGTCGGCGGACGGCTACCCCGGTGGGCAAAGTGAAAATCACACCGCATTCTTTGCTGCCTACCGGTACCGTTCAACCAACGGTCGCATAGGTTCCACGGCATCGGCGCGGCAAGAAGCGGTGAAAGGAATGCTGGTCCCGTTCACATGGACGCTTGGTGCTGAATACAGCGTACTGAAAGGAGTGAAGGCAAAAGCCAATGTGGCGCGCGTGTACCGCATACCCACCTTGAACGACCGCTATTGGCGGCCGGGAGGCGACCCCGACCTGCTGCCTGAAAGCGGGCACAGCGCCGAGCTCGGCATGGCGGCCGGGACCAGGCCGGGTGCCGCGTTGCGGTTCACGGGCGAGGCCACCTGGTTCGAGCGGAGGATGGACAACTGGATCATCTGGTTGCCGAACGGGGCCTATTGGACACCACAGAATCTCATGCAGGTTTGGAGCCGTGGAGCGGAGGTGAAGGGCGAATTGGGCTGGGCAATGGGCCGTACGGTGCTGAAGCTTTCCGGCATGACCAATTATGTGGTGAGCACCAACGAACGGGCCAAGGCCACCAA
>JBIQMI010000060.1:0-14542 GCA_044463585.1 Cryomorphaceae bacterium
GCGGCGGCATCGGGGAAGAAGAGGCTGTTGGCGGGGAACTGGCCGGCCTGGGCCTGCAACGCGGGTCCCACACCGATGAACTGGCCGGTGCCGGCATCGCGCAGCATGGCGGCGATGCGGCCGTACTGCTGTTCCGGCGCTTCGCCGCTTTCGCCCAGGTCGGAGAGCACCACCGTGCGAGGCCGCCCGGCGGCGGTGCGGGCCAGGTGCGCGAGGCTTACCGTAAGCGAGGCCAGGTCGTTGCTGTACGCGTCGTTGAGCAGCGTGGTGTTGTTGGCGCCGGCCATGGTCTGCAGGCGCATGCTCACCGGTTGCAGGCCGTGCATGCCGCGCACCAATTCCTCCACACCGTGGCCCAGATGCAGCATGGTGGCGGCACAGTGCATGGCATTCTCCACGGAGGCCTCATCGCGGAAGGGCAAGGTGACATTGAAGCGCACGCCTTCCCACTCCAGCGCGAGCCGCGTGCTGGCCTCGCCGTGCACCTGGTCGAGGATGCGCAGCCGTGCTTCCGGCCCGCGGCCCCAGCCCAGCAATTGCACGCCGGGCAATTCCTCCAGGGCCTGCACCACGGCCACATGGTGCGTGCAATGCACCACGCATTTGGCATGGCGGAACAAGCGGGCCTTTTCGGCGGCCTTTTCCGCATCGCTGCTGAAGGAGGCGCCATGCGCGGGCCCGAGGTTGGTGAAGATGCCCACATCCGGCGCGATCATGCGCTCCAGGGCGTCCATTTCACCGGGTTGGCTGATGCCCGCCTCGAACAGCCCCAGGCTGTGCTGCGCGCCGATCTGCCACACGCTCAGCGGTACGCCCACTTGGCTGTTCCAGCTGCCGGGGCTGCGCACAATGCGTTCGCTGCCCGATAGCAACTGGTACAGCCACTCCTTCACAACGGTCTTGCCGTTGCTGCCGGTGATGCCCACCACGGGCAGGCTGAACTGCGCACGGTGCCACGCGGCCAACGCCTGCAGGGCCTTCAGGCTGTCCTCCACCACAATGGCACTATCGCCCGGCAACAATTGCCCGGCGTGCTCCACCATGAAGCAATGCAGTCCTTTTTGGCGCAGTTGGCCCAGGTAGCGGTGCCCGTCGTGGTTTTGCCCGGTGAGGGCCACGAACAGCGTATGGTCGGGATCGAAGGGCTGGCGCGAGTCGATGCTGAGGTAGCGCACGTTGCGGTCGGGGCCCGTGAGGGTGCCGCCCGCGGCGCGGGCCATTTCGGCCAAGCGGTGGCCGGCCATCAGGGGAACAACGGGATCTCCGCCCCCGCTTTTTCCTTCTGCGCCGCATTGTAGCATTGGCGGCACAGCGGCTCGTAGCTGTCGGTCTCGCCCAGCACGATCAGGCGGTCGCTGGCCACGGTGCGGTGGCTGTAGTGGGCCAGCTCGCCGCAGCGCATGCAAATGGCGTGCACCTTGGTCACGTACTCGGCAATGGCCAGCAGTTGCGGCATGGGGCCGAAGGGCCGTCCCTGGAAATCCATGTCGAGCCCAGCCACGATCACCCGTTTGCCCTGCGCGGCAAGCTGCTCGCACACGCGCGGCAGCGCCTCGTCGAAGAACTGGGCCTCGTCGATCCCCACCACTTCAAGGTCCTTGGCCAAGGGCAGCAGGGCGGCGCTGTCCTTCACGGGCACGCTGGCCATGGCACGGCGGTCGTGGCTTACCACATCGGTCTCGTGGTAGCGCGTGTCGGTGCCGGGCTTGAAGAGGCCCACCTGTTGCTTGGCGAATTCCGCCCGGCGTATGCGGCGGATCAATTCCTCCGTTTTACTGCTGAACATGCTTCCGCACACCACTTCGATCCAGCCTCTTTTGGGTGACCGTTTGCCGCTTTGCTCGAGGAACATGTACCGGTGGCTGGGTGGCGTTGGCAGGGCGCTTTTGCCCGCTGCGGCCCATTGCGTTTGGGAAGCGGCACGAATTTAGCGAATTTCGCACGCAACCCTTGGTACATGGCCATGCAGAAAGCCTCTGACCGTATGAACGAATTGATCCGATCGCTGCAGCAGGCCATGGCCCGGCTGGAACTGGGCAAACTGGGCCTGGATGAGCTGGAGCAGGCCACGCTGAACGCCCAGGCGATCTACGAGCGCTTTGTGGTGCTGCGGCACAAGGGCCGCGAGGCCGCAGTGCTTTCGGCCCGCCCGCAAGCACCGGAAGCACCGGTACCACCACCACCCGCCACCGTGGACGAGGCCATGCCGCCGTTGCGCCTCGACACCCGGCCGCACGATGTATCGCCGCAGCAGACCTCGCTGATCGATGCGATTGCAGAAACGGAGAACCCGCCCCCCGCGCCCCCGAAGCCCGCGGCCGAAGCACCGCCGCCGAAGCCCAAGCCGGTCGCGCGCAAAGAGGCCGAACGCGTGCTTACCGTGGCCGACAAAATGGGCCACGCGCCGGTGCAGGGTCTGGCCAAGGCCATTTCGCTCAGCCAGAAATTCTGGTTCGTTACCGAACTGTTCGGCGGCGACCGCAAACGCTATGATGAAACCTTGCAGGCGCTGAACGCTAAGGCCTCGCTGGAGGAGGCGATGGAGTACATGCGCGACGAGGTGACCGCCAAGTTGGCCACGCCGCCCGGTGAAGAGGTGACCGCCACGTTCAACGAACTGCTTCAACGGCGTTTCCAATAGATGCGGACCGCTGCCCTGCTGTTGGTGCTCCTTGCCACCGGTGGCCTGATGGCCCAAGTGCCGGGGCCGGTGAAGGAGACCGCCCGCCGCTATGTGGACACGTTGGCCTCCCCCGCCTTTCATGGCCGCGGCTATGTGAACGGCGGCGACAGCTTGGCCGCGGAATGGCTCGCGCAGCAGTTCGACCGCATCGGCCTGGAAAAGCTGAACGGCCAACGCTTCGAGCGCTTCAGCTTCCCGGTGAACATTTTTCCCGATAGCGTGGCCTTTTCCGTGGAAGGGCGATTGCTCGAACCCGGCGTGGATTACTTGGTGGACCCTGCTTCCGGCACCAGCCAAGGCACGTTCGGCCTGGTGCACCTGACGCTGGAAGACCTGTTGACGCCGGAGCGCAAGGCCATGACCATGGGCGTGGTGCAGGGAAAGGCGGCGCTGCTCCATTTCCCGCGCACCGGCAACCGCGACTCGCTGCAGCTGTACCGCGCGTTGGAAAATGAACTGGCCCGCTACGTGCCGGTGATCCGCCAGGGCGGCGACAAGCTTACCTGGAGCGTGGCCGGCACACAGGCGCGCAATGCAATCCTTGAGGCGCGGGCAGGCGTGGTGCCGGATTCCGCCACGGAGGTTTCCATACGCGTTTACAACAGTTTCATTCCCCGGCACAATGCCCGCAACGTGTGGGGCGTGGCCAAGGGCAAGGGCAAGGACTGGATCCTGATAACGGCCCACTACGACCACCTGGGCCGCATGGGCCAAACGCTTTTCCCCGGCGCCAACGACAATGCCAGCGGCGTCGCCATGCTGCTCAGCCTGGCCGAATGGTTCAAGAAGCACCCGGCCAAGCAGAACATTTTGTTCGTGGCCTTTGCGGGCGAAGAGGCGGGGCTGAAGGGCAGCGAATGGTTCATTGTGGACCGCCCAATGGATTTCGCGCGGATCAAAATGGTGATCAACCTGGACCTGAACGGCACCGGCGATGACGGCATAACCGTGGTGAACGCCACGGAGCAAAAAGCTGTTTACGATCGATTGGTAGCGATCAACAACCGTACGCAAGCCCTGCCGCAAGTGAAGGAGCGCGGCCCTGCATGCAACAGCGATCATTGCCCCTTCGTGCAAAAAGGCATCCCGGCCATCTTCATCTACACCATGGGCGGCGTTAGCTACTACCACGATGTACGCGACCGCGCGGAGACCCTGCCGCTCACCAAGTTCGATGAACTGTACCGCACGCTGGTGGAGTTGGTTGGGAAGTGGAAGTAAGCGGATCACATATCATTGGCTGTGATCCCCGCTTCCCACTTCAGGGCCTGAAGCACGTAGCCAAGTACATTTGGATCAACCAAACAGCTCCATGGGAAATACGCTCCGCACATTTTCCCGCACGGCCCTGGCAGGGTTGCTCTGCGCATGCACCCTCGGGCTGCATGCCCAACGCGAACCGCTCAAGGGGCCTTACCTCGGCGTAGGGCTGGGGCAACATTACGGCGGCGTGTTCGGCTTCGATGTGGCGTACTGGGCAGCACCTTGGTTGTCCGGCTTTGTGGCCGGCGGCTGGGCAGTAGCGGATTTCTCCTACCAGACCGGCATCCAATTCAACCTGCCCACCACCAAACGCGCCAGCCCGTTCATTACGGCCATGTACGGCATGAATGCGGCCATCCACATCAAGGACATGGAAAAGCTCGACCAGGTGTACACCGGTCCCACGGTGGGCGCAGGGGTGATCCTGAAGCAGCGCAACTGGTACAACCACTGGCTTTTTTCGGTGAACTTGCCCTTGCGGTCACAACAGTTCCGGGATGATTGGGATGCGGTGAAAAGGATGCCCAATGTGGTGGTGGTACAAGACCCATGGCCGATCACGCTGGGCGTGGGCTTTCACCTGAAACTGTAACGGACGATCCATGGACCGTGAGCATTCCGGCGGCAAGCTCTTCCTCGTCCCCACGCCCATCGGCAACCTGGAGGACATCACCCTGCGCGCCAAGCGCGTGCTGGAGGAGGCCGATGCGGTGATCGCCGAGGATACGCGCACCAGCGGCAGGTTGTTGCAGCACTACGGCATCAGTAGGTCCTTCATCGCTTTCCATGCGCACAACGAGCACAAGGTGACGGACCGCTTGGTGGAGCGCTTAGCGAATGGCGAGCGTTTTGCCCTGGTCACCGACGCCGGCACACCGGGCATCAGCGATCCCGGCTTCCTGCTGGTGCGGGCTGCGGTGAAGGCCGGCGTGCCGGTGGAAACACTGCCCGGCGCCACGGCCTTCGTGCCCGCTTTGGTGAACAGCGGCCTGCCCTGCGACCGCTTCACCTTCGAGGGCTTTTTGCCGGTGAAGAAGGGCCGGCGGACACGCATAGCTGACCTTGCCGCGGAGCGGAGGACAATGGTGTTCTACGAAAGTCCGCACCGCATTGCGCGCACCCTGCACGAACTGGCGGAAGCCTTCGGCCCCGAAAGGCCGGCAAGCATTTCACGCGAGATCACCAAGCTGCACGAGGAAACCGTGCGCGGCACCTTGGCGGAACTGGCCACGCATTTCGAACAGCACGCCCCGAAAGGAGAGTTCGTGCTGGTGGTGGCCGGGTCTTGATCCGGCTACTGTCCGTGCCGGAAGGCGTGGTCCTGCACCTTCACCACATGCAGCACGAAGGGGAACAGCGCGTCCATGGTTTCCTGCGCCCCCCGCGTGGAACCGGGCAATGTGATCACCAGCGTGCGGCCGATCATGCCCGCTATGCCCCGGCTCATCATGGCCAAGGGAACGCGCTGCTGCCCGTAGCTGCGCGCAGCCTCAATGATGCCGGGCACCTCGCGGTGCAACAAGGGTGCGATGGCCTCCGGCGTGCGGTCGCGCGGCGAAAGCCCTGTACCGCCGGTGGTGAGCACCAGGTCCAGCCCTTGCGCTGCCCACGAGCGCACCTGTGCGGCGATCAGCTCGGGCTCATCGGGCACCACGGCCGTTGCGGCCCCATGGATGTTGAGCTTGGCCAGGCGTGCGCTGATCGCAGCACCGGCCTTGTCCTCCTTTTTGCCGGCCGCCACGCTGTCGCTGATCACCAGCACACCTGCCCGCAATTCGCGCGCGAAGGCATCGGTCCAATCGCTTTTTCCGCCCTTCTTCTCCACCAAACGAATACGGTCGATGGTGATGGCCTTGTCGATCGGTTTGAGCATGTCGTAGATGGTGAGCGCGGCCACGCTGGCGCCGTGCATGGCCTCCACCTCCACGCCCGTGCGATAGATCGTCCGCACCCGCACCCGCACCACAATGCCTTTCTCCTGCAGTTCGCTGGTCACTTCCGTGTGCTCCACCGGCAAGGGGTGGCAATCGGGGATCATGTCCGCGGTGCGTTTTACAGCGAACAGCGCCGCGATGCGCGCAGCCTCCAGCACATCGCCCTTGGGCACCCGGCGCTCGCGTACGGCATCAATGGTGGCGCTGCTGCCCACGCTTACCGTGGCCTCGGCCAATGCTTCGCGCAGCGTGGTGGGTTTATGGGTGATGTCGACCATGCCAGGATAAAATGGTTGCCGCAGCCGCGCAGCGCAGATTGGCCGCGAAGGATGCGGAGGTTGGGGAATTTGTGGATGATGCTGATCATTGGGGATCGTGGCTTGCCGCAAAGGCTCAGGTCATGCTATGGATGAAACATGTTTCTTCGAGCATTACCCCAGCGACCACCATCAGGAATTGCTTTTCCATTCGTGCCCACCATTCTCCAGGATCTCCTTCCCGAAAATGGGGAGCCGTTTTTTCACCTCATCGGTCACGTAGGCCACCGCTTCGCGCGCCTGCTTGCGGTGCGCCGCCGACGCGAACACGAGGAAACAGAGTTGGCCCGCCGGCACCCGGCCTTGGCTGTGGTGCACGTGCAGGCATGTGATGGGCCAGCGTGAAAAGGCTTCCTCGCGGATCACCTTCATCTGCTCGTTGGCCATGTCGCGGTAGGCCGTGTATTCGATGGCCTGCACGCGCTGGCCATTGATCTCGTCGGCGCGCACCTGGCCCATGAAGATCTCGTGCGCACCGATCTCCGTGCGCCCCGCGTACTTCGCAATGCTGGCGGCGATGAAGGCGGGATCGATCGGGCCTTCGGTGAAGATGTCCCGCTCCTTGTGCTTGGCGCTGCTCATCCTCCTGCAAAGGGCGGCAGCAGGGCGATCTCCTCGCCCCCGCCCAGCGGTTCGTTTCCCTTGGTGATCTGCCTGTTGACGGCGATGGCGTAGCACAGCCCATCAAGCCCGGCGATGCGTGCTTCCAGTGCACGCCGCAATTCATCGGTATCGGCGGCCTGCACATGCAGGCGTTCGGCGCCGGCCTTTTCGGCCAGCAGGCCGAAGAGTCTCACTTCCAACATGCCTCAAAGGTCGGAAGGACTGTTGAGGTTGCGGAAAAGGTCCTCCGGCCATCCGTTCCCGCCGGGCGCGATGTCGAGGTACGCGGTGTTCACCAGCCCCAATGCGCCATGCATGCTGAGCTGGCCGCGCATCATGCATTGCATGAAGGCGGGCAGGCAGCGGCGGTGGTAGGCGGCCACCAAGGGCTCGAGCATGCCGTTGTGCCGCGGCACCAGTGCATCGGCGTCATCGGGCAGTTCGCGCACCAGCCGTTCCAGCAGGTCCGCGTTCACGCCGGGCACGTCCACGGCCAGCACCAGCAGGCGGTCGAAGCGCGCGCTGCCCAAGGCCGTAACAATACCGCCCAGCGGCCCCATGCCGGGGATCTCGTCGGGCACCACCTCGGGCCACACATGGCCGTATTTCCGCGGATCGCCCACCACCAGCAGCTCGCGTACGTGCGGCCGCGCCCGCTCAACAGCATGCAGGAGCAATGGCTTGCCGTCCACTTCCAACAGGGCCTTGTCCCGTCCCATGCGCGTGCTTTTCCCCCCGGCCAGCACCGCACCTGTCCACGCGTACTTGCTGCCCATCAGTCCACGTAATGCACCTCCACGTGTTCCTCCCGTTCCAGGTGGCGCAGCTCGGCGGGGATGTAGGCCAGTGCATTGGCGTGGGCCAGTGAGCGGAGCATGTGCGACCCTTCGTCGGCCAGTAGTTCCACTTGGCCGCTTTTCACGCGCGCGGCCCTGAACTCGGCGCGGTGCCCCTTGACGGTAACGGTGGCCGCAATGGGCAGGCGCTCGTGCCGCGGCCAAGGCTGGGCCGCGCCCTGCATGGCGCGCAAATAGGGCAAAACGTACTCCAGGAAAAGGATCATGGCCGCGCGCGGATTGCCCGGCAGGCCGAACAACGGCACGGTGCCCAGCATGGCGAAGAGCATGGGTTTGCCCGGCTTTTGCCGCACGCCGTGGAAGACCACCTCGCCCTCCAGCGCCTGCACCGTGCCGGGCACATGGTCATGCGCGCCCACCGACACCCCGCCGGTGGTGATCACCACATCACAGCTGCGCAGCAACGCTTTTGCGGCCTTCTTCAACTCCTCTTCCTCATCGCCCACCTGTACGACCTTCGGCATCATACCATGCTTCACCAAGGCGGCATGCAGCATCACACCGTTGCTGCCGAAGATCTTGCCCGGCAACACTTCGCCGTTCCCCAGAAATTCATTGCCCGTGATCAGCAGCCCCACCTTGGGCCGCTTGCCCACGGCCACTTCGTCCACGCCCACCGAGGCCAACAGCCCGATCGCGGGCGCATCGAGCAGCGTGCCTGCCTTCACGGCCACATCACCGGCGCGCAGTTGTTCGCCCCTGCGGCGCACGTTGCTGCCGGGCCTCAGCTTCAGGTCGTTGTGGGTGATCAGGTCGCCTTCGCGCTGCACCCGTTCCTGCGGCACCACGGTATCGCTGCCCAACGGCATCATGCCCCCGGTGAAAATGCGCACGCATTCGCCCGGCTTCAGGCTGCGCGGGAACACATCACCGGCGGCCACTTCGCCCACCACGCTCCATTGCTCCCCATCGCCAAAGGCGAAAGCGTAGCCGTCCATGGCGCTCGAATCGAACAGCGGATGGTCGAACGGCGCGGCGATGTCGCGGGCGGTGTACCTTCCCAACGCCTCCAGCAGTGGCAAATGCTCCTGGCCAAGGGCATCCAGGTGGTTCATCATTCTCCGCTTCGCTTCCAACACGCTGATCATGTCCACATCAATTTTACACTGGCGAAAAGAAGTACAAGCCCCAAGGCCTGCTTCAACCGTTTCTCCTGCATCCTATGCGCGCCCAGCCATCCGCCGAGCATTCCCCCGGCCATGGCGGCCGCGATCCAAGGCACCATGTGCCTGTCCAACGTTTGGCCCGAGGCCAGTGCACCGGCCAAGCCGGACAAGCTGTTGACAAAGATAAAAAGCGCCGTGGTGGCCGCCGTGGTCTTCATGTCGGCCCAGCGGAAAAGCAGCAGCAGCGGCCCCAGCAGCACGCCGCCGCCAATGCCGATCATGCCGGACACCAGGCCCAGCACGGCGCCGATCAGCAACGCCCATGCGATCGGGACCGGCACAGCAGGCCCCTTCACCTTGCCGAACATGCCGAACAACCGCGCCACGGCGAAGAGCAGGCATACGGCGAGGATCCGCTTGTACACCACGGGATCGGGCATGTACTGCGCACCCAGCCAAGCGGCGGGCACCGAAAGCACCGCGAACGGCCAAAAGGTGCGCCACCGGAAATGTTCGCCCCGCGCGTACTGGACAAAGGCAATGGCGCTGACGAAGAGGTTGAGCACCAGCGCCGTGGGACGCATTACGGCGATGGACATGCCGGCCAAGGCCATTACGGCCAGGTAGCCGCTGGCCCCGCCGTGCCCGACCATGGCATAGGCGAACGCCACCAGCGCGATCAGCAGCAGCAATCCGGCGTCCATCAGCCTCGTGGCGGGGCCATGCTGGTCCATGCCCTGCCGTCGAACAGGTCGATGCGGCCGTTCGTGGACTTCCCCTTGCGCCATGCGGCCAAATGGCCGGCCATGCACCGTGCGGCCTCGTGCAGCGTGCCCAGCGGCACGTGGCGCATGTCGCAGCCGTCCTGCCCGGCACCGGGCTTCCCGCCGAAGAGCGTGGAGCGGTCGAGTTCCGCTTGTGCCCCTTGTGCGTGCAGCGTGAGCACCTGGGCCTGTGCGCCGTGCACGGAACCGCTCACCAACACCTTGCCTTCCGCGGCACAGGTCCTATCGATCAGCAGTTTTGCGTGGGCATCATCGGTGCAATCGGCCACGGCATCGTGCTGCGCGATCCATTCCACGGCATTGTCCGGCCCGATGAAGGCGTCCACGGGCACAAGCTCCACCGCCACGGGCATGTGCCGCAGCCAGGCGGCCAGCACCGCGCTTTTCGGCCTGCCCACGTCCACCGGCGCGAAAAGCTCCTGGCGTTCGAGGTTCTTCACCTCCACCCGGTCGCCGTCCATCAAGCTGATCCGTGCCCAGCCCATGCGCATGATCCGCGGCAACAGCGCATTGGCCAAGGCACCGCAACCCACCACCAGCAGGCGGGTTTCTTCGTTTTGCGCCATGGCCCAAAGTAACGGCAGGCCGCGGCACCGCTGCTAAACCGGCTTCCTTGGCGCCAGGTGCCCGGCTTACGCGCTACTGCTTGATGAAGGTAGCGTTGAATGCGGCCTCCCCGTCCATTGCCCGCACGGTGTACATCCCTGGCGCCAGCGCCGAAACATCGATGCTGTTCGACCCGCGCACGATCGCGGCGGAAAGGCAGGTGCGGCCGGAGAGGTCGAGGAACCGGACGGTCCTAGCGCCTTCCCATGGGCCGGCCTCCAGCACAACACGATCATGCGCCGGGTTGGGGTACAGGCTGAAGGGCGCGATGCCCGCGCGGCCGTTGATGCCCGTGGTGCTCACATGCACATGCACCGGTGATCGGGCGCTTTCACACCAAGTGGCAGGTGTGGATACTTCCCAATCGTAGAAGAAGTAGTAGTAGCTGGTGGAGCCCGAGCTGGAGCCGGTGATCGTGGCCAGGCCGCCCAAGTTGTACGGGTAATTGAGCGGCGTGCCCAGTCCATCGCGCCACAGTTGCGGATCACCGGCCACCACGCGCAGGCCGTAGTTGCCGCCGGCGGGCACGGTCCAATTGAATTGGATCCGGCTTTCACCATCGGGCAGGTTGAAATCGCCCGTCAGCAGGGTGGCGTCGGTGGCTTGGTCCACCAAGGCGATGCTGCGCACCCCGGCCCCGTTGGCATACACCTTCGCACTCTTCAATACCATATCGTGCTGGGTTGAAAAAACCAGGTAGTACGTGGCGTTGTTCTGATAGGTGCCGGTAATGGATTTATCCGTTTTCCCTCCGTTGGAGGCCGCACCGCCATTCTCGCCCGATGTTGCGGCCCAGAAAGTGCTGTCGGTATCCACCCAAGGGCTTGTCCATGGGCTGCCGTGGCCAATGGCCGCGCCGCCGATCGGTCCGGCGTACCAGCGCACGCTATCACCTGCGGCCTCTAGGATGGCCGTGCCTGCTTCGGGGAGCACCACATCCTGCACCGCAGGTGGCGCAGGGGCCTGAAGCAGGCCCACCGTTACCGGGGCGGATGTGAAGTTGCCGCAGGCGCCTTGCACCGTCACGGTGTAGCTGCCCGCATCTTCCACGGTGATGGACTGCCCTTCCTCCCCATTGCTCCACGCATAGGCCGCAGCCGGCGATGACTCAAGCACAACATGGTCGCCGGGGCAGAAGGTGGTGGGCCCCATGGCGCTCACCAGCGGTGTTTCGTCAGGGTTGAGGCGGACGTGCACGTTGGCCTGGGTGAGGCAGGGCGCCGTGCCGGTGGTGTAGAAGTAGTTGCCGGGCTGCGAAACAATGATCGAATTGGCGGTGGTGCCCGTGTTCCATTGCACCTCCCCCGTGGCACCGGCGTCCAGCACAATGGGTGCGCCGCCCGTGCATAGCGTGGTGCCCGGTGTGCCAAAGATGGACGCGTTGGGCGAGATGCAACTGCCCTCCACCACAGTGATGGTCTGGTCGGCGTTCAGCCCGCTGAAGGTTTCCTCCAGCCCGCTGGGCCAGCGCACGGTCATGGTGGGCACCACCGTTTCGGCCCCAAGGCCAAAGGAGAGGATGAAGGAGTTGACCAGGCCATAGCTTTCACCGGCCCGCACCTCGCGCACCTGCGTGCCCCATGGCCCGTTGATGGTCACGCGAGCGCCCACCGCATCGCGGTTGCTGGTCGTGCCGATCAGCCGCACACGGAAGAAGTGGTTGCCATTGGGCGTGTTCAGCCACAGGATGTCCGGGTTCGAGGAACTCGCGTCCACATAGGCATTGCCGTAGTTCGCGTACACATCCTCGAACCCGTCGCGGTTCAGGTCGCCGAAGGCGAAGCTGTGCATGGCCTTGGTGTAGGGGAACACGTTCTGCACCGGGGTGAAGGTGCCATCGCCGTTGCCCTTGTAGAAGAACTCGCTTCCGCCCGCGATCAGTACATCCAGAAAGCCATCGTTGTCGAGGTCGCGGAACAGCACTTGCAGCGGGAAGCTGGCCGTGCCCAGGCCGCTGCCGGCGGTAACGTTGGTGAACTGCCCGGTGCCGTCGTTGGCGAACAGCTGCACACCGGTGCTGTGCTCAATGCTCACCATGTCCAGGTCGCCATCGTTGTCGAAATCGCCGAGTTCGGTGGCCCATGTCTGCTCATGGTCATCGGCCCCGCGCACCGCGGCCTCGTCCGTCCACTGCCCGTTCCCATTGTTGATGAACAACCGGTTCCAACGGCGCGGATCATCCGGATTGTTCACGCCCTGCCGGCAATGCGCGATGTACAGGTCCAAGTGCCCATCGTTGTTCACATCGGCGAAGCAGCTCCCGTAGTTGCCGCTCATGTCACTGGCGGGCGTGGTGCTCCAATCGATGTAGCTGCCGTTGTACTGCGGAATGCCGGATTCATCGGTGAAGTACAGGTTGGGCGCACCCACGTCGTTGCAGGCGAAAACATCCACGCGGCCATCGTTGTCCACGTCCGCCATGCTCATGCACTGTTGGAAAATGCCCGGGCCGTTGAGGATCATGAGCGTGTAGTTGCCGCGCGCGGTGATCTTCAGCAGGTGCACGCCATCGAAATTGCCCGCGCTGCATATGTCCTTGTGGCCGTCGTTGTCCAGGTCGGCCATGGCCCAGCCCCATTGGGCGCTGGAGGACACTTGGCCGTAATCGACCGGCGTGAAGCTGCCGTCGGCTTCCTGGTACAGCACGTACACGTGGCGGCTGTTGTCCAGTTGCACCACATCGTCGAGGCCGTCGCCGTCCATGTCGGTAACGGCCATGCAGCCGCCACTGTTGGCCCCGTGGGCCAGCAGTGCCGTGCCATTGGTGAACTGCGGCTGGGCGATTCCTTGCAACGAAAAAAGAAGCACCGCTGACGCAATGAGGTAGCGCTTTTCCTTGTACGGTCGGGGGTTTGGTACAGTAAAAGTATTCCGTCCGGAACGGACTTGTTCACCCCGGGAAAAATTTACAGCTGCCCTTTTTCCTGCTCCCAAACGATGGTCTGCCGCTGTATGCTTTCGTCGTGGATGGCGTCCATCAACGCTTGGATGAACGTGGCCGACAGGCCCTGGGCCTTGCCGAATGCGTGCGCGTCCTCCATGATCTTGCGCCAGCGCCGGGGCTGCAGGATCGCCACGTTGTGGGCATGCTTGAAGGCACCGATGCGCCCGCTGATCTCCATGCGGGCACCGAGTTTTTGCAGGATCTCCTCGTCCAGCCGATCGATCAGGTCGCGGTGCTCCTGCAATTCGTCGCGCAGGTGGGCTTCGTTGCCGGGACTGCGGAACACAAGGCCGCCCAGCAGTTCGCCCAGTTGCGCGGGGGTAAGCTGCTGCCCGGCATCGCTCAAGGCCTCGGCGGGTGCACGGTGCGTCTCTACCATCAGCCCGCTGAAGTTGAGATCGAGCGCTTGCTGGGCCACCTTGTGCAGCAGGTCGGTGCGGCCGGTGATGTGGCTGGGATCGCAGATCAACTCCAGGTCGGGGAAAGCGGCCTTCAGGCGCACCGGTATTTCCCACATGGGGCTGTTGCGGTAGGGCGTGCGCTCGAACCAATGGAAACCGCGGTGGATGGCCGCAATGCGCGAGGGCCCGGCATCGAAAAGCCGTTCTATTGCACCGAGCCACAACTGCAGGTCCGGATTCACCGGGTTCTTCACGAACAGCGGTACGTCCACACCGCGCAATGCATCGGCAATGGCCTGCACGCTGAACGGGTTCGGGGTGGTGCGCGCCCCGATCCAAAGCATGTCCACGCCCGCTTTCAGCGCTTGCTCCACATGCTCCGGCGTGGCCACTTCGGTGGTGGTGGGCAGGCCCGTGCACTCCTTCACCTCGGCCAACCAGGCCAAGGCAGGCGCTCCCACGCCCTCGAAATGGCCGGGCCGCGTGCGGGGCTTCCACACCCCGGCCCTGTACACCTGCACCTGTGGAGCCGCCTCCACGATCTGTTGCGCCGTGGCCAGCACCTGCTCGCGGCTTTCCGCACTGCACGGTCCGGCGATGAGCAACGGGCGCTGAAGGCCCAATTGCCATGCGCTGAACGGTTTGGGACGAATGCCCGGGTGTGCCATGACCGCAAAGGTACCGGGCCGATCAGCGATCGGCATGCGTTTGGGCCGTACCTTGTTGCGACCACTAAAAAGCCACTGCCATGGACACCAAGGAGAAACCACAGGAACCGAAGATGCGGCCCTTGGGCAACGAAAGCCCGGATCCCTTTTCACCCACGTTGCCGCCGGGGTCACTGCACGAAAGGCTGCGCCCCATGGAGGATGATCCCGCAGGCGACCCGGCCCCCGCATTGGACGACCCCGCGGCGCCCACCCCACCCGCCGGCACGGGCCCGGACAAGGGCGATACCGATCACTGATCCCAGCGCAGGGCCAGCTTGCCGATGGTGCGGCCCGATGCCAGCCTGCTGATGGCGGCGGGCAATTCATCGGCGT
>JBIQMI010000061.1:0-14525 GCA_044463585.1 Cryomorphaceae bacterium
CCGTAGGCCAAGGCGCTGGGGATCACCAGCACCGCACTGTCGCCAACGCTCAAGTGCTGCACGCCTTCCTGCAGACCGCTTTCCACGTCGCTGTGTTCGATGCGGAAAGAAGCCGTTTCCCCAGGGGCAGAGGCATATGCAGTATCGCCGTTGAGCAGGAGCACCGTGTAGGTGAGCACTGCAACTTGGCCGGGCTTGGCGTTAGCACCCGGCACATCGCGCAGCAGTTTATAGCGAAGGCCCGTGCCGGTAGCGATCATGGTGCCGCCCTGGCGTTTGATCCAGGCCTGGATGTCGGCCTCCTCCCGTTGCGCCATCCGCTTGTTCTGCTCGATCAAGCTTTGGTCAGGCTGGGCGGTGCGGTGCCCTACCACGGCCGGCGGGGCTTGATCGTTGCCGCTGCACCCGGCCAAGGCCACTGGGACCAACAACACCCATATCCGTTTCATGCGGGGTGCGCGGCTAAAAATGCAGGGAGCACTTGTTTCAGCTTGTCCACTGCCGCGCTCATGCTGCCCAACCAGCGGCCCCCTGCGGCGTTGGCATGTCCTCCCCCCTCGAAATGCTCGGCCAACAGCTCGTTCACCGGCAGCGCCCCCTTGGAACGCAGGCTGAGCTTGATGCCGTCCGTCCGTTCCACCAGGAATGCGGCCAGCCGCACACCCCTTACGGTAAGTCCGAAATTCACAAGGCCTTCGGTATCGCCCGGCACGAAGTGGAAGCGTTCCAGCTCGCGCTTCGACAGGGCGATGAGGGTGGCCTGGCCCTTTTCCAGCACTTCGAGCTTCTGGCCAAGTGCGTAGCCCGTAAGCCTCAGCCTTTCCACGGTATTGTCCTCCATGATCGCCTGGTACACCTGATGGGGCTTCGCGCCGCGGGCGATCAGCTCGGCCGTAACGCGGTGCGTGTGCGCGCTGGTGCTGGGAAAGCGGAACGAACCGGAGTCGGTCATGATCCCGGCATAAAGACAGGTGGCCACGGCTTCGTCAATGTGCTGGTCCTGGCCAAGGGCCCCGATCACATCATGCACAAGCTGGCAGGTGGATGAGGCCGATACATCGCTGAAGATGATGTTGAAGATGGTATCAGGCCCGCGATGGTGATCGATCATCACCTTCAATGGTGCGTCGCGCAGCGCAGCCTCCAATTCCTGCACCCTGTCGGCGCGATTGAAGTCGAGGCAGAACAGCACCTCCGCCTCCTTGATCGCGGCCAAGCTTTGTTCCTTGTGCACGGTGTGATCGATCACCGCGGCATGCCCGGGCATCCAGCGCAAGTTGTTGGGTGCCGGATTCGGCAGGACCACCTGCACGCGGTGCCCCATTTTTTCCAGCACTGGCGCCAGCCCCAAGCAGCTTCCAAGGGCGTCGCCGTCGGGATTGAAATGCGTGGTGATGGCGATCCGCTTGGGCGTTTGCAACAACGCCGCCAAGGCTTTCACCGATTGCTCGGGAAGGGAGGAGAATGACATGGGCGGCAAAAGTACCGCCAACACCCGTGCTGCTCAGAAGCCGATCGTAGGCGTGGGCATGTGCTCGATCAAAATGCCCAAGCAGCCAATGTCGGGGGCCACGCGGCCTTTTTTCGCATCCTTGGGGTTTTCCGGCGCGCCGGGCGCGACAACCTCAATGGCAATGCGCTTGGTTGAAGTGGCCGTGAATTCCACGGAGTTCGCCATTTCATGGTCCTGGTTATCCCAGATCACCTTGCGCACATCCTCGAATTCGGCCTTTTCCTGGCCTTGGCCGCCTTTCATGGCCATGCCTTGGGCCGGGCCCTTCTTTTTCGGGCCGCGCACCTTTTCGATGATGCGGGCCACTACCTCATCGCCGAGGATCTTCTCGTCGTACACGAACGAGATGCGGTAATCCTGGCCTTTGTAGATGATGATGTTCAGTTCCGTGGGCACGCCCACCTGCACGCTTGCGGCGCGGCTTTGCCCATTCACGGTGAATCGGGAATCGCTGGCCCGTGGCGCGGATTTCCAGAATTCGGAACACTCGCTTTGCGCCATCGCTCCTAGAGCGAGCGCCGCCGCCACGGTGGTGGTAAAGATGGATCGCAGTGGCATGATCTAATTCGGGTTTGGGGCAGATGGAATGATGTCCTCCGGAAGAATGATGTTCTCCCGCAGGGTTTCAACTTGTTTGGCAAGCGCATTGAACCCATCGGATGTGATCACAATGGTCACGTCATCACCGAGGATCTGCCTTCCGCTCGGCGATTTGTCAGGATGTTCGATGCGCACCACGGGAAAGGTGTCGTAAATGTCGCGCAGTTTCGATAGCTCATTGCGAACGCTGTCCACCTGTCGAGCATCGGCGTACTGGGCCATCAGTTCCATCAAATGGTCGAGGCTCACTTTCTGCTCGGCCACCCGCTGCACCAAGGGGTCCTGTGGATCCACATGCAGCACTTGCCGGGTCACCAGGTGCATGCTTTCCACCCATCCCCCGGCCAATACCAGCGCAAGCGTGGCGCCCATGTCATCGTCCTGCATGCGGCGGTAGGCACGCTCGTAGGCATCGTTGCTGATCACGTCCAGCGAATCGCCCCGGGTAAGGTTCCGTTCCAGGCGGCTGAAGTCCTTGTCGGTGAATGAGCCTGAAAGGCCCAGTTGTTCGCCAAGTTTCTTGCAGGTGAGGTAGTAGCGCACCACCTCGCTGGTGATCTTGTAGTTGCTGGCGTACACCAGATCGGTGGCGTACACCCCGAAATTCAATGCTTTCTTGGCGGTTGTGGCGTACCGGTCCACATTGCGGGCGGGGCTCATCATTTGTTTCTGCCCATCGCTGCTCATGGTGCGCACCAATTGGAACAGTTCATTGGGCGTGGGCATCTGGTAGTAGTTGCCCGCATGGTCGGAGGCATCGGCGCCACCGATCACCAAGTGCTCTTTCCTGGGTGCATCGGCGGTTTCCGTTCCACCGCAGGCAACCAGTAGGCCGAACGCGCCCAACAGGAAGATTTTCGCACGCATGTTAAGGATGGGAATAGGAACAAGGGAGTCAGGGGTAATCTCGGCGCGAAGAAAACATTCATCCATCGGACCTTGACCAGCCTGAAGGCCTACTTTTGCCGCCGTTTTCAACATTTCTACGATGACAACCAACAGAACGTTCACCATGATCAAGCCTGAGGCGATGGCGGCAGGCCATGCCGGCAAGATCCTGGACCTCATCCTCTCCAAAGGGTTCCGCCTGGTGGCCCTTAAATATACCCGCCTTTCCAAGGAAGAGGCCGGCAAATTCTATGAAGTGCACAAGGAGCGTCCGTTCTACGGCGAACTGGTGGACTATATGGCCAGCGGCCCGGTGTTGGCGGCGATCTTGGAGAAGGCAAACGCTGTTGCCGACTTCCGGGCGTTGATCGGCGCCACTGACCCGGCTGAGGCCGCGGCAGGCACTATCCGCAAGCAATTCGCGGAGAGCAAGGCGAAGAATGCCGTGCACGGCAGCGATAGCGATGAGAACGCCGCCATCGAGGGTTCGTTCTTCTTCAGCGGACGCGAACAATATTGATCGCTGACGGCCTTCCCGGCCCTTGGATGCCCGGCCGGCATCCGGGGACCGGGGCCATGTATTTGGCGCCCTCTATACCGGAACCGGGTTGCGATCGCGCTGATGCGGCGTGGCCACCTCAATCCAAGTGGATCTCCTTCACCACCTCCCGGCCCATGCGCTGGTTGATGGTGTTCTTCAGCCCGTCGCGCATGAAGCCCAGTTCATGGCGCAAGGGTGCACTGTCCACCTTGATGTAAAGCTTGCCCTTGCGCAGCTTCACGGCCACCGTGCGGCGTGCGATCATTCCGCCTGCCAGTTCATCCCATAGGCTGGCCACGGCCTGCTCGTCCAAGCGTTCGCGCAGGCCGTAGGCATCAACCAGTTGTTCCATGGCCTGCCCCAAGGTGAGTTCGTTGCTGCGTTTCATGCGTTCTGTGGTGCAAGGTATTCCGCTTGCTCCGGCCCGGCCTGGTGCTTCAGGTTGAAAAAGCGGGTGTCGAGGCCGGTTCCTTCCAAGGCGTGCCCCAAGCGTTGGGCATCGGTATCGGTAATGATCACTTGCCCGAAGCGGCCATCGCCCAACAGGCGCAACAAATGCCGCATGCGCTGGGGGTCGATCTTGTCGAAGATGTCGTCGAGCAAGAGCATGGGCTTTATGCCGCTGCGCTGCGCGGTAAGGTCGAACTGCGCCAATTTCAGGGCGATCAGGAATGTTTTCTGTTGTCCTTGGCTTCCGAACTTCTTCAACGCCCGGCCATCGATGGTGAAGAGCAGGTCGTCCTTATGGATGCCGCCCGTGGTATGCTGTGCGGCCAGGTCGCGTTCCCATTGCGCATCCAGCACCGCGCGCATGCCAATGGCCGCTACACCGGTATGGTATGCAATGGCCACCTGTTCCGGCCCGCTGGAAATGCCTTGGTAATGCCGCTCCAACAGCGGGGCCACCTCGCCCATGAACCGGGCCCGCACCCCGTGCACCGCTTCGCCGTGCAGCACCAACTGCTCGTCCCACGGCACCACCAAAGCGCGCTGCACCGGTGCGCGGTCCTGTTTCAGCAACAGGTTGCGCTGGGCCAGGGCCCGGTTGTAGCGCATCAGGTGGTCGAGGTACACCCGGTCGAACTGTGCGATCAGCCCATCGAGGAACCTGCGCCGCACCTCGCTGCCATCCAGTACCAACTGGCCGTCATATGGGGTGATCATCACGGCCGGGAACCGGCCCACATGGTCGGCCAGCCGTTCGTATTCCTTGTGGTTGCGCTTGAAGACCTTGCGCTGCCCCTTGCGCACCGCGCACGAAAGCTCGTCCAGGCCATCCGCGGTGCGCATGGAGCCCTTCACCACGAACCAGTCCTCGCCATGCAGCACGTTCAGTGTATCCTGCGCCTCAAAATAGCTTTTGCACATGCACAGGTAGTGGATGGCATCGAGCAGGTTGGTCTTGCCCGTGCCGTTGGGGCCGGTGATGCAGTTCACCTGCGGCCCCAGCTCCAAGGTGGCCTGGCGGTGGTTGCGGAATTGGAGGACGGAAAGCCGTTCCAGCACTACATTCATGGCGGTGCCCCAAAGGTAACCCACCGGGTTGGCGCCCGCTTGGACGGCATCGGCATTTGTGCGTATTTCGCGGCCTCGCGTCCATACTATGCCGAGTTTGGCCGCAACGCATACTTTTGCGCACCATAAAAAAATCGGCGGCCACTACCATGTCGACCAAAACAAGTGAGCAGAAAGACCTGGACATTGGTGAGATCTACACCAAGAGCGAGCTCTTCCTGGAAAAGAACAAGAAGGCGATCACCATCGGTGTGGTGGCGGTGCTTGTGATCGTCGGGGGCCTGTTGGGCTACCGCAAGTTCGTTGCCGAGCCGCGCGCCAAGGAGGCGCAGGAAATGATCTGGAAGGCACAGTACTACTTCGAGATCGATTCGCTGGACAAGGCGCTGAACGGCGATGGCAACTACCTGGGCTTCCTGGACGTGGCCGACCAGTACGGCAGCACCACCACCGGCAACCTGGCGAAGTTCTACATCGCGGTGATCAAGCACCAGCAGGGCGACTTCGAGACTGCGCTGCAGTACTACAAGGAGGCCGACCTTGGCGATGACGTGCTGCGCGTAATGGCCACGGGCAACCAGGGCGATGTGCTGGTGGAGCAAGGACTGCCCGCAGAAGCAGCCACCCAGTTCATGAAGGCAGCCAACCTGGTGAACAGCGATTACACCACACCGATGTTCCTGATGAAGGCCGGCATTGTGTACCAACAACAGGGCGATTGGAAGAATGCAGCGAAATGCTTCGGGCGCATCACCACCGATTACCCCAACGCGCCGGACGCGGCACAGGCCAAGAAATACGCGGCCCGCGCCAAGGCCATGGCAGGCCAGCCCTCGTAATGGCCACCGTGGACCTTTCCAAGTACGATGCGGCCGGTGTCCCCAAGGGCACCGGTTTGCGTTTGGGGCTGGTGGTAAGCGAATGGAACGCCGAGATCACCGGTGCGCTGCGCGATGGCGCGGTGGAGACCCTATTGAAGCACGGCGTGGCGCTGAAGGATCTGCGCGAATGGCCGGTGCCCGGCAGTTACGAGCTCGCTTTGGGCGCCCAAATGCTGCTGGAACAGCATGCCCTCGACGGGGTGATCTGCATCGGGAGCGTGGTGCGCGGCGAAACACCACATTTCGATTTCGTATGCCAGGCGGCGGCACGTGGCATCATGGAAGTGGGCCTGAAAACGGGCGTACCGGTGATCTTCTGCGTGCTTACCGACGACACTATGGACCAGGCCCGCGCCCGCAGCGGCGGCAAACACGGCAACAAGGGTGTGGAGGCCGCAGTGGCGGTACTGAAGATGGCCGCGCTGCGCAAGGGAGGCACGCGCTGAACGCACGGCATTCTTGCAGAAACAGGCAAGGCCGACGGGGATACCGCCGGCCTTGCTTCTTTCCGTGTGCGGCCTACTCAAAGGTGATCAACCCGTAGCGGTAGTCCTTTTTGCGGTTGGCGTAAATGAACATGGTGTCATCCTTCAGCTCCACGCAATCCTGCGGCCGCAGGATCACATCGCGCCGCTCGGGTGAGAAAAGGGCTTCGCGGCTTACGTGCCCATCAGCGTCCACGGTGGCCAGCACCACCAGCGCATCCTTACCGGTAACCGCGAATTGCTTCACCTTGTCGCCGGGCTTCAGGAAGAGGTTCTCCCCGCTATCGTTGAAGACGAAGTAGATCTTGCTCCCTTTCACGTTCACCGCCACACCGCTATAGCGGCCTTGGTCGTTCACGCTGTGCTGGCGCTTGGGGACCTTCACCGCCCATTGGATATCGCCCGTTGGGTCGATGTTGATCACCAACAGGTCGTTATAGAAGTAATGGATGTTGGTGGTGGTATAGGTTTGGCCGTTGGAGCTATAGGTGGAGGTGACCTCCCGCACGAAATACTGTTCGGCCAGCAGCACGGCACCACCATCGTCGCGGAGAATGATATCGCGCAACTTGAATTCCGGAAGCTCCATCTCCACACCCTTCTTCTCGGCCTTCTTCTTTGCCTTCTCGGCCTCTTTTTCCTCCATGTACGCGGTAATGAAGTCGTCGCTGAACTCCTTGTAGCTTGAATGGACGATCTGCTTGGAGTTCCTGTCGAGGCGGAGGTAGAAGGCACCGCGCACGCTGAAGCTGCCCTTGTTGCCATACAGCCCTCCGCACAGGATATCGCCCTCGGCACCCATGGAGATGGTCATGTCCTGCAGGAACTTGTCGGATACCGAGATCACATTGTCCTGCGGCTCGGCTGACTTGCCATCGTAAACCAGCAGGTGGTATTCATAGGTGGCCTTGTTGGCCCTTTTCAGGTCCCTCTTCTCCTGCTTTTGGGCGTATTTCACGCCGAGCACGATCACTGTGCCGTCGTCATCCACACGCCATTCTTCCGTTTTGAACTCCTCATCGGTGTAAGGGAGCGTGAATTCCTGCGACCACTGCACCTGCATGTCCGAGTTGAACATGTACAGGGTGCTACGCTCTGTCGATTTCTTGTCGAATGGTGGCTTCGCGTTCACCAGGATCTTGCTTTTCCCCGGTGAAAGCCTAAGTATGAAAGAGCCTGCGTTGGCCTGTTTATCGGCGTGAATGACCGCAACCGTGGCGAACTGCTTGCCGGGGGCGAAATTCTTTTGGTCGTAGGCCGATACGTACAACCTGTTCTCATTCGCTTTCTTATCGTAAAGGCTGGTGAACACCAGTACTTCCGCTTCCGTGAGCAGGATCTTCTCAAGGATCATTTCCTTCTTGTCCATCTTCAGGTCAAGCGGCTTCTCCCAGGCCATCTTCAGGCCATCCATGCGTTGGATGAACTTGTCCTTCTTATGATTGGCCATTAGGAAGGTGGATTTCCCATTGTCGCCGATCACCTCAATGAATGTCCCGTTCTCTTTTTCAGTGAGGTCGGGCCCCCATTTCACGTTGGCCTTGTTGGTTTTTTTCTGGGCGGTCACCGGCATTGCGGCCAATAGTGTGGCACCCAGCACGATCGCTGGCAATCTCATGGTTTTGGTGGTTTTGGTGGTTTGGTGGTTTGGTGAGGGGGTCGGTGAGGACCGACATGCCGGTCAATTGCCCGGCTTCAGATCGTAGATGGCCCGGATTTCATCGAGCTTGCGTTCGAAATCGAAGTGCAGGTCCACCAGTTCGCCGGTGGCCATGTTGAATGCCCAACCATGCACCTGCGGGTGTTTGGTGCGCAGAAAGGCCTTCTGGAACACCGCCGTCTTGATCACGTTGATGCACTGCTCCTCCACGTTCAGCTCCACCAGGCGGTCATAGCGCTTCTTTTCATCGCCGATGGCGTCCAGCTCCGCGCGGTGCAGGCGGTACACATCCCTGATCATGCGCAGCCACGGGTTGAGCAGCCCAAGGTCCTGCGGCTGCATGGCGGCCTTCACGCCCCCACAGCCGTAATGGCCGCATACCACCACGTGCTTCACTTCCAACGCCCCGATCGCATACTCCACAACGCTCAGTGCATTGAGGTCGGCGCTGCCCACCACGTTGGAAATGTTGCGGTGCACGAAAACCTGCCCCGGCGAGGCGCCCATCAGTTCCTCCGCGGTCACGCGGCTATCGCTGCACCCGATGAACAGGATCTCAGGCTGTTGCCCTTGGGCAAGCCGCGTGAAATAATCGGGGTCCTCGGCCCTCTTCTGCTCGATCCATTTGCGGTTGTTGCCGAAGACCTGGTTGTAGAATGATGCTCTCTCCTCTGGCATGGTCCGTGTATTTTGGGTGAAGTGCGAACCTGGGCCAACACGGCGAAGGAGGGCACGATCTTTCCTATCGTTTCGCGGCTTTCAGCGTGTTGATGAGCAGGCTGGTGACGGTCATGGGCCCCACCCCGCCCGGGACCGGTGTGATCCACGATGCCTTGGGCGCCACGGCCTCGAAATCCACATCACCGCACAGGCGATGACCGCTTTTCCGGGTGGGATCCGGCAGACGATGGATGCCGACGTCCACCACTATGGCGCCTTCCTTCACCATATCGGCACCGATGAAATTCGGCTTGCCCATGGCCACAATGAGTATATCGGCCTGGCGGGTGATGGAGGCCAGGTCGCGTGTGCGGCTGTGGGCCAAGGTGACCGTGCAATTGCCCGGCGAGCTGTTGCGGCTCATCAATATGCTCATGGGGGTGCCCACGATGTGGCTGCGGCCAACCACCACGCAGTGCTTCCCTTCCGTAGGCACCTGGTAGTGCTCCAACATGGCCATAATGCCGTTGGGCGTGGCGGGCAGGTAGCCCGGCAGGCCCAGGATCATGCGCCCGAGGTTCTGCGGATGGAAGCCATCCACATCCTTGTCCGGGTCAATGGCCAAGGTGATCCGCTCCTCGTTGATGTGCTTTGGCAACGGCAATTGCACAATGAAACCGTCCACTTCGCGGTCGTCATTGAGTTGCCGTACAAGCAGGAGCAGGTCCTTTTCGGTGATGTCGGCGGGTCTTTTCAGCAGTGTGCTTCGGAAGCCCACTTCCTCACAGGCTTTCACCTTGCTGGCCACGTAGGTTTGGCTGGCCGGATCTTCCCCTACCAGCACGGCCACCAAGTGCGGGGCACTTCCGCGATCATTCTTCACCTGCTCCGCCTCCTTCGCAATGCCCTTGCGCAGCGCCTTCCCGCATTCCACGCCGTTCAGTAGCCGGTACGTGGCCGTTTGTTCCTGCATGGGGCCGAAACTAATGCCCAGCCCCCAGCGGCAAAAACCTTTTATGGGTCATCAACCTCACGGACCGGCCGGCCCGGTCAATCAGCTGGAACGATAAGCCTTCCCGTGCGGGAGTGCTGGCCCGCCAAGATCCGGACGAGGTATGCCCCGGCAGGCAAGTCGGTAACTTCCACAGGCATGTTGCTACCCGCCAATGCAGCGGCTCGCCGCCACAGCACATGTCCTTGCATATCGATCAGCTCCACGGTCGCATCCTCTTCCAGGGGATCAAGCACGACGGAGAAAGGCCCGCGGGCCGGATTTGGTGCGATGATGATCGCCCCGGGCAAACCCCTCACCACAGGCACCACCTCGGAAAGTGTGGACCCGCCATCGTGGTCCGTTTGGCGCAAGCGGTAGTAGCTGGTGCCCGCCAAGGGCGCATCGTCGCGTTGGGCATATTCGAGGCGCTGGGAGCTGTTGCGGGCACCCGGCACCGTGGCCACCGTTTCCCAGTTGATCCCGTTGGCGGAACGCTCAACAGCGAACATCGCATTGTTTATCTCACTGGCCGTGGCCCAGGCCAGCTGCACATGCCGGTCTTGAGGTCTGGCCTCGAAGAAGAGCAGTTCCACGGGCAGCGGCGTGGTTGTGCGGTTGGCCGAGCCCAATGTAAACCTGACGTTGTTGCGTAATGCGGTAACGCCGTTGAAGCGGTACTGCCCGCCGCCCAAGGCCACAGCGCCTGCCAAGGGCAATTCATCGGCGAAGGCACCATCGTTGTTGCTGTCCACGAGCAAGCGCAGGTCGCCTGCCACCACAGGCCCCAGGCCCGAAAGGTCGAAGGTGATGTCGACCGCGCCCACGTCCACCGCAACCCCGGAACGGTTCACTTCGTTCACGCGCCAGGTGCGCACCAGCCGTTCCACCACCCCTGGCGGCCGATCACCGGCACCCCATGAGCCTAATGTGCCTCCATCGTGGCCCCAGATCAAGAACTCGTTGTTGTCAAGGCCGGTCGCCCCGGAGATCTGCACGATGCCGGTTCCTTTTGCCGATGTATGCATGTCGGTCGCGGATATCCGTCCTATTCCCGCCACCTCGTGATCATAATCGCCGTTAGCCGGGTCATCCTGCGTGTATATATCGTCGGCACCCAGCGCGAGGCCGTATTTGGCGGCCAAATAGTTGGCCATGACCAGCTGTTGCGTGCCATTCAGCACGGTGTTGAAAGCGACCACCTCGGCGATATCGCCATTCCATACTTCGGTACCGGCCTGTGTACCGATGGACATTTCGGGCCAAGGACGCAGGGTACCGTTGTAACTGGCCACGCCTGCCGATGCGTTGTTCACGTATTGGCTGATGCGCGTGCCGTCGTATTGCGTGCTGAGGATGTAGAACCTGTTGGCCGAAAGCGAGGTGACCGCGGGCACGTTCACGCTGGTGCCATCGCTTTGTATGCCCCTGCCCCACACCTTGTTCACGTTGCTCACCCATAGGCCGATGTTCTTATCGGCGGGTGAGCTGGAATACACGTTCCCTGGTGCAGTACCCTGCAACACGCCCGGGTTGGGGCTGGCCAGGCTGGAATAACTGACCACCGCCCACACAGAGGCCTTCCCCGCCGTGGAACTGTTGAGCGAGGAAACCGCCATGCGCGTGCCGCTTGGTGCATTGAACCGGAGCGTGGGCCTGCCATTGAGCACATTGGTCCGGTATTGGGGCCGGTTCGCCGCGGAGGATTGTTGTGCATGGCGTGGATTGCCGGAAACATTGTTCCATTGCTGAACGGCATCGCCATTGCCAGCGGGATTGGTGCCTGCACCTTTGAACACGCCGTTGCCGGCATCCAACCAAAGCGGATTGCTGGCCGGGCCGCCAATGCCCGCAGGCCCGGTTTGGGCCATAACCCCGATCGCAAGAAAAACGCCGAACAGCCCGATCAAGCGCATCAACAACCGATTTGGGCGGTTGGAACGCAACCGGGGCGGTAAGGTTGCCGCGCTTAGCGGCGCATACCCTGCATCTGCTGCATGCGCTGCATCATCGCCTGCATCTTGCTCTTATCGCCCATCATCTTCATCATCTTGCGGGTCTCCTCGAACTGCTTCATCAGTTTGTTCACTTCGGCCACATTGGTGCCGCTGCCGCTGGCGATGCGCTGGCGGCGGCTGCCGTTGATCACACTGGGCTCGCGCCGTTCATGGGGAGTCATGCTGCTGATGATGGCCTCGATGCCCTTGAAGGCATCATCCGGTATGTCGAGGTTCTTCATGGCCTTGCCCACACCGGGGATCATGCCCATGAGGTCCTTCATGTTACCCATTTTCTTGATCTGCTGGATCTGCTCCAGGAAATCATCGAAGCCGAACTGGTCCTTGGCGATCTTTTTCTGCAGGGCGCGGGCCTGCTTTTCGTCAAATTGCTCCTGCGCCCGCTCTACCAGCGATACCACGTCGCCCATGCCCAGGATCCGACCGGCCATGCGGTCAGGATGGAACTCGTCGATGGCCTCCATCTTCTCACCGGTACCGATGAATTTGATGGGCTTGTCCACCACGCTGCGTATGGTCAAGGCCGCGCCGCCGCGGGCATCGCCGTCCAGTTTGGTCAAAACAACGCCGTCGATATCCAGGCGATCATTGAAGGCCTTGGCCGTGTTCACTGCGTCCTGCCCGGTCATGGCATCCACCACGAAGAGGGTTTCCTGCGGGTTGATCGCCTTCTTTATGGCCGTGATCTCCTGCATCATGGCCTCGTCCACTGCCAAGCGACCGGCGGTATCGATGATCACCGCCGTAAAGCCGTGCTGTTTGGCATGTGCCACGGCATTGCGCGCGATGGCCACAGGGTCTTTGTTATCGCGTTCGCTGTAAACGCTGATGTCGAGCTGCTTGCCCAGGGTTTCCAACTGGTCGATAGCGGCGGGGCGGTAAACGTCGGCCGCCGTAAGCAGGACCCGCCGGCCTTTTTTCCGCAGGAAGTTCGCAAGCTTGCCGCTGAACGTGGTTTTCCCGGAGCCTTGCAGGCCGCTCATGAGCACCACCGTGGGGTTGCCCGAAAGGTTGACACCCGCGTTGGTGCCCCCCATCAGTGCGGCCAGCTCATCGTGGGTGATCTTGATGAGCAATTGGCCGGGGCTTACTGCCGTAAGCACATTCTGGCCCAAGGCCTTCGCCTTCACCCGGTCGGTGAATTCCTTGGCCGTTTTGAAGTTCACGTCGGCATCGAGCAGGGCCCTCCGCACCTCCTTCATCGTTTCGGCCACGTTGATCTCCGTGATCTGCCCTTGGCCTTTCAGCACCTTGAAGGCGCGGTCCAACTTGTCGCTTAGATTCTCGAACATGCTCTTTCGTACAGGGCCGCGAAGTTAATTCCCGCGCCTTGCCCTTTGGGGCCCGGCCGGGTTTCCAGCCGTTGCCGCCAGCATTCCTGAAACCTAGTTCGCGTGATTCCCGTAGCAAGGTGAACCCAAAGCTTCCTGCATGCCTCGCAGTCTACACGGTCTTGTGCTGCTCCTGCTTTTCCTGTCGTCCGCAACAACTGCCTGGGCAACGCACATTGCCGGGGGCGAGATCTATTACGAGTGCCTGGGCGGGAACCAGTACCGCATCACCATGATGGTGTACCGCGATTGCGCGGGCCAGAACCTCTCCAATTCATACTCCTTGAGCGTGCAAAGCCCCTGCGGCAACCGCACGGTAACGGTAAGCACCAACGGCGGCACCGAGATCTCTCAGCTCTGCCAGGCCCAGTTGGGCGAAAGTACGTGCCACCGGAACGGCACTTTGCCCGGCATGCAGGAGTACGTGTACACTGGCGTGGTAACCCTGCCCCCGTGCAACTATTGGACGATCTCGTGGACGGATACCTACCGCAACGGCGCGATCGCCAACCTGGTCGGTCCCGGCAACAAGAACATCTACACCGAGGCCCGCATCAACAACCTCGATGCGCCTTGCCAGGAATCGCCGCGCTTCACCAACGCGGCCATTCCGTATGTGTGCGCCGGCTACCCCGTGTCGTACAGCTATGGCGCCTATGACCCGGCCGGCGACTCACTCACCTACACGTTCATCAACGCGCGCAACGTTGGCGCGGTGGACCTGCCGTACGTGCCGCCGTTCTCGGGCGCGGAACCCATATCCGGGATCACGCTCGACCCGCACACGGGGCAAGTGAACTTCACCCTGAACCAAGTGGGCAATTGGGTGGTGGTGGTGCGGGTTGACCGTTATGACCACAATGGCGTATGGATGGGCTCGATCATGCGTGACATGCAGTTCATCGCCTATCCGTGCACCAATATTCCTCCCGACCCAACCACCGGCCTTGTGGGCAACCTCACCGGCCAAGCCTGGCAAACGGGGCCTCGGGCCATACGCATTTGTGAATCGGGGAATTTCTGTTTCGATGCCGTTATCGGCGACCCGAACCCGGGCGATGTGATCACCGTGACATCCAACATCGCGCAAAACCTTCCCGGCGCCACGTTGACCACCATCGGCACCAACCCCCTCACTGTACGGGTTTGTTGGACCGGGATACCCGGCGCTTCCGGCTTCTTCCCCTTTATCATCACCGCCAACGATGGCGCATGCCCCATTCCTGCGCTGCAGACCTACGTCTATTCCGTGCAGGTGCTGCCGGGGCTGTTAACCGCCGCACCCACCGTGGTGGACGAATCCTGCACGGGCAATGAGGATGGCAGCGCCACCGTGAACATCACCGTTGGCACGCCGCCATTCCAGTACGCGTGGAGCAACGGGGCCACTACGCCATCGATCACCGCACCCGCCGGCGATTACACGTTGGTGATCACCGACG
>JBIQMI010000062.1:0-14294 GCA_044463585.1 Cryomorphaceae bacterium
AATTGACCGATCGGCTTGCCGAACTGGATCCGTTCCTTGCTGTATCGCAGCGCGGTATCATAGCATTCCATGGCCACGCCGATGGCGCCCCAGGCTATGCCGTAGCGCGCGCTGTCCAGGCAGCCCAAGGGCGCACCCAGCCCGCTTTTGCCCGGCAACAGGTTGGCCTTGGGCACCTTCACGTTGTCGAACACCAGCTCGCCGGTGGGGCTGGCCCGAAGCGAGAGCTTGCCGTGCGTGGTGGGCGTGGTGAAGCCTTCCATGCCGCGCTCCACCAAAAGGCCGTGGATCCTGCCCTCGGTGTTCCCCTCCTTGGCCCATACCACGGCCACATCGGCCATGGGGCTGTTGCTGATCCACATCTTGGCACCGTTCAGCAGGTAATGGTCGCCCTTGTCCTGGAAGGTGGTGACCATGCCGCCGGGGTTGCTGCCGTGGTCGGGTTCGGTAAGGCCGAAGCAGCCGATCTTTTTCCCTTGGGCCAACAGGGGCAGCCATTTCTTCTTCTGCTCCTCGCTGCCGTATTTCCAAATGGGGTACATGACCAGGGAGCCTTGCACGCTGCACAGGCTGCGCAGCCCACTGTCCACGCGCTCGATCTCCTGCATGATCAGGCCATAGCTGATCTGGTCGAGGCCCATGCCGCCGTATTCCGCGGGAATGCTGGGGCCGAAGGCGCCCACCTCGGCGAGGCCGGGTATGATCTCGGGGTGGAATTCGGCCTTCTCGAAGCTTTCCTCGATGATCGGCTTGAGGTGTTTGCTCACGTGCTTGCGCACGGTGTCGCGGATCATGCGGTGCTCCTCGGTCAGCAGTTCATCCACCAGGTAATGGTCGTGTGCCTGGTAGAGGTCGGTGGCGCTGCGCGCCGCGTGGGCTATTGTGCTCATGGGGTCGGTTGAGCGCGCAAAATTAGCCCGCTTGCGGCAGGCGGTGCCCCGGGCCCTGTAATTTCGCGCTGGCATGGACCAGTTGCGCGCGATCGACCCCTTGGGGCAGGGCTGGATGGCCTTGGTGCTGCTGTTGGCCGTGGGCATGCTGGCCTGGGTGAACCTGGTGTCGCACCGGCAGTGGGTGGTGCTGGCGCGCTCGTTCGGGGCGCTGCGGCTGGGTCGCCACCGCATGCGCGAGGAGCTGGACGTGCGTGACCGGACGCTTACGGGGCTGGCCCTGATGTCCACGGTGGTGATCGCACTGTTCGCCTACCAGGCACTGCTTATGCAAGGCTGGGCCACGCCGCAGTTCGTGGGCTTCCTGTGGGCGCTGCTGGTGGTTTCGGGCGTATTGTTCGCCCAGGTGGTGGTGCTGGAAGCGGTGCGCCTGCTCCCTTCGCGCGAGGGCGGAGTGAAGGAATACCTGTACACGGTGATCGTCTTTCACGTGGTGCTTGGCTTGATGCTGTTGCCCGTGGTGGCGTTAATGGCCTTTCCGCCCGAGGTGGCCTGGCGCGGCCCGGTGCGCACGGCGGGCTTCATTATTGTGGCCGGCACAATAATGTTCCGTTGGGTGCGTGCGGTGGCCATCGGTTTGGGCCACGATGCGCCGCTGCGATACATTTTCCTGTACCTTTGCACGCTCGAAATCCTGCCCGCCGCATTGGCCCTGGAGCTCGTGCGCGATTTCGTCCACCCCATGGCTCACCCTTAAGCAGCGCGGAACTTGAAGATCAAGAATATTCTCGTCACCCAACCGGCCCCCACGGACGAAAAGTCACCGTATTTCTCCTTGGCGAAGAAGTATGGATTGAAGATCGACTTCAAGCCGTTCATCAAGATCGAGGCCGTGCCCGGCCAGGAATTCCGCCAGGAGCGGGTCAACATCCTGGACCATACAGCCATTGTGCTTACCAGCCGCAACGCGGTGGACCACTTCTTCCGCATGTGCAAGGAGCTCCGCATCACCGTGCCCGAAAGCATGAAGTATTTCTGTGTGAGCGAAAGCGTGGCCTACTACGTGCAGAAGTACATCGTGTACCGCAAGCGCAAGGTCTTCATCGGCAGGCTTACCTTCAGCGACCTGATGGACGTGATCAAGAAGCACAAGGGGGAAAAGTTCCTGGTGCCCGGGTCCGACATCCAGAAGGCGGAGATACCGTTGCTGCTGGACAAGGCGAATGTGGACTATACCAACGCGGTGTTCTACCGCACGGTGGCCAGCGACCTCAGCGACCTGAAGGACATCAAGTACGACATGCTGGTGTTCTTCAGCCCCGGTGGTGTGGAAAGCCTGAAAAAGAACTTCCCCGACTACGAGCAGAACGACACGGCCGTGGCCGCTTTCGGGCCAACCACGGCCAAGGCGGTGCGCGAGGCCGGCCTACGGCTCGATATCGAGGCGCCGCTGCCCGAGGCACCATCCATGACCGGTGCCATTGAGCTGTATTTGAAGAAGGGCGGCAAGCCGCTGGTAAAGGCCGTGAAGGCCCCGGTGGTGAAGAAAGCCGCGGCAAAACCGGCAAAGCCGTCCAAGCCCGCCACAAAGGCCCCGAAAAAAGCCGCCAAGAAAGCCGTTCCGGCCAAAGGCAAAAAGTAGGCCGGTTGCGGCCCTTGCCTTTCCATGCGCGCAACCTTCCGCAAGCACGAACGGCTTACCGGCAGGGATGCGGTGCGGAAGGTGGTGCAACAGGGCCGCAGCCTGCGCGCCCATCCCTTCAAGCTCAGCGGCCTTTTGATGCCATTGCCCTCGCCGGCGCCGGCCCAGGTGGCCTTTGCCGTGCCCAAGCGGCATGTGCGCTCCGCAGTGGACCGCAACCGCATACGGCGCCGCATGCGCGAGGCCTACCGGCTGAACAAGCACCGCTGGTACGCGCGCCTGCAGGCCACGGGCCAGCAGGCGGCCTGGCTGGTGGTGTTCCAAGGCCGCGAGCAGCCCGGCTGGCAGGCAACATCGGAAATAATGATCGGCCTCTTCGACCGTTGGGTGGAACAGCATGTCCGCACTGATCGCTAAACTGCTCATCGGCCTGCTGCGCGTTTACCAAATGGCCATTTCACCCCTGCTCCCCGGCTCGTGCCGCTACAGCCCCACCTGCTCGCAATACGGCGTGGAGGCCCTGCGAAAGCATGGCCCGTGGCGTGGAGGATGGCTTACGTTGAAGCGCTTCATATCTTGCAATCCTTGGGGCGGGCATGGCCACGACCCGGTGCCCTGAACCCCTACACCACACACATGAGAAACCCGTTCAAGTCCTGGAAAAAGCCCGCCATCGGCCTGGCCATCGTGGCCGGCGGCGCATTGGCCATTGCCGCCAGCGACAACTACTTCGAGATCGGCAAGAACCTGGAGATCTTCAACGAGCTCTACAAGGACATCAACATCTACTATGTGGATGATGTGAACCCCGGCGAGCTGATCGGTACCGGCATCGACGCCATGCTCGAAAGCCTCGATCCGTACACGCAATTCATCCCCGAAAGCGATATGGAGAATTATCGCATCATGACCACCGGCCAGTACGGAGGCATCGGTGCCATGATCCGCAAGAAGGGCGATGGCGTGATGGTGAGCGAACCCTACGAGAACTACCCCGCCATGACCGGCGGCATACGCGCGGGCGACCTGATCATTGAGGTGGACGGCCGCAGCGCCAAGGGGCTCGACACAGACGAGGTGAGCAAAATGCTAAAGGGCCAGGCCGGCACCAAGGTGAAGGTGACCACCACGCGCGACGGGCAAGCACCCGTTGAACATGTGCTGGTACGCGAGGAGATCAAGATCCCCGATGTGCCCTACAAGGCCATGATCGATACCGCCAACCGTGTGGGCTACATCAAGCTGAACAGCTTCACCCAAACGGCCGGGCAGGAAGTACGCACCGCGTTCAAGGAGCTGAAGGAACAGGGCGCGGAGAAAATGGTGATCGACCTGCGCGGGAACGGCGGCGGGCTGCTGCGCGAGGCCATCAACATCGTTAACCTATGGGTGCCCAAGGGGCAGACCGTGGTGGAGACCAAGGGCAAGATCGCCGAGTGGGACAAGACCTACAAAACGCTGAGCGAGCCGCTGGACACGCAAATGCCCTTGGTGGTACTGGTGGACACCGGCTCGGCCTCGGCCAGCGAAATTGTGACCGGAGCCCTGCAGGACCTTGACCGCGCCGTGGTGATGGGGCACCGCACCTTCGGCAAAGGCCTGGTGCAGCAAACGCGCGACCTGTTCTACAACAGCAAGCTGAAGGTGACCGTGGCGAAGTACTATATCCCCTCGGGCCGCTGCATCCAAAAGATCGATTACGCCCAGCACGACAGCCAGGGCAAGGCCGTGGTAAAGGCCGATTCCACCATCAGGGCCTTCAAGACCGCGGGCGGAAGGGCCGTATATGATGGACGCGGGATCGCGCCGGACATCGATGTGGACCCGCCCCCCATGCCCCGCGTGGTGGGCAGCCTTTATTCCGGCGACATCTTCTTCGATTTCGCCAACAAGTACCAATGGGCACATCCCACCATTCCGCCCGCCAAGGACTTCCAGATCACCGATGAGATCTACCGGCAGTTCACCAACTTCGTGGAAGAGCGGAAATTCGACTACCACACCGCCACGTTGGACGACCTCGACAAGTTGGTGGCCAACGCCAAGAAAGAGCGCTACTACGACAAGGCCGAGCCTGCCATAGAAAACCTGCGCAAGCAACTGGACCCGAACCTGGCGGAAACGCTGCAACGCTTCCGGCCGGAGATCGAGGAGGTGCTCAAGAGCGAGCTTGTATCGCGCTATTACTTCCAGACCGGCCGCGCCGAGGCCATGCTGGGCAGTGACCCCGTGCTGAAGGAAGCCCTGCGCGTGATCAATGGGCCCGCCTACAAGGAAGTGCTCGCGGGCACCTACAAGCCGGCCAAGTAATAGCGGCCCGCCCGGCATGAACACCGATGCCGCACCGGGCACCCGCGCGTTGCACCGCAACGTGCACCTGGCCGCGCTGGCCATGGCGTTGGCCGTACTGCCCTGGTCCGAATTCCTACTGAGCCTTTCACAGATCATCCTCATCGGCAATTGGCTTTGTGAAGGCGTGGCCCGCAAGCGCACCGGGCTCCGTTTCAAACAGGCCTTCACCACCCCGGAAAGCGCGGTCTTCCTAAGCTTTCTCGGCCTGCACCTGCTGGGTCTGGCCTGGACCACGGACCTGCGATGGGGCCTTGACCTGTGCCGCATCCTGCTACCGGTGCTGGTGTTCGGGCTCGTGCTCCCCACCACGCCGCGGTTGAGCGCCGTTGAGCTGAAGCAGCTGTTGCTGCTGGGCGCTTGGAGTGCCGCCGCCAGCACGGTGGCCTGCCTGTGGCTGCGCCACGATGCGCTCATCCAAGGCGACTACCGCGGGCTGTCGCCGTTCATCAGCCACATCCGCCTGGGCCTCATGCTGTGCATGGCGGTGGCCGTGCTGGTGCATTACTGGCCCCGCCGCTGGCCGCTGCGCCTGGCCCACGTGCTGGCCATCGTATGGTGCCTTTGGTTCATGGACCAGTTGCGCAGCCTTACCACCCTGCCCGTGCTGGCGGCGCTCACGCTTTTCGCCCTGTGGCGCATTTCCCGCCACCGCGGCAAGGCCTGGCGCTTGGGCGCGGCGGCCCTGCTGCTGCTCACCTTGGCGGGATCTGCGCTATTCATCGGCTCCGTGGCCAAGAACCATCCATGGAGCACCGGGCATTTGCCAGAGGCCCAACCGAAGGAACGAAGCGCGGGCGGCGAAGTGTACTACCATAACCTGCAGGATCCCCAGCTCGAGAACGGGCACTACGTATGGATCAACGTGGCGGATGAGGAACTGCTGCGCACGTGGCAACGGCGTAGCCGGATCCCGTTCTGGGGAAAGGATGCCAAAGGCCAACCCCTGAGGGGCACATTGGTGCGCTACCTGGCCAGCATGGGCCATACCAAGGATTCCGTAGGGGTCGCCGCCCTCTCTGACAGGGATGTGGAGCGCATTGAGGCCGGTGTGGCCAATGTGATGGAAGGCCGCAACGGGGCGATGCGGGCCCGGTTGGACCAAGCCTTTTACGAGATCGACCGCTACCGCATATCGGGCGATCCCAATGGCCACTCGGTCACCATGCGGCTGGAGTTCGTGCGCACGGGCCTTTACATCGCACGGCATAACTGGCTGTACGGCGTGGGCACCGGCGATACGCAACTCGCCTTCGACCGTGCCTTTGATGAACTCGACAGCCCGCTGGAGCCGCAATGGCGGCTGCGCGCGCACAACCAATTCCTCACGCTGTTCATCAGTTTTGGCGTGTTCGGTTTTTTGTGGAGCATGTTCGCGTGGTGGTGGCCCGCATTGCGGTTGCACGCGTTCCGGCATCCGCTCTTCATCGCCTGGGGCATCATTTTCCTGATCTCGTGCCTTACGGACGACACCATCGAAACACAGATGGGCGCCACATTCTTCGCCCTGTACTACGGCCTTTTCGTGTTCGCGGCGCCTATGCGGGAAGAAGCGCGAGCACACGCTCCGGCGCGATCTGCGTGATGCCGTCGCAGGCCTTGCCGGCCGCGCAACGTTCGCAATGGCCATCGTTCACCAGCACATGGGCATCGGCGCCCAACGGCGCCCAGCGGCCGGGGTGTATGGGCCGTTGCAAGCTGAACAGGCCGATGGTGCGGATACCGGCCGCCGCCGCAATGTGCAAGGGGCCCGTGCTGGCCGCCACCAAGGCATCGGCACCGCCGATCAGCTCCATCAATTCCCCTAGGCCGAGCTTGCCGCCCGTATCGGTAACCTGCGGCAGATGCACCGGCAGCACCGCCCGGTAACGCGCCGCCTCCGCCGGGGTGCCGGTAAGTATGCATTGGTGGCGTGCGGGATCGAGCAGGCCGATCAACCGCGCGAAATTGGACAGGCCCCATTCCACACCGCTGGCCTTCAACGGATGCAGGATGATGTTCAACCTGTCCGTGCGCAGGTACTGCGCCACGCCGGCCGTTACCGGTGGCATGCGCAGCCCGATGTAGGGCACAAGGTCCTGCGGCGCGGGGGCCATGGGTATGCCGAAAGGCTTCAGCAATTGCAGGTTGAGCTGCGCCTCGTGGAGCCCGCTTTTGCGACGGCTGAAATCCACGCGCACGTTGCAGTTGGCCCAATGCCACCAGCGGTGGCTGGTGCCCACCCGCAGCGGAATGCGTGCCGCCTTGGCCCAACGGGCCACCTCCCGGTGGGGGAACACATGGAACAACGCACCCGCACCCAAGGCTTTCAGGCGTGCAGCCGCCCCCGCTTCGCCCAAGGCCTGAAGGTCCTCCAAAAGCAGCACCTCATCGATGTGCGTGCAGTGTTCCCACACGGGTCGCGTGTAGCACTTGGCCAACGCCACGATGCGTGTGCCGGGCGCATGGTGCTTGATCCAGCCCGCCATGGGCAGGGTCACCACGGCGTCGCCGAGGTTGTCCGGCCGGCTGAGCACCACGGTGCCGGGGAGCTTCAATCCGCTTCGCGCCATAGCTGCCCCAACTTGGCGTATTTCCAATAGGTGGCCGCCGCGCTGATGCGCGCGATCACCGCGCCATGCCAACCGTCCAAAAAGCCGCCGCGCACGATGTAATCGCCCAAAAAACGCACCGGTGGGCTGAACCAGCGCTTCAAAACCCCGGCCTTCCGGCCACGCGCGAAAAGCCCTTGGGCGGCCAAGGTGCTGAAATGATCGGCCTGCCGGATGTGCCCGCTGATGGAGGCGTAGCTGTAGTGCAGCAGGTCGCCCTTCAGGCGCACGGTCGCCGTGCCTTCCGCAAGCACCAATTGCTCGTGCACATGCTCGCCCTCCCAGTGTGTGCCCGCCTTGGGGAACAAGCGCACCTTCAGGTCGGGGTACCAGCCGCCGTGCCGGATCCAGCTGCCGCAGTAGTTGGTAAGCCGCGCCATGGCGTAGGCACCGTTCAAGCCCCGCCGCTTCGCCTCCAGCAAGCTTTCCCGCAGTTCCGGCGATAGCGCCTCGTCCGCATCCAGCGAAAGGATGTAGGGCCCCTGTGCCAGGCTGTTGGCGTGGTTCTTCTGCGCGCTGTAGTTAGTCCAATCGCGGTGGCCTACCCGTGCACCGCGGGCCTTGGCCAGTTCCACCGTGCCATCGGTGCTGCCGCTGTCCACCACGATCACTTCATCGGCCACGCCGGCCAATGAATCCAGGCAACGCCCGATGTTGCGGGCCTCGTTCAGCGTGATGATGACGGCCGAGATCTGCACGGCGCCGAAGTTAGCCGCCGGGCAAGCGTTCAATGGGCCACCATGAATTTGCCGCGGGCCAAGGGCTTCTCCCCTTCCCATATGCTGAACTGGTACAGGCCGGTGCCCCATGCCGCCGTGGAAAGCGAGATCGCCCCACCGGTGAATTTCGTCTCGGCCACGGTACGCCCGGTCATGTCGCGCACCAACATGCGCAGCATGCCTGCATGGCCCAACCGCAGGTGCACCGCATCTTCGGCGGGTTGCGGAAAAAGCTGCACCGGCACCGCCGGTATTTCACCGATGTCAATGGTGCTGTCCACCAAGGTCACGCAATAATCCTCGGTCTCGCCGAAATTGTATTGCACGCAACCCGTGGCTGGCGGATCGGTGGATTTCATCACCACGCGCAAACGCGTGGAACCGGGCAAGGCGTTGGCGGGCACGGTGATCGTGCCTTGCAGGGGCTGCGTGGCGCTGTTGGACATTCCCGCGTACAGCCGCTCGTTGGGGGTGAATTGCCCGTCGTGGTTGCTGTCCAGCCAAACCGTGAACGATTCGTTGTACGCGAACATGGAATAACCCGGGGCCAGGCTGATCGGGTAGGTATTCCCCAATCGCAGTTCGGTTGATTGCGCCGTGGTCTCCACGCTGGCATAGCCGCCATCGCTGACGGAGCTGCGGTTGATGTCGCCTACCTGCACCAGACCGATCCATTCGTACAGCGTGCTGTTCCCCTTGCTGGCGCAGAACGTGCCTTCCGTGCAATGGCCGCAACCGGGCACGTGCAGCAGCACACTGGGCGACCATTCGGAATCGGTGACCTCGCAGAAGCTGCCCATTTGTATTTCGATGTCCGAGCACGGGGTAAGGCCCGTGAGCACCGCGGTGTTGCCCGTTACATCACCCTGCAGGTAATTCCAATCCGCAGCGCCCGTTTCGCGCCAACGCAGCCCGTAGCTTTCAGCGGCCAGCACGGTGCTCCACTCCACCAAGGCCTCGGCGGTATCGCTCGCGGTTACGCCAATGGAAAGCGGGGCGGTGCAGCATCCTTCACTGGTCCAGGCCACTATGGGGCCGTACACCACTTCATCGCCGCAGGCAATGCCCGCCTGGAATTCGTAGGGTGCGCAAGTTTCCAACTCCGTAATGGCCATGCTGTGCGTTTCCCCCACGGCCAAGGTGGTCCATGCGGAGGTGCCCGCGGGCCTGTAGCGCAGCCAATAGGTACCGGGCACGGCGTTCCATTGTACGGTGGCCGTGCCAATGGCCGCGCTGGTGATGGACAGGCCATAGGGCGGCGGGCAGGACCCGCAGCCGTCCATCAACAATTGCACGCTGTTGGCGCTGTTCACCCGGCCACCGGTAACCGTTTGGCCGGGCAGGTTGCCCACTTGGTCAACCCCGTTCAGCAAGGCCGTGCGCACTTGGTCGGCTGCTGCTTGCGGATCGTTATGGGCCAGAATGGACAGGCTGGGGCAGGGCACGCTATAGAGCAATGCGACCACCCCCGCAGTGAGGGGGCTTGCGAAGGATGTGCCCGTGCTGGTGCCCGTGCCACCACCCTGGTTGGTGGTGAGCACGTTGGTGCCGGGCGCCCCAAGGTCGATCGTGGCGGCACCGTAGCCGGCCGTGGTGCGCATGTCGTTCGCGTTGGTGGCCGTAACGCTGATCATGTATTGGCTGGGGCAGGCCGTGGGCAGGTCGCCCACCACGTCCACGTTCACGTTGCTGTTGGTGGTGGAGGCGCAGTTCAGTATGCCCGCAGTGCCCAACGTATCGTACACGGCGCACCAAATGGGCGCATCCGCCGGTTGGCCGCCGTTCACGCCCCAACTGGCGTTGGTGGCCACCACAAAAGCGCCCTTTGCACCGCCTGTGCTGTTGTACAGGCGCCTCATCACCAAGGGATAGGTGTATGCGGCCAGTACACTGGCCTCCTGCGTGTTCGCGTAGTTCACGGGCATCATCTTCACGTGCCAGTTCGCGCCCACCACCTGAAGTCCGTTGTTCCCCACCGCACCGATCATGCCTGCCACGCGGGTACCATGCGACCCGCTGTACACATCGTCGTTCATGGTCTGCGGGTCCCAGCCGCGCACATCGTCCACGTAGCCGTTGCCATCGTCGTCGATCCCGTTGCCGGGAATCTCATGCCGGTTCACCCAGGCATTGGCCATCAGGTCCGGGTGCGTCAGGTCCGCTTTTTCAATAATGGCCACAACAATGGTGTCGCCGGAAGCGGTTACCCCGCCGGTGGTGATGTTCCAGGCCTGCTCGCTTTGGATGTTCTGGTGCCACCATTGCTGCGTGTACAACGGATCGTCCGGCAAGGCCCGCTCCTCGATCACGTGGTTGGCCTGGGCCAATTGCACCCCGTGATGTGCCCGGAAAGCCCTCAGGACTGTCTCCTGAGGCACGCCGGCCGGGTTGTACTGGAAAAGCCAAGTGCGCATGGGGGCGCTCACCTCACCGGCCACGGCCATCCTGCTGGGCTGCCCGCCGATCAATTGCAGGTCCTTCGCCACGGCATGCGGATCGGTGCCGGGGCGCAACATCACCAGTACATCACCGGGCACGGTGGGCACTTGGGCGGCCGCAGGGCCGACCAGGCACAGCACGGCCACCAACAGCCAACAAAAGCGGGGAAAACAAGGCATGGGCCAAAAGTAGACGCAGCCGCGGCGCGAAGGGTGGCTTCGCGGCCCATGATACAGCTTGGATCGGAAGGCAACCTGCGTATGCGAACAAGCCGGCATGGCCACGCGTTGCTTTGGTCGCCCGCCCATTCCTGCATCTTGTTGCATCAAACAAGGGAATTTCCATGGCCACCACCGAAAAAGGGAAATCGACCCCAAAACACAAATCCACCACCGACATCTCGGCGCTGTTGGACCGGCTCTATGAGATGGCCTACACCCGGCCCGATGCGGTGCAGCAACAGTTGCTGGCCTTGGCCGAGGAGGGGGCCGATTGCACGGGTTGCTGGGCAGGCGTATCGCTCATCACCGCACAAAACGGCGTACCGCAGGTGCATACGCTGCTGCGCAGCAGCGATGCGGTACAGGTGCTGCCCATGGCCGAAACGCCATTATCGGCCATGGATCATGGCGAAGAAGCGGTGTTGCTGAAGGAAGCCGGGCGGCGATTCCCCGCCTTCGGCCAGGGCATGCACGAGCTGCTTATGGCGCCCTTGGGCAATGGCCATGCGGCCATGGGCACGCTGTGGCTGGCAACGGCCAGCGAAAGCCTGCCGCCGGGCATGGCCACCAAGCTGCAAGCCTTGGCCCGCCACGGAGGCCGCCTGCTGGGCCAAATGCCCGGGGCTTCCGGCGCCCGGCCAACAACCGATGCCGTGGATGCCCACCTCGTGCTGGACCACCTGCCCTTGGGCATCATCCGGCTCGATCGCGGGCTGCATTGCAGCTTTGTCAACCGCAAGGCCTTGGCCGCCCTCGACGGCGCATGCCCCAAGATCGGGCAATTCCCATGGGCCGGTTTCCAAGGACAAGCCGCCAAGCGGCTGGAAGAAATGCTGCGCCGGACGGTTGAAAGCGGCACCGTGCAGCAAATGGAATTGCGGGTACCCGAAATGAAGCATTGGTACGATGTGGAGGCACACCAGCTGCCCGATGGCGAGGTGCTGGTATTCCTGCATGATGCGCAGGCCCGCAAGAAACACGAGCATGACCTGGGCACCGCCCAAAAAGCCGCCGACCGGCAGCGCCGCTTCTACACCGCCATTCTCACCACCACCCCCGATTTCGCCTACGTATGGGGCGCCGACTACAAATTCCTGTACGGCAACAAGGCCCTGCTCGACCTCTACGGGCTAACGGAAGACGAGTATCTCGGGCGCAGTTTCCGCGATGTAGGCTACCCCGAATGGCATGCCCGGATGCACGAGCGGGAGATCGATGAAGTGGTGCGCACCGGCAAGCCCCTGCGCGGCAAGATCCCCTTCCAGTCCAAGGGCGGCGGCGGCGTGTACGATTACATCTTCATGCCCGTGTTCGGACCGGATGGCAAGGTGGAGGCCATAGCCGGCACCACGCGCGACGTAACCGCCCTGGAGCGCACCACCCAGGCCCTGCGCGAATCGGACCAGCGCAAGGATGAATTCCTCGCCGTGCTCGCGCACGAACTGCGCAACCCGCTCGCGCCCATCCGCAATGGTCTCGAATTGCTGCGCAACAGCAACGAGCCCGCGCTGGTGGCCCAAACGCACGAGATCATGTCGCGCCAGATCGAGCACACCGTGCACCTGGTGGACGACCTGCTGGACCTGAGCCGGGTGAACCGGGGCGCCATCGAACTGCGGCTGGAACCGTCGTCCATACAGGAAGCCGTGGCCTCCGCCCTGCAATCGGTGCGGCAACTGCTCGAGCAAAAAGGGCAGCAGCTGCAAACGGAAGTGCCCGAAAAACCCCTTACCGTAAAGGGCGACGCCACCCGCTTGGCGCAGGTGTTCAGCAACCTGCTCAGCAACGCTGCCAAGTACACCCCGCCCGGCGGCCTCATCAAGGTAGCCGTGGCCGCCGTCGGCGACAACGTGGAAGTGTCCATTACAGACAATGGCATCGGCATCAAGCCCGGCGATCAGGAACGCATCTTCGAAATGTTCAGCCAGGTCAACACGCAGGCCACGCGCGGCGAAGGCGGCCTGGGCATCGGCCTCCACCTGGTAAAGCGGCTCGTGGGCATGCACGGCGGCCGCGTTTGGGTCACCTCCGAAGGCCAGGGCAGCGGCAGCACGTTCACCGTGTCGCTCCCCCTGCTGCACACCACCGCCACCAAGGCCGCGGCCGACCACGAGGCCAGCGAAAAAGCCCAAACCCGCCGCATCCTCATTGTGGATGACAATGTGGACGCCGCCTTCATGCTCAGCCTCATGCTCAAGAAAATGGGCCACGAAGTATATGCCACCCACAGCGGCGAAGAAGCCCTGGGCGTGGTGGAAAGCTTCGCCCCCGACCTCGTCTTCCTCGACATCGGAATGCCCGGCATGGATGGCCACGAAGTATGCCGCCGCATGCGCGCCATGCACCTCACCCCGGACCGTTGCCAGATCGTGGCCCTCACCGGCTGGGGCCAGAAAAAGGACAAGGAACTCTCCATTTCAGCGGGGTTCGACCAGCACCTGGTAAAACCCGCCAGCCGCGAAAGCCTCCTGGAAGTGCTGAAGCAGGGAAAAAACCACTGAGCCGCCCGGACCGGAAAGCAGGGCATTTGCAATAGGCCGCCTTAACGGGCTGTCCGCTGTGGTGTCCTCGGCACGGCCTGCGGTGGCGGGGCTGCGGTGGCTCCCAAGGTCGCCTCCTCGCTCCACGCCCCCGCGGGGCCACGCCTTCGGCCAGCCGCCGCTCCCATCCCTGGCGGGAAGCAACGCCCCCCAACACGTCATCGCGAGGGATCGTGCACCCAACGATCCCGAAGCGATCTGTAATTCACCGTACACACCTGGATCAAAGGCGGCCAAAGGAGCCGCTCGCGATGACGGTTGCTAACGCAGGGAACCGTGCACCCAACGATTTCCAACACGTCATCGCGAGGGGTCGTGCACCCAACGATCCCGAAGCGATCTGTAATTCACCGTACACACTTGGATCAAAGGCGGCCAAAGGCGCCGCTCGCGATGACGGTTGCTAACGCACGGATCGTGCACCCAACGATCCCCAACACGTCATCGCGAGGGATCGTGCACCCAACGATCCCGAAGCGATCACCTCCGGCCTGTCCTTGGCCGCGGTGGCCTACTGCATAGCCTGGTGCTTACACACCGCTGAAGAACTTCCTCGCCACTTCGGTGTATTGCACGATCAGTTGGCGGTTCAGGCCCAATTCCACGCGCTTTATGAGCAGGTTGGTGCACTCTGGCGTAATGGCCTTGCCCGTGGAGAGCTGTTTCCAGGTAAGACACTTGATGTGTTCCTTGGTCACCAGCACGAAATAGGCATGGGGCCATGGGTACTCGCCTTTGATGTCATCGATGCTGAACATCCCGTTGGCCCGGTACTTCACCTCAACAAAGTGCAACCGGTTATTGCGTTGGTCCTGCACTACGAAATCGGGCATGCTGCGTATGCGGTCGTTCACCTCTCCGCGTGTTTTGCGGGTGAGTTGCGCGATGCCCGGTATGCTGCGT
>JBIQMI010000063.1:0-13948 GCA_044463585.1 Cryomorphaceae bacterium
TACAGCTACACCGTGCAGGGCGCTTCACCCTGCCCTGCCGATGCCGCCGTGGTGAGCGTGGCCGTGGTGGCAGCGCCCGATGCGGGTCCGGGCGATGAGTTGAACTTGTGTGCCAGCGGTGATCCCGTGGAACTCTTTAGCGCGCTGCCCGCTGCAGGTATAGGCGGAACCTGGACCGGGCCGGCGGGCCCATTCCCGGGGATTTTCACGCCGGGTACGTCACCGGCAGGAACCTATACCTACACGATCCCCGGTTCAGGGCCTTGCCCCGCTTCATCGGCCAATCTGCTCGTGCACGTGATCACCGATGCCAATGCCGGCCTGGATGCCGCCGTAACGCTTTGTTCCTCGGCAAGCGCCCTCAACCTGTTCCCGCTGCTTCAAGGGTCGCCCAACAGCGGGGGCCATTGGATCGGACCCAACGGCATGGCCACCACGGACCAATTCACACCGGGCACTTCGCCTCCCGGCATCTACCAGTATGTGGTGTCCGTGCCTCCACCGTGCGTAAGCGATACCGCTTTGTTGACTGTGGAGATGGTGCAGGCGGCGAATGCCGGGGAATCAGCAGCCATCACGCTTTGCAGCAGCGACGCAGCCATTGGGCTCTCGGCGCAACTTGGCGGCACGCCTGACGAAGTGGGCACTTGGACCGGTCCCAATGGCTTGGCCAGCGCCGCCTTTTATCCGGGCATCGACCCGCCGGGCAGCTATGTGTACACCGTGATCGGCCAGGCACCGTGCCCCAACGCCAGCGCGACGCTGCAGATCACGGTGAATGCCATGCCCTGGGCCGGTGCGGATGGCAGCTTGGCCCTATGCCCCGAAGCCGATGCGGCGGACCTTTTCGCTGTACTTGGCAGCTCGCCCGACCACGGCGGCACGTGGAGCACCCCCAGCGGCGCAACGCATAGCGGCGCGTTCGATCCGTCGTCGGATATGCCGGGCGCATACACCTACACGGTGGCGGGCACCCCACCATGCCCGAACGACCAGGCCACGGCCACCGTGATGGTGCATATCGTGCCATCGGCCGATGCCGGCCCCGATGCGGTGAGCTGCAGCCATTCCGCGGAATTGAACGCAGGTGGCATTTGGGCCAGCGGGGTTTGGAGCACGGCCAGCAACGCATCCATCGCCGATGCGGCATCGCCGAACACGGCCGTAACGGTGCCCGCCGGTGGCGCCTACCGTTTCGTGTGGAGCACCGTAACCGCAGAAGGTTGTGCCTCGGCCGATAGCGTCACGATCATTTTCACCGACCCGATCACCATTGGGTTGGACATTACCGATGCCACGTGCCATGGCGCATGCGACGGCGCCGCCGTTGCATGGGCAAGCGGCGGAAATGCCACGCCGGGCACATGGAGCTATGCGTGGCAAACCGTATCCGGCATTTCGCCGGCCACGATCGGATACTGTGCGGGTGATTACCTGGTGACCGCGTTGGACACCAACGGCTGTTCGGCCACAGTACCCTTCACCATTGCGCAACCTGCGCCTTTGGTGATCAACGGGCTGGAAGGGATGAACACGTTGTGCGCGACCAGTTGCGACGGTTCCATCCTGATCACCGACACGGCCGGTGTGGCGTTCAGGTTGAGCACCGGAGCGGCGCAGCCCGAAAACAGCTTCAGCGGGTTGTGCGCCGGGGTGTACACCGTTACCATGTACGATGCGCAGGGATGCAGTGCCCAAGCACAGGTGTCGATCGCAAACCCACCGCCTGTTGCGGCCCGCTTCACCTTTGCGCCGGACACCTTGGGCATGAACAACCCCTTGGCATATTTGGACAACATTTCGAGTGCCAACGCCATGCACTTCCTGTGGGATTTCGGCGATGGCAGCAGCAGCACGGCCTTCTCCCCCACCCATGAATTCACGTTCGGCACCGAAACCGTGTACAACGTGTGCCTCACCGCCAGCACCATCAATGGCTGCACCGATACGTACTGCTTGCCCATTCCGGTCACTGGCCTGCCGGGGATCTATGTTCCCAATGCCTTCACGCCGGACGGCGATGGCCGCAACGACGTTTTCCGCGTTTCGGGCAACAAGATCGCAGGCGGGGACTTCGAGTTGTTGATCTTCGATCGCTGGGGTGAACGCGTATTCCATGCCACCGACCCGGCGCAGGGCTGGGACGGCCAATACGCGGGCGGGCAGGCCAAGGCCGATGTGTACGTGTGGAAGGTGACGTTCAGCTTCCAGGGCAAGTTGGAACGGCAGGAAATGATGGGCCACGTGACGCTGCTGCGCTAGCGGTGATGGCACCAAGGGGAATGCACCCACCGGCTGCGACCCCGCCGGGGTCGAACTGACGCGCGTTGCTGTTTTTCTACAAGCTGTGACCCCTCCGGGGTCAACTGCCGTACCGGAAAGCGGAGCTCGACCCAGACAGGTCGCAGCCGTTGTTCATTCGCGTCCGAGCGCCACCGTTTAATCCGCACCTCATCCGTGTCGATCCGTGTGGATCCGTGGTTCACGATCGGCAGAAGCGTCGCCCTCCAGGGAAGAACATCCATATCAATCCGTGGTTCTTCATGCCGGCAGAAGCGTTGCCTGCTGGTGAAAGCCATACGGGACCGGCACCCACCCGCTGCGACCCCGCCGGGGTCGAATTGACGCGCGTTACTGTTTTTCTACAAGCTGTGACCCCTCCGGGGTCAATAGCCGTACCGGAAAGCTGAGCTCGGCCCCGCCAAGGGTCGTAGCCGTTGTTCCGTCGCGTCCGAGCGCCACCGTTTAATCCGCATTTCATCCGTGTCGATCCGTGTGGATTCGTGGTTCCATTGTACGAACCAGGCATCATCCGGATCCTTGCGCCGCCGGATCAGGCCAGCAGCTTTTTGAGCCGCATGCGCGTGATCTTGTTCTGCTCCTCGGCGGCCAACCGGATCTCCGTGCCGGGGTCGTTCGCCAACCGCTCCTTCAGCATGCCCAAGATCTCCTGTGGCGGCTTGCCCGGTGCGCAAACCACGAAGAGGAAGCCGAAGCGTTCCTCATAGGCGGCGTTGGCCTGTGCGAACGCCCCGAGCAGGTCCGGTGACATGTTCTCCAGGCTTTTCAATTCCTGCTGTGACCATTTGCGGCCCAGGTCCTCGAGGTCGCTGCCCGCATCGGCCAGGTCCGCCATTTCCTCCGGGTCGCCGATGCGCACATGGTAGGAGAACGCATCCTCGTAGTCGTCCACGTCACATTCCTCCCACACGTTATCGCTGGTCTCCAGTACTTCGGTCAGGCTTTCGAACGGGCGGGAATACACCATGCGCTCCACCCATTGGTTGGCCCCGCAGCATTGCTCAAATGCGATGGCCGCGTCCTCTTCCGAAAGGCGGTTGAGCTGATCGATCGACAACATGTCTGCTGGCTTGGGAATGTTTTTCAGGAATTTGGGCCTAATCTATCCATTCCGCGTGAAGGCCCTAACGCAAACAGCCCCGGTTTTTCCCGGGGCTGTTTGTTGATCTGTTCGCCTTGCGTCAAACGTCGAGCTTGGCGTAGATGGCGTTGCGCTCAATGAAGTCGCGGCGCGGGGGCACCTCGTCGCCCATGAGCATGCTGAAGATACGGTCGGCCTCGCCACCGTTCTCAATGGTTACCTGGCGCAGTGTGCGGGTCTGGGGGTTCATGGTGGTTTCCCACAGTTGCTCGGCGTTCATTTCACCAAGGCCCTTGTAGCGCTGCACGTGGACGCTGCCATCCTTATTGGGGCCCTTCATGCGCTCAATGGTGCTATCGCGCTCTTCATCGGTCCAGCAGTACACGGCCTCCTTCCCTTTCTTCACCTGGTACAGCGGCGGCGTGGCGATGTACACATAGCCGTTCTCGATCAGCTCCTTCATGTAGCGGTAGAAGAAGGTGAGGATCAAGGTTTGGATGTGGCTTCCGTCCACGTCGGCATCGGACATGATGATCACCTTGTGGTAGCGGAGCTTCTCCATGTTCAGCGCCTTGCTGTCCTCTTCGGTGCCGATGTGCACGCCCAGCGCCGTGTAGATGTTCCGGATCTCCTCGTTGTCGTAGATCTTGTGCACCATGGCCTTCTCCACGTTGAGGATCTTTCCGCGCAGCGGCAGTATGGCCTGGAACTCGCGGTTGCGGCCTTGCTTGGCGGTGCCGCCCGCCGAATCGCCCTCCACCAGGAAGATCTCGCTCTGGGCGGGGTCCTTGCTCTGGCAGTCGGCGAGCTTGCCGGGCAGGCCCATGCCGTTCATGGCGCCCTTGCGCTGCACCATTTCGCGGGCCTTGCGCGCCGCGTGCCGGGCCGTGGCGGCCAAGATCACCTTGTCCACGATCCGCTTGGCATCCTTGGGATGCTCCTCCAAGTAGTTCTCGAGCATTTCGCTCACGGCCTGGTCCACGGCGCCCATCACCTCGCTGTTGCCCAGCTTGGTCTTGGTCTGCCCCTCGAACTGCGGCTCCTGCACCTTCACGCTGATCACGCAGGTCAGGCCCTCGCGGAAGTCGTCGCCTGCGATCTCGAACTTGAGATTCTTGGTGGCGCCGCTGTTGTCGGCGTACTTCTTCAGCGTGCGGGTAAGCCCGCGGCGGAAGCCCGCCAGGTGCGTGCCGCCTTCGTGGGTGTTGATGTTGTTGACGTACGAGTGGATGTTCTCCGTGTACGAATCGTTGTACAACATGGCGATCTCCACGGGTATGGACTGTTTTTCGCCCTCCATGTAGATCACGGTTTCGATCAGCGGCAGGCGCGTGCCATCGAGGTAGCGCACGAACTCCACCAGGCCCAGTTCGCTGTGGAAGGTTTCCGTGCGGAAGCTGCCGTCCTCCCGGGCCTGGCGCTCATCGGTGAGGGTGAGCTTGATGCCCTTGTTGAGGAAGGCCAGCTCGCGCAGGCGTGAGGCGAGGGTTTCAAAGTTGTATTCGGTAACCTGGAAGATGGTCTTGTCCGGCGTGAAGGTCTGGGTGGTGCCGCGGTGGTCGGCGGTGCCGGTTTCCTTCACGGGGTAGAGGGGCTTGCCCTGGGCGTATTCCTGCTTGTAGCTCTTGCCGTCGCGGAACACCTCGGTGGCCATGTGCTCGCTGAGGGCGTTGACGCAGCTGACGCCCACGCCGTGCAGGCCGCCGGAGACCTTGTAGCTGTCCTTGTCGAACTTGCCGCCGGCGTGCAGCACGGTCATCACCACCTCCAGGGCGCTGCGGCCCTCCTTGTGGTGCATGTCCACCGGAATACCGCGGCCGTTGTCCTCCACGCGTATGCTGTTGCCGGGCAGTATGGTCACCTTGATCGTATCGCAGTGGCCGGCCAGCGCCTCGTCGATGGAGTTGTCCACCACTTCGTACACCAGGTGGTGCAGGCCTTTGGGGCCAATATCACCGATGTACATGGCGGGCCGCTTGCGCACGGCCTCCAACCCTTCCAGCACCTGGATGCTGTCCGCCCCATAACCTGCTGCCTCCTGCTTTTTCGCTTCGCTCATTTGCGCTGTTTCAACCATTTTTTCTTCAGAATTGCCCCCTCTTTTGAAAGGGCACGCGAAGATACCGAAAAAACAGGCGCGAAAGCCGCTGGAATTGCAGGATTGGCGCGGGTAATCCTGAATCTTACCAACACGTTCACATGCTTTGTTGATAACCGGGTGCGACCCGCCCCTGCCCAGGGTCCATCACTGCACCGCAAGCCGCTTGTTCACAGCTGGTTGCGGGGTTAGAAAGCGAAGGTGGCCCCACCCAGCACCAGGCTGCGCTGCACGGGGTGGTTGTACCAGCGCTCGTACTTGCTGGCGCTCAGGTTGCTCACATCCAGGAAAACGCTCAGGCGCTTGGTATAGCGGTATTCCAGGCCGAGGTAGAAATCGACGTAGCCGGAGGCGGTGCCGGTCTTGGGTTGGGGCGTAAGGCCGTTCCAATCGGCGGGCAGCGGCAGGGGCATTTCGCGCCGCCCCAGGAGCTTGGCCTCCACCTTCAACAGCAGCTTGTCCTGGAAATCGTACACCGCCCCCAGGTTGATGCTGTAGGCGGGCAGGTTCCAGGCCTCGGGCTGGTCCTGCAGCGTGTAGCTGAACAGGTGCATGCCGCCGTGCACGTTGATGTGCTCGTCGAGGCTGTAGCGCAGTTCACCGCCGATGTCGAGCTGGTCCACCCTGTCGTACACGGGCACGAATTGGTCGCCGTAGCGCACGCCTCTGTATTCATTCTCCAAGGAAACGAACAGCGGCCTGTCCTTCATGCACTGCTTGCTGATGCGCACATCGAAGCCCACGTCGCGGCTGAGGCTTCCGCGCAGGCCGGCGTACAGGTCGTGCATGAGGCTGGAATTGCGCAGGTACGGCGCGCCTTGCAGGAAGGGATTCTCGCGTGTGAGGCTGCGCAAACCGTTGCGCACGCGCTGGCCGTCCACGCCGATGTACGGCACCAGGATGTCGTCGAACAGCCGGTACTGGGCATAGGCCTGCGGGTAGAAGTGGAAGGTGGTCTTGCCCTGTGCGTCCACGTAGATCCCCGCCCCCACGCGCACGGTGTATTTCCCGTCGGTGGTGGAAACAAAGGGCGACAGGCCCACCATGGTGCCGCTTTGGCGCAGCTCGGGCAGGGTATCGCGGCCGCCGCGGTAGCTGTTGTTGTCGATGCGCACCTCACCGCCGTAGGTTTCGCTGCCCTGCACGGTGCCCAGCTGGGCATCGAGCAGCACGTTCAGTTCGCGGCTGTTGCTGAGGTTGGTGTAGTTGTGCACTTCCAGCCCGGCATTGTGCGCCAGCTTGGTGCTGTCCTTGTACAGGCTTTTCACCCGGAAGGCGAAACCGATGTCGTTGTACACCTGCTTCTTGGCGTCGCTGGGCGGTTCGGGTGACCGGAGCATCAGGTTCTCCAGGCTGTCGGTGCTGTGGTATCCGTAGTAGCTCACCCGGCGGCGGTCGTAACCCACGCGGGCTTCCAGGGCGTGCTTGGGCAGGTAGGCGTTGTAGAAGCCGTCGATGTTGTTGAAGCTGTAATCACTCGGTCCGCGGTCGGCAATGCCGCCATTGCTGCTCATGTGCTTGTAGTGCAGGCCGTAGCCGTTGGAGCGCGAGCGCGTTTGGTCGTAATAGACCTCGGCCAGTGGCGTGGTGTACAGCCCGAACCCGGCCTTCACGAAGCCTTTGTACAGTTTTTCCTGGGCCAGTTGGATGTTGAGGCGCGCGGCATCGATGCTGTCCACGTGTGCCGGCACTTCGCCTTTCACGGGCAGCAACGCGTAGCTGATCTGCTTGGCGGGCAGTATGGTATCGTAGGTGGCGGGCAGCAGGTCGATCTTGTCCACATCGGCCAGCGTGGGGTTGTAGATGCCGTTGAAGTAGTACTCCTCCCCGCTTTGGGCCCAGGCCATGGCCGTGGCGCATGCGGCCACGATCAGCAGGCAGCCCCGCGCGGCGGTATGTTGAATGGGGTTGCTCATTGCTCGTCGTTGGTGCTTTCTTTTTCCTTGGGTTCGGCCGCCTCGGTGATGTTGGCCAGGCGCAGCGCGGCCTGTTCCACCAGGTCGGGTTCCTTGCAGTTGTCCACTACGCTTTGCAGCGTTGCCCGCGCCTGGAACAGGTCGTCCATGCCCACGTAGGCATCGCCCAGCACAATGAAGGCCTTGGCCTTCCAGTGGTCGTAGCTGGGGAATTTCTTGGCCAGGTCGAACACCTCGGTCTCGGTGTCCTTGTATCGTTTTTGCAGGTAGCGGATGTAGCCCATCCAATAGGCGGCCTCTGCGCCCTGGGCGTTGTTGCTGCCCTTGGCAATGGCCTTGAAGCGCGTGTAAGCGGCGTCGAGCTCGTTGTTCTCCACCGCGGCCCTGCCGAGCGCGAGCCCTGCCTCGGCCTTCATTTCGGCGGTGGTGTTCTCGTTGTTCAGCAGCGTTTGCGCGGCCTGTGCGGCCTCGGCCGTGCGTTGCAGCAGCACCAGGGTGCGCATGCGCCCGGCCTGTCCGGCCAGCACGTTCACGGGCAGTGCGGCGGTGCGGGCCAATTGGTCGAAGTAGCCCAAGGCGGCGTCGTAGCGCTTATCGCTGAAGAGGATCTGGCTTGCGGCGGCCAGGCTGGGTTCCAGGAACTGGCCTTCGCCGGCGGCGATCACCTTTTCCAGCCCCGGCAGGGCATCGGCGGGCCGCTTGTCGCGCAGCAGGCAATCGGCGGTGTAGTACTGGGCGTTCACCGCGTAGGCGCCGCGCGGGTATTTGTTCAGGTAATCGCGGAAGGCGCCGATGGCCTGCGCGCATTTTTCATCGAAGTACAGCTGCTCGGCGCTGCGGTAGTATTTCTCGTCGAGGTCCAGCGAGGCGGCGTCCACGAAGGAGAGCGTGCGCACATATTCCTCGTAGGCGGCCACGTTGCCCTGCTGCGAGTAGATGCTTTCGATACCGGCCAGCGCCTCGCGCGATCCGTCCACCGTGGGGTATTTGGCCACCACGGCCTTGAAGCCCTCCAGGGCCTTTGCGGTGCGGCCTTGCCGCTTGTCGATCAGCGCCACCTGCAGCATGCTTTGCCGCACGTGGGGCGAGTTGGCATGCTGGGCCACCACCTGTTGGTAGAATTCCATGGCCTCGTTGTCCTTGCCCAGGTTCAGGTAGGTTTCGCCCAGCTGGAACTTGGCGTCGGCAGCGTACTGGCTGTTCGGTTTTTCGCGCAGCAGCTGCTTGAGGGTGGCGATCTTTTGGTCGTTCTTCTTGTCCAGCCCAAGGCAAACGCCCTTTTGGTACAGGGCGTAATCGCGCGTTGCGGCCCCGGCGTTTATGGCCTTGTCGTACCAGGTGATGGCGGCGGGGAAGTTCTTGGTCACGTAGTACGAATCGCCGGTGCGCACCAAGGCATCGTTGTATTGGGCCTTGGGCAGGTCAGCATGTTCCACGGTACGGCGGAAGGCAGTGGCGGCCTCATCGTATTTCTTCTGCTTGAAATAGGCGTAGCCCATGCTGTAGCTGGCCTGCTCGTACAGAGCGCTGGCGTATGCCCCGCCGGTGTTGCGCACGGCATCGTACTTGGCCAGTGCGCCGTTGTAATCGCCCATGGCGTAGGCGGCCTCGCCGCCCCAGTAGTGGGCCTGCACCGTCACTTTGGGGTCCACCGGGTAGGTGAGCGCCCGTTGGAAGGCGGCGCGCGCCTGCTGGAATTTCCGCCCTTCATAAAGCTCCACGCCGTTGTCGAAGGCCAGTTTCTGGTAGGCTTCCTTCAGGCGCAGGTCCTTGTTCTTTATGGCGTCCAGCGCGGCCAGGGCCGCTTCGTAGTTCCTGGTCTTCAGGTACACGTCCAGCAGGAATTCCTGGGCCTCGTCATGCCGGGGCGAGCCGGGGTATTTGGCCATGTAGTCGCGCAGGGCGATGATGGCCTCGTTGTAGGGGTCGAAGGAGAGTTCGTAGGCGAGCTTGGCGTAGTTGAACAGGGCATCCTCGGCCACGCGCTGGTCGTTGCCCAGGTCGTAGGCTTTCTTGAAGGCGTTGCGGGCATAGTTCTTCTGGCCCAGCTTCAGGTAGCAATCGGCCATGTGGTAGGCGGCCAGTTGGGCGAGCGTATCGGTTTGGTTGGCCACCACCTGGGTGAACTGGGTTATGGCCTGTTGGCATTTGTCGTTCTTGTAGTAGGCATAGCCGGCCACATACCGGTCGTTGCGTTCCACGCCTGCGCGTTGCAGGCTTTTTTCGATGTAGGGCAGCGCTTCGGCGTATTGTCCGGTGCGGTAGTAGGCTTCGCCGGCCAAGCGGTTGATGTCGCCGGTGCGCTTTGTGCCGGATGGGTCATCGAGCAGCGGCTTCACGTATTCGAGCAGGGCCTCGTAGCGGCCTTGCAGGAATTGGATCTGCGCGATGTAGTACGGCACCACGCGGCCGAAATTGGGGTCGTCCTTCAGCTTGTTGAAGTCCTCCAGGGCCGCTGCATAGTTGCGCTTGGTGTAGTTGATGTGCGCGGTGTAGTAGGTGGCCGGCGCGGCGTACAGGCCGTCGCTTCCCTTCACCTTGGCAAACTCCAACAGGGCCTTGTCGTCCTGCTTGTCCATGAAGTGGGCGTAGCCTTTCTTGAACTGGAACTCGGTGCGGTCGCTGTTCCCCAACGTTTCTTCCTGCACCTGGCCGGCCCAGGCCAAGGCCTGCCCCCATCGCTTGGCGGTAAAATAGTGCCTGAACAGTTCGAGCCTTACGGCAGGCACGTGGAAATTCTCGGGGTGGGCGTCGATGAAGGCGAGCAGCCGGTTGGCGGCATCGCCGTGGTACAGGCGCACACTGCTGATGGCGGCCCAAAACTCGGCCTCGGTGCGCAGGTCATTCATGGGGTCGCGCTGCTGTGCGGCCAACCGGTCGAACTCGAAAAGTGCCGCGCCATACTGGGCCTTGTCGAACAGTTCCATGGCATGGGCCAATGGCGCGCCTGCCTGCTGGTAGTGGGCGGGCCGCTGCGCCGTGGCGGCATGGGCGAGCAGCAGCAGCAAGGGCCATGCGCGCCACCCGGCAAGGGGGCGGGTGAGGGACTTCATCATCGGTTCAAAGTTCCGGGGGGCTTGGGCGTTTTCCCTTCGCGGGGCGCGCATTTATCCACGTTGGCGTGTTCACCCTGTGCAAAGCGGTGTGGGATCATTGGGAAGGATAACGCAGATCGGCGCCCCGGAATTTTCTTCCTTTGGGCCGCCGGGGCCGCACCACTGCCCCGCACCATGCCCGGCCATGTCCTCCTCCCCCATCATCGAACTGCATAACGCTCGCATTTTCCAACGCGAGAACCTGGTGCTGAACCAAGTTGACCTGACGGTGAACGCCGGCGAGTTCATCTACCTGGTGGGGCGGACGGGCAGCGGGAAAAGCAGCCTGATGCGCACGCTGTACGGCGACCTGCCCTTCTTGGAGGGTGAAGGGCATGTGGCGGGTTTCGACCTGCGGAAATTGAAACGGCGCCAAGTGCCCTTCCTTCGGCGCAAGATCGGCATCGTGTTCCAGGATTTCCAGCTGCTGGGCGACCGCACGGTGAACGAGAACCTCACCTTCGTGATGCGCAGCACCGGTTGGAAGGGCCGCAAGGCCATGGACGCGAAGGTGCAGGAGGTGCTGGAGAAAGTTGGCCTGGGCAACAAGGGCTACAAGATGCCGCATGAGCTGAGCGGCGGCGAGCAGCAGCGCGTGAGCATAGCGCGGGCCCTGGTGAACGACCCCGAGCTGGTGCTGGCCGATGAACCCACCGGCAACCTGGATCCCGAGACCACGGCGGAGATCGTGGAACTGCTGTACACCATCAGCCACGGCGGGAGGTGCGTGATCATGGCCACGCACGACTACACGCACATGAAGAAGGTGAATGCCCGGGTGGTGCGCTGCGAGGACGGGAAATTGCTGGAGGTGAGCGCGGCGGGGGCCGTGGTATGAGCTACTCGCACACCACCTTCACTGTGCCCAAGGAAAAATCCCTGGCCTGCACATCAACCAGGTAAAGCCCTGCCGGGATGTTGCCCCGCTCCAGGACGAACGAGGGACCCAGCCGCTTCACCACCGAGCGGCCCAGCTCGCGCCCGAGCATATCCCGCCAGACCACCTGCTCGGGCTGAAGGGCTGCACTTGCCACCGGCTCACTGAAATTCAATACCGCCTTCCCGTCCATGGGATTTGGCCATACGCCTACCACATGGGCGGGTGCCTTATCTGCTATCTGAACCGGTAGGGGGGAACTATCCGTGTACCGTTTGCAGGGCGAGGGGAAGCCGCCCAGCGCCGGGGTGCCCTGCAGGTGCCTAAGCTGGTAGCCGAAAAGAAGCAGCTCGGGGAAGACATCCACGGGTTGCCATGGCAGATACACCTGCAGTATCGGTTGGGTCATGAGGGGCGGAGCGTAATTTTCAGGAAAAATGGGCTGCCGGAAGATCATGGTGCCTGATTGCGGCATGCCCAATGGCCCGAACGCATGGGCCCAGCCCGCAGGTGCCATGGCCAGGAGGGAGCCGTATTGATTGTCATAGCGGCCTTCCTCATCCTGTAATGCCACGAAGCCGCTTCGGCCATAGACCAGGTCCACCGGACCCCATTCCAGGTCAAATTGGAAACATCTGCCCGACGTTATGCCAGGCATGCGGTTCTCCGCGTACAGGTAGCGGCCCGTCAGGTCGAAGTCAACATTCAGCAGGTGCGGGTACATCATGACCGCCATCGCGGCGGAATCCCCACCATAATCCTGCAACCGGATGTCCGCCCAATGGAGCAGCGCACCGGTGGCCCGGTCAAAATCGAAGATCTCCACTTTGTTCGTATCCAAGGAGGTGTCGTTCTTCACCACTGCAAGGCGGTCCCCTTGGAAACTGAAATTCATCTTTCCGTACCGGTCCATGTTCCGTTCCGGTGCGGAGGGCAAGTACATAGTGCCCTGATGCGATATCACCGGCACCATGTCAAGACCCGAAGGCCCGAGATGGAAGGCGTGGAAGGCATCGTCCGCTTCCCCATGCAGCAACACCCAGTAGCCGTTCTCGTCCAAGGTGGTGGTGGCCGCCAATTTTGCGGTGGCATGCTGCATGAACCATGTGGTGTTGCCCACTACAACCCCGGCACCTCCACCGGAAAGGTCGACTTCCACCCACCCCGCTCTTGCATTGGGCGGCTCTTCAATGATGAAAACCGCATACCGCTCGCCAGGCCCAGGGATCGGGAGGATCAGGTAGTTCGCCGCCGGCACGTTCCAACCCAATTCAGCAGCCCCGCCACCTTGCACCGTTTGGAACAGTGCATTGCGGATCCCGAAGTCATCGGCCAACAAGCGGAACTGCCCGGCCGTGTCACTGATGGAGGCATTGCGCAGCGAGACCGTGTCCGCCACGGGCACGGACAGCATCGTATCATTGGCAAACTGCAGCCAAACCCCACTAGCGAACACCCAATTGAAGTTGCGTTTCTGCGCTTGAAGGGTGAACAGTGCGCCCGTGAATAAAGTCACGAGCACGGCCCTGAGGAGCCTGACACGGGCACGTCTTTCCAGATGGCTCATGGGCAAATGAATTGTCCTATCCCGACCTGAAGCGGCGGACCGCAGGTCACCTTGAATTGATACTCGTATGGCGGATCAGCACCCACATATGCCCTTCCGCCCTGTAGGTTGATGCAGGTCAATCCCCCGTCACACTCCACTGGACCATAGGTTTGACTGAATGGTAATTCGGGGGGTACGTTATTGTCCCACAAAAGAAACATCCACGGATCGGCACTGATCATGAACGTAATCTTCAAGAGCTCATCTGTGCTGCCCAAACTCCCATAATACCAAGAGCTGGCAGATAATGTCCAAGGATCCGGATTGTTGGGATCAGCCCAGGAGTAGGCCAGGACGCTGATATCGCATTGGCAATCCGTCCCAAGTTCAATAACCTGGGCAGCGGCATTAGCGGGAATCAAACCGGCCAACATGACCCACCAAGCATGAGCACCCCTGCCATGAAAAACGCGGTGGGTCATGAATTTCAGCATTTTCATCGCAGGTGATCCTGAATGCCTAATATATACCCTTCCGGGTTAAGCGAGATCCTGCGAGCGGCCAATTTGGTGTTCCCGCATGGACGCAATACTTGTCGCCTATCCTCTATTCGCCGCCGTTCATTTCCGCCCGGCTCCCTTCTCGCAGCAACGCCATGATCTTCCTTGCATTCGCGGTGTTGCAGAAGCGCTCCTCCAGCACGGCCACGCGCTGCTCCAGTGCAGCGCCGCCCACGGGCTGGCCCATGCAGGCCTGTATGCTCAGCCGCATGGTCCCGGTATCGTCGTGCACGCGGCACAGGGCCTCGAGGCCGGTGTCCTGCACCATGGGTGTGTTGCACACCACATGCCTGCCGCGGAACAGGCACAGCAGCAGTTTCAGCTTGATGCCCGTGGCCTGGAAGGTGGGCAGCACGTTCACCTGGGCGCCCTGCACCAATGCGGTGATCTCCGCCGTTGGGATGTTCTCGCGCAGCTTCACGTTGTTTGCACCGGCCACCGCGCTGCGCAATTCGGGGCTTGCGCCCCGGC
>JBIQMI010000064.1:0-13714 GCA_044463585.1 Cryomorphaceae bacterium
GAACGATGCCACGAGGCCGCGGCCGTGCTGGTGGAACCGGTGCAGAGCCGACGGATGGAGTTCCGCCCCGTTGATTTCCTGCGCGAGGTACGTGCGATCACCAAGCAACATGGGACCGCGCTCATCTTCGATGAGGTGATCACCGGTTTCCGCATGCACCAGAACGGCGCACAGGGGCTATTCGGCATCAAGGCCGATATAGCCACTTACGGCAAGGTGATCGGCGGCGGAATGCCCATCGGCGCCATGATCGGCAGCCGCCCATGGATGGACGCACTGGACGGCGGACATTGGCAATTCGGCGATGAGAGCATTCCGGAAGCGGGTGTGACCTACTTCGCCGGCACATTCGTGCGCCACCCGCTGACCATGGCCGCCGCCAAGGCCTCATTGGTGCACATGAAAGAGCAAGGGCCGGCCCTGCAGCGCAGGCTGAACGACATGACCGCCGAGATGGTGGTGCGCGCCAATGAACTGTTCGATGAATACCGGCTGCCTTTCAGGTGGGTCACCTTTGGCAGCGCGTTCAAGACCAAGTACGACGAGAGCGTGAACTACACCGAACTGTTCTTCATGCTGATGCGCTACCACGGTGTGCACGTGCTGGATTTCCCGCATTTCCTCACCACATCGCATACCGCAGCCGACGTGGCCTTCATACTGGATGCGTTGAAAAAGACCTGCCAGGAGCTGCGCGAAAGCGGCTTCATGCCTGAACGTACCTACCCGATCGAAGTGGTGAACAGCACCTTGAACGGACATGCGCGCAAACCTTGGGAGCGCGTGGAGGAAGCCGTGGAACCTCCCGTGGAGGGTGCCCGTTTAGGGCGGACCGCGGAGGGCGACCCGGCGTGGTTCGTGCCTGACCATGAAAGGCCGGGGAAATATCTCATGATGGTAACAGAAGAAGGTTGATGTTGAAGGAATTGATCTTGTCGAGCCGCAGGAACGTGATGGAAAGCTTCATACCCGAAACCAGGCAAGTGCCGGTGGAGCATGACCCTTTCGATGGGCCTGCCATTGTGCGCACGGTGCCCACCACGGCCGCACAGCGCGAAGTGTACGCCGCATCGGCAATGGGTGCCGACGCCAACCGGGCCTATGTGGAGAGTGTATCGCTGGTGCTGACGGGAAAACTTGACCGTCCAGCATTGAAGCAGGCCGTGCGCGACCTGGTGGACAGGCACGAAAGCCTCCGCAGTGTGATCAGCAGCAATGGCATGCGCATGATCGTGTTCGCGGAACAGCCCTTGGACATCCCGTTCAAGGACCTTTCAGCGCTCACTCCAGCTGAACGTAACAAAGAACTGCAGGCATTGGCCGAGGCGGACATGAACGAACCGTTCGACCTGGTCCGTGGTCCACTATTCAGGGTCATGTTGACCAAGACCGCACCGGAGGAGCACATCCTCCGCCTGAGCGGACATCACGTGGTGGTGGACGGCTGGAGCTTGGGCATATTGATGGCCGAAACCAGTGCGCTCTACAATGCGCATGTAAAAAAGACCGTGCCCCAACTGCCCGCGGCCGAACCCTTCAGCAAGTATGTGCTGGCCACGATAGACCTGGAGAAGAGCAGCGCATACCAGGACATCGAGCAATACTGGCTGGACTTGTTCAAGGGTGCCACGCCACGCATGGACCTGCCCACGGACCGCAGGCGGCCCGAGCAGAAAACGTACCGGGGCAACCGACTGGACCTTGGGCTCGACCCCGAGCTCGTGCGCGGGCTGCGCAATGTTGCCACGCGGAACGGTGCCAGTTTCGTCACCACATTGCTCTCCGCCTTCGAAGTGCTGCTTCACCGGCTCACTGGCGCAAGCGACATCGTTACAGGTCTGCCCGCGGCCGGCCAGAGCGATATGGACATGAAGCACTTGGTGGGCCATTGCGTGAACCTGCTCGCTTTGCGCAGCCACATCGATGGCGACCAACCCTTCAACGAATACTTGAAGGAAAGGCGCGGCCAAGTGCTGGATGCCTTCGACCACCAGAAGTACACCTTCGGCACCTTGGTTCAAAAGCTGCGCGTACCCCGCGAGCCCGGCCGGATCCCGTTGGTGCCCGTGGTGTTCAACATCGACATGAACATGGACGATGGCGTGGCCTTCGACGGCCTGGCCCATCGCTTCGTGAGCAATCCCAGGCATTTCGAGAACTTCGAGCTTTTCCTGAATGCCACTGGACAGGGGGACCAGCTCACACTGGAATGGAGCTATAACACCGACCTTTTCGACGCACCCACCGTGCACGGCTGGATGGAGGAGTTCAGCAGTTTGATCGCACGGATCATTGCGGATAGCGGCAGCCCTGTACGCAATCTGGCAAGCACCGCCGAGTTGCCATCGAAAAAGCTGCCGGTGCCGCCGCAATGGCACGGCCTGGCCACGGCGATACCCCGCACCAAAAGCGTGGATGCCCTGTTCGAGGAGGTGGCGCAACAACATGCGGACCGCGTTGCGCTGGTTGCCCCCGAAGGCGACTGGACCTACAAGCAACTGCGGCAACGCGTGCATGCCATCGCCCAAGCCCTGCAGGCCGCCGGTGTTAGGCCAGGGAATCCGGTGGGCTTGTGCATGGACCGCAGCCCCGACATGGTAGCGGGCATGCTGGCCATCATGCACTGCGGCGGCGCCTTCGTGCCTTTCGACCCCAGCTATCCCCAAGAGCGGCTCGCGTACATGTTCGCCGATACGGCCGTGGAAGTGCTGTTGACACAGCGGTCGCTCATGGACATGCTGCCCACGAAGGATGTGCACACACTGGTTGCCGAGGAAATCCGCGGCGCTGCGCAAGGTGGCGTACCGGCATTGGGCAAGGCCGAGGCACCGGCCTACATCATGTACACCTCCGGCTCAACGGGCACGCCCAAGGGCGTAGTGGTACCGCACAGGGCCATTGTGCGCTTGGTGAAGGAACAAAACTACCTGCCTTTCGGGCCGGATCTTACTTTCCTGCAACTCTCCAACATCTCTTTCGACGCTTCCACCCTGGAGTTGTGGGGCGCACTGCTCAATGGTGCCAAACTGGTGCTGCTACCACAGCAGAAACCCACGCTGAAGGAGATCGTGGGCACCATCCAATGGCACAAGGTCACCACGGTGTGGTTCACCGCGGGGCTCTTCAACCTGTTGGTGGACGAACACTTGGACGACCTGAAGGGCCTGGACCACATCTTGACCGGGGGCGATGTACTGAGCGTGGCCCACGTGAAGCGCGCCTTGCGGGTGCTGGGGCCAGGCGTGCTGATCAACGGCTACGGCCCCACTGAAAACACCACGTTCACCTGCTGCCATGTGATCAACAGCGAGGAGGGCTGGAATGCCCGTGTGCCGATCGGCCGGCCGGTGCACAACAGCACCGTGCACCTGCTAGATGAGCGGATGCGGCCTGTTGGTATCGGAGAAACCGGCGAGTTGTATACCGGCGGCGACGGTGTGGCACTGGGCTACTGGAGGCGTCCAGAGCTTACGGCGGAGCTATTTGTGGACGATCCCTTCAGCGATAAGCCAGGAGCCAAGCTTTACCGCACCGGCGACCTTGCCTGCTGGCTGCCCGATGGCACCATCGACTTCCTCGGCCGGTCGGACGGACAAGTAAAGATCCGGGGCTTCCGCGTGGAGTTAGGCGAGATCGAAAATGCCATTGCCGCCTTGCCGGCCGTGAAGGACTGCGTGGTAATGGCGCGCAACGACATGCCGGGAGAAAAGCAGCTTGTGGCCTACCTGGTCCCTGTGGTGAACGGGTCGGCAGGCTACGATGCCGCCCAGCAGGAAACATTCATCGGCCTCGTGCGCGAACACCTCAAGCGCAACATGCCCTCCTACATGGTGCCAACGGCCCTGGTGGTGTTGGATGAGCTGCCCTTGAACGCCAACGGCAAGGTGGACAAACATGCGCTTCCGGCACCGCGGCACCGCAGCCAAACCACCACGGCCAGCCATGTAGAACCGCGCACACGCACCGAACAGCAACTTGCGAAACATTGGAGCGAATTGCTTGAAGTGCCAAACATTGGCATACACGATAACTTCTTCGACCTCGGTGGCCATTCCATGGTCGGCATCCAGCTGCTGGCGCACATCGAGGCCGACTTTGGCGTACAGCTTCCATTGAACTCGTTGTTCCAGGCGCCCACCATCGCATCGTTCGCCAAGTTGCTGGAAAGCGGCCCTGCGCCGGTGAACCTGGCGAACCTTGCAGCGCTTCAGCCCGAAGGTGGCCAGATCCCGTTTTTCTGCGTGCACGGCGACGAGGCGAACCACCACATCATGCGCCATTTGGGCAAGGACCAGCCCTACTACGGCTTCTTCCACCAAGGTGAGGACGGTTCAGCGTTCAAGCACCGTACGGTGGAGGAGATCGCCGCACATTACATCAGCGAAATGCAATTGGTGCAACCTGGGGGACCGTACCTGCTCGGCGGCTACTCCTTTGGTGGCATCATTGCCTACGAAATGGCGGTGCAGCTTACCTCCATGGGCCATGAGGTGCCATTGCTGGCCATGTTCGATATGCATGCCCCGGGGGAATTCACCCGATATTCCCGCGATGCGGAAAAGATATACGAGCCGTTGAAGCGCGTGATCATGCGCCAAATGGTGAAGCGCCAGTTGGCCAAGGGAAAGATCCGTTCACCACGCTTGCGCCACTTCCATATCATCGACAACTACCACCACGCGATCCTCGCCTACAAACCGCGGCCGTACCAAGGACCCGTTACCGTGTTCAAGGCGGCACGATCGCCGGGTACGGACGACATGGGCTGGAGCACATTGGTGAGCGGCCCCATTGATGTGCATGTGCTGCCGGGGGACCATTACAGCCTGATCAAGGATGGCGAGGTGGAACGCTTGGTGCAGCAACTATCGGTGAGCATTGACCGGGCTGTGAGCAAGCACATTGTGGAAGCGGTTTGACCATGCCCGGTCCGCGCCCCCTTGTGATCCATTGCGAGGGTCCGTTCCACACCACCCCGGCCGGAACACAAGCCCTTCCACCACCCGGGGAGGGTGTGGCCTTGTTCGCCAAACTGCAGGAACTGCAAGGCAGCATGGAACATTTCATGGCCTTGCTCGATGTGGAGGAACAAGCCAGGGCCGCACGTTTTCATTTCGGGCAGGACAGGGAGCGGTTCGTGATCGGCCACGGCCTGCTGCGCGAGGTGCTTGGCCACATGCTGGGCCGCCCCGGCGGCAGCTTGAAGCTATTGCGGGGGCCGTTCGGCAAACCATACCTGGCAGGGCACCCTGTTCACTTCAATCTCAGCGATACCAAGGATGCCGTGTTGCTGGCGCTGGCGCGAACTGAATTGGGTGCAGACGTTGAGACCATGAACCGGCGCACTGACCATGAGCGGGTGGCACACCATTATTTCACCCCTGCCGAGGTGGAACAGATCAGCCATGCCGCCAACGGCAAAAAACGCTTCCTTGAGCTGTGGACGCGTAAAGAGGCCGTGCTGAAAGCATGCGGGGTAGGATTGATGGACGACCTGCATAGCCTGGAGGTCCATGCCCGGCGGAACGAATTGACCATCCAACATCCCGAATTCGTGAAACTGGCGGGGCCGGCCTACCATGTAACCACCTTTGCCGTTGGCGAGGACCATGTTGTGAGCCTGGCCACGGCTGCACCCATGGCCAACTGGAAACTATTCGCCGTGCCCCCTATTCCGCTTCGTTGAAAAAGCGTGGGTGGAAGTTGAGGAGATAAAGCTTCTCCGACGCGCGTGTTACCGCGGTGTACAGCCAACGCACATACTCCCGGTCGATCATTTGGGCTGTCACATAGCCCTGGTCCACGAACACGCTGCTCCATTGGCCGCCCTGGGCCTTATGGCAGGTAACGGCGTAGGCGTACTTCACCTGCAATGCATTCACATAGGGGTCCTGCCTGAACAATCGGAAGCGCTCGGACTTGGTGGGTGCGTTGATGCCGGCCAATACATCCTGGGCAAGTTGCCGCATTTGGACGCCTGGCAACGCTGGCCCTTCCGAGGCGAGCACATCCAAGATCACCTTCACCTCCAAATCCCGTTGGTCGCGCCCATCCCACCAGGCTATGCGGAGGTCGGCGAACCGTAGCCCGTAGCGCTGTTCAGTGCCCAGCACGCGCAGCACGTTCACCTGTTCGCCGTTGGCGATCAGCCCAAAAGTGCCCGGCCCGCCCGCCCCTTGGGCCGCCCAGAAATAATTGTTCTTCACCACCATCAAGCGGTCGTTGGCCTCCATCTCCTCCTCAAAACCGTGGATGCGCGCCCGCACTTGCTGGCTGTACTGGTAGGCGCGCTTATTACTGCGGCAGATCAGGCACACCTCATCGTCGCCGTGGCGTGCATAGGCCTCTTCCAACGCATCCTGCAGGTCATGCCCCTCCACGCGCACCACATCGGGAAAACCGGTAATGAACTGTGGCAAAACCTGGTCCGCGGCATCCAGCTCACCGTTGTTGGCCGGGGTGGCGAGCAACGTGGCGCGCAGGCCGGTGGCATTCTCCAAAATACCCGAGGCGCTCGCCTGCCGCACCACATCGGTAAGTTCGACGGTACCGGCCAGCAGGCCGTATTCCGCAAGATCCTTCACCTCCAACGCAGGACTGTGCGCACTGCCCACGGGCGGCAACTGCGCCGGATCGCCGATCAGCAGAAGTTTATTGCCTTCGCCGGAGAACACAAAGGAGAACAGATCGGCCAAGAGGTCGCGGTCGAAGCGGCCATCCCCTCCCCTGCCGATCATGCTGGCCTCATCCACCACGAAAAGCGCATCGCGCTCCTTGTTCGGCGCCAGTGCCACCCCGGCATCGGCATCAGCAGGCGTTCGATAGATGCGGCGGTGTATGGTGCTGGCCGATGCCCCCGCATAGGCCGCCAGTACCTTGGCCGCCCGGCCCGTTGGCGCCATGAGCACCACGGGCCGCCGCTGCGCCGCGAGCACCTTCACCAACGCACCCACCAATGTTGTTTTGCCCGTGCCCGCATAGCCCTTAAGCACCAGGGTAGCTTGCTGCTTGGGGGTGGCGATCAACCGCTCCAGGGCATCAATGGCCTTGTGTTGGCCCGGCGTGGGCACATGGCCCAAGTGTTGCAGCAGGCGCTCGGACAAACCGTTCATGGGCCACGAAGTTCGGCCACGCCGCCCGGTTCCGCGCGCAGTTAGTTCCTTTGTGATCGGGCTGCCGAGCAGCCCCTACGCAGGCATGACCGCTGAACTCTTCCACCCCACCTACAGGCCTGGCAAGGAAAATGCCTGGCACCTGAGTGTTTGGCTGGCACCCGGCCTGCAGGCTTGGTGCGTGCACGAAAAAGACACCGGGCGGGTCGTGGCCCTGGCGGCGCATCCCCATGACCATTTGCCGCACCCCGATAAGTTACCGGCCCTGCCCGCCAATGCCTCCTTCACCGCCATGCCCGAAACCAGCACCTTGGTGCCCAGCGGCGTGCTGGAACCCGGCCAGGAGATGCTGCACCTGAAACTGGTGCATGGCAAGGTGCCCACCGGCCTGCTGCGCGATGAACCGCTTGCCCAGCCAGACGCCCATTGCCTCTACCTGCATGATGAACAGGCCGAACGGCAATTGTTGGGCCGCTATCCGGCGGCGCGCTCGTTGCCGCTGCATGGCACGCTGATCCACATGGCCATGCACCGCGCCGCCAACGACACCGTGGCCGTGCTGCACCGTACCGAGAACCGGTTGGACGTGGTGCTGGCGGCCGAAAACCGCCTGCTGCTGTCGAACAGCTTTTTCGCGAGCACGCCCGAGGACCTGCTCTATTACACGCTTTTCGCGGTGGAACAATGCCAGCTGGTGCCCTCGCAGGTATGCCTGTACATGGGCGGAACGCACCTGCTGGCCACCGATGAACTTCTGTTCTCCAACTACTTCACCCGCGGCCCGGAGCCTTCCACCGATCCAGAGGGCACGGCCGCCGGTTACCTTAAAATACCCGAGGCCCACCATTGGAGCGGGCTGATAGAGCAGTTCCCATGCGCATCATAGCTGGCCGTTTCAAGGGAAAGCGGATCAATCCGCCCAAGTCGATCACAGCGCGGCCCACCACCGATTTCGCCAAGGAGGCGCTCTTCAACATCCTGCAGCATTCGGTGGCGCTGGAGGGGATCCGTGCCCTTGACCTGTTCGCGGGGGCCGGTGGCATTGCACTGGAGTTTGTAAGCCGTGGCGCAGAGGAAGTGGTGGCCGTGGAACAGGACCGCACCTTGCACGCACACCTGCAGCGCACCGCGGAACAGCTCGGCATCAACAACCTGCACCTGGTGCGGGCCGATGTGTTCCAATACCTCTCCAGCCACCGCGGCAGCTACGACCTGATCTTCGCCGACCCGCCCTTCCACATGGAGGAAACGACCAAATTGCCCGGCCTGATCAGGGCCGCCAACCTGCTTGCACCGGACGGCCTGCTGATCGTTGAACATTACAAGCGGCTCGACCTGTCCAACGACCCCTGGTTTGATGTGCGCCGCGAATACAGCAATATCCATTTCAGCTTCTTCAAGCCCAAACCAGAACAGCCATGAGCACAACCAACCCGATCCCAGCGGATAACATAGCCGTGTTCCCCGGGTCGTTCGACCCGGTAACGATCGGTCATATGAGCATCGTTCTGCGTGCCTTGCCGTTATTCCACAAGGTGGTGGTGGCCATGGGCGAAAACCATGCGAAGCGCTACATGTTCAGCACAGAAAAACGGCTGGGCTGGCTGAAGGAAACCTTCCAGGAGCACCCGAAGGTGGAAGTGATCTCCTTCGAGGGCCTTACCGCCGATCTGTGCCAGCGCATGGGCGCGCGCTACATCGTGCGCGGGCTGCGCAACAGCACCGACCATGGTGTGGAGCGCAGCATTGCCCTGATGAACCATGCCTTGCGCGGGGTGGAAACCATTTTCTTGCCGGCACTATCGGAGCACGCGCACATCAGCAGCACCATTGTGCGCGAGCTGTTGGCCAATAAGGCCGACGTTTCGGCGTTCGTACCTGCTGCGGTGCGCCCCTGATGAAACCTTTGATCACCGGTATTCTCCTGGCCCTAACGGCCCCAGCGCTGGCCGGGCCCGTGACCATCGTGGTTGAAACGGCCGAACGGCCCAACACGCCCGCCACCCTGTACCGGTACAGCGACCTGTTCACCCGCCGGCTGCAACCGTTGGCCACCGCCGTTGCCGACAGCAGCGGTACGCTGCATTTCACCACCGGGGTGCAGGGCACGCAAAAAGCGCTGGTGCGCATCAATGGGCTGGGCGCGGAACTGTGGCTGCGCGAAGGCCACTACCATTTCCGAATGGAAAAACCCGCACCCGGCACGGCGCGGCCGATCGCGGGCACAGCAAGGGTGGCCCCTTATTTCCAGGAGCTGGATGCGCTTGACGTGAACGCCCTGATGAGCGACCTGAATGAAAGGCTCGACGCTTTCCTGGCCGAGAACCTGGCCACCGACGGCGACGCAGGCATGTCCGCGGTGGCGAAGGCCCGGGCAGGCTCACAACCCTTGGAGCGCGATACCGGCCAGGCCAAAATGGCCTTGCGTGTATATCCCGGCTGGGACCTGGCCCGCACCGATAGTTTCGCCCAAAAACTGCGCAACTTCTACGCCGGGGTGAACGACCCGTGGTTCATCCAAAATCTGGAATACGGCATCGCCGGGCTGTACCAAGGGCCGAACATCACCGACCGCAACTTGTTCAATCGCTTCCTGTTGGCCAAGCCTGTGCTGTACGACGTGCCGGAATACGTGCGATTCATCAACTCCTTCTTCACCGATCACTTGCTTCGCTTCCCCTTCCGCAACCAAACGCAGCAATTCCAGGAATACTTGCGCGCTTCGCGCACCGACAGCCTGAAAGCCCTGTTGGCCGAGCATGATTTCCTGCGTGACGACAGATTGAACGAGCTGGTGCTGCTCAACGAACTATACCGGAACCAGGCCAACGCACTCTTCGACCGCAATGGTGTGCTCGGCGTGCTGAGCGATATACGCCACCATTCCGCCTACGTGCAACACCGCCAAATAGCGGCCAATATGCTCTGGGACCTTACGGCCATGAGCCGGGGAACTGAACTGCCCATGGTGGACCTGTTGTCCGCGACCGCCACTCCCGTTGCGCTGGACAGCATGTTGCAGGGGCCGACATGCCTGGTGGTCACCAAGGTGGGCAATGCCTACAGCGACCAGGAGTTGGCCGCGTTGGGGCCGCTGGCGCAGGAATATGGGAACAGCATCCGCTTTGTGCACGTGGTGCTTGACCAGGACACGGCCGAGTTGGCGAAATGGAGGAAACCGCGCCGGACCCATGGCATTTGGCTGCTGCCCCACGACCAGCAAGAACTGCTTGATATGTGGCGGATCAGCACGGCACCCACGGTGTTTTTGCTGGAGGACAAAACGCTTACGGCCGCACCCGCCCCCTTGCCCAGCCAGGGCCTCACTGCGGAATTGCACCGCATCAGCACCGAGCGTGCGCGAAAAGAGCGGCCTAATCGCCGCGGTGCGCCGCCTCCCAAGCGCTGATCACCGGTTGCAGCGAAGGATATGTCCCGATCCGCATGGCATCCCGGCCTGCGGCATCCAGCCATTTCACCGCGTCAATATCCTCCTCGGCCTGTGGGAGCAGCCGCTGCGCGGGATCGGCCTTCATCAGGAACCAGTGCGTGCACTTCAATTGGGCAAGCCCATCGCGGTGGTAGGTGTGCCATGTTTCGCACAGCGGCGCCACCATCTCCACCTGCTGCAGCCCGCACTCCTCGCGCACCTCGCGCAACGCAGCGGCCTCCACCGTTTCACCCCGCTCCACCTTGCCCTTGGGCAGGTCCCAGCGCCCAAGCCGATGGATCGCCAACAAGCGGCCGTGCCCATCGCCAATGGCGCCACCCGCGGCCTGCACCAAATGGAAACCGCGCGTGAACCACTGCCACAGCAGCCCCACATCATCACCGTGCAGGTACAGCCCGGCCAGGCCCGGTTCCATGGCCAGGGTGGCCATGGCCTGTTCAACCTCCTGTGGCGTATCGGCGCACATGGCCAGCCAGTTGTGGCGATGGGCCTTCATTGGCGGCCGTTCACCGATCGCCACGATCTTTCCGTCGATATGGACTTCGTAATTTTGTGCCATGGACCCGCATCTTGATCCGGCGCTGAAGATCGCCGAATTCCTGTTACGTATAAAAGCCGTGCGCCTGGAACCGAACAAACCGTTCACCTGGGCCAGCGGCTGGAAGAGCCCGATCTATTGCGACAACCGCAAAACCTTGGGGCATCCCGTAATGCGGACCTACATCCGCCAGCAATTCGTGGAAGCCATCCGCGACAAGTTCGGGAAGCCCGACATGATCGCGGGCGTGGCCACGGGTGGCATAGCCCACGGTGCGCTGGTGGCCCAGGAAATGGGCCTGCCTTTCATTTATGTGCGCAGCGCGGCCAAGGGCCATGGGCTGAACAACATGGTGGAAGGCGACCTGTCGCAAGGGCGCAGCGTGGTGGTGGTGGAAGACCTGGTGAGCACCGGCAAGAGCAGCCTTCAGGCGGTGGCGGCACTGCGCGCGGAAGAGTGCGAGGTAAAGGGCATGGTGAGCATTTTCACCTACCGGCTGAAGGAGGCTGCCGATGCCTTTACCAAGGCGAAGGTGCGGCTTCACGCCCTCACCGACTACAACATCCTGCTGAAGCAGGCCATTGCCGAAGGATACATCACGGAAAAGGACCTCGAATCGCTGGACCGTTGGCGCGAAGACCCCTCACATTGGCCCGATGGCGCCACGGCCCACGGGAAAAATGCCACGCGAATGGCGGCCGATAAATCCAAAGGCTGAACATGACGACCATTGAGAGCAAAAAGGTGGTGATCGACCGCCCTTCCGGGGAGTTGTACACCTTCCTGCAGGACATGAACAATTTCCAGCAATTGCTGCCGCAAGACCGGATCAGCGATTGGCAGAGCGATGGGCGCTCGTGTTCATTCAAAGTGCAGGGTGCGGCCACCATCGGCCTGGAACTCGTTGGCGGCACGCCCAACTCACTGGTGCAGATGAAAAGCACCGAACGTTCCCCCTTCCCGTTTACCCTGGATGTGCACTTGAAGGAAATGGAAACCGGCACCGAGGCCTACCAGCATTTTCAGGGGGAGATCAATGCGTTCCTGCGCATGTTGGTGGAAAAGCCCCTGAAAAACCTGTTCGACCACATCGCCGACAAAATGGTGGCCTTGCACGCCTGAAGCATTCCATGGGCGGACGCACCATCATTCTTACTGTCTGGGCCGGCCTACTGGTCCTGCCAGCATGCAAAAAGGATCCTGCCCCACCAACCGCCCCACACCCGGATGGGCCTGCAAGCTTGCACCCTTTCCTGCAATTGACCATTGATTCAGCATGCTTGGCACTGCCCAATGTGGTAACGCCAAATGCGGACGGGATCAACGATGTCATCGTGCCCGGCACACGCAACATCACGCATGTGGACGTGCAAATACACGATGCGGGCGATCACCTTCTGTTCAGCGGCGATCTACAGGCCCTGGCCCAGTACGTTCCCCCGGGTCCAACTTCCGCACAACCGCCCCTGCCGCTTACCGTTTCCGTGGATGCCACCACCTCCTCGGGCCAACAGCTGCAAGGCAGCGCGGTGGTGTACTCCATCACGGACCTTCAAGCCCATTGCTTCACCAGCGCGGTGCAGCCGGTCACCGGCGATCGCTTTTACATGTATTGGGACCCCGAGGTGATCTTCTATTGCGACACAGTGGGAATTTCGGCGGAAGATCACTTCTGCCTGCAATAGCCATGGGAGCCGACGGCCAACTGGGCAATGGTGCGGACCTGGCACATTGCACCGGGCCCACGTGTCCCCAACAAACAGCAGATCATGAGCAGCAAGCGTAAAACAGCGCCCGATGCGCGTCCCGCCAAGCTTTCCAGGGCGGCCTTGCGCAAATTCCTCCGTGTATTCCGTTATATGCGCGGCCAGCGGGCGCTCTTCGCCATGGGCATGGCCTGCCTGCTTGTTACCAGCCTGCTCAGCGCCGCATTTCCTTGGCTGATCGGCAAATTGATCGATGCCAAGGCATCCACCGCATTCTGGCAGGCCCCGTTGTATGACATGGGCAATGTGCATTCCATCCTGAAGATGCTCGTGATGATCTTCGCCGCCCAAGCCTTCTTCGGGTTTTGGCGCATTTGGACCTTCGGCCTGGTGACCGAAAACGCCCTCACCAACCTGCGCCGCGACACCTATGCGCACCTGCTGAAGTTGCCCATGACCTTCTTCTCGCAGCAACGGGTGGGCGAGCTCAACAGCCGCATCAGCGCCGATGTGGCCTTGCTGCAGGACACCTTCACCACCGTGCTTGCCGAATTCCTGCGGCAATTCGTGGTGATCACCGTGTGCATCGCCGCGCTCACCTACCTCAGCAGCGAGCTGATGTTCACCATGCTGGCCACCCTGCCCGTGGTGATGCTGGTGGCCGTTTTCTTCGGGCGGTTCATCCGCAAGCTGAGCAAACAGGTGCAGGACCGCATTGCAGAAAGCAATGTGATCGTTGACGAGACGCTGCAGGGCATCCAAAGCGTGAAGGCCTTCAGCAATGAAGGTTTTGAGACCAGGCGCTATGGCGAGAGCGTGTTGGCAGCCCGGCGATTGGCCCTGTTGGCGCTGCGTTGGCGCGGCGCCTTCGTCAGCTTCATCATCTTCGGCATGTTCAGCGTGATCG
>JBIQMI010000065.1:0-13707 GCA_044463585.1 Cryomorphaceae bacterium
CTACGTGGGGAATAAGGAAGCCTACCCCATTCTCATCAATGGCCTCAAACGCTTGGAATACCGGGGATATGACAGTGCCGGCGTGGCCGTGCTGGGGCCGCAGGGCCTTACGGTGCGCAAATGCAAGGGGCGCGTGGGCGACCTTGAGGCGCATGTGAACGGCCAACCCATGCTGGGCCATGTGGGCATGGGCCATACCCGCTGGGCCACACACGGCGAGCCCAACGACATCAATGCACATCCGCACGTTTCCTCCAATGGTGAATTGGCGCTGATCCACAACGGCATCATCGAGAACTACGCCACACTGAAGGAGGAACTGATGAGCCGTGGCTACAAGTTCAAAAGCGAGACCGATACCGAGGTGCTGGTACACCTGATCGACGATATCCAGCGGTCCGAAGGCACGGACCTGGCGGAATCGGTGCGGCTGGCCCTGGAGAACGTGGTGGGCGCGTATGCCATTGTGGTAGCCGACAGCAAGTCGCCCGGCATGCTGGTGGCCGCCCGCAAGAGCAGCCCGCTGGTGATCGGCATCGGCGAGGATGGCGAGCATTACCTGGCCAGCGACGCCACGCCCATTGTGGAGCACACGCGCAACGTGGTGTACATGGAGGATGGCGAGATCGCGATCCTCGATCAAAAGGAAGGACTGCGCATCCGCAACATCAAGAACCAAGAGAAGCACCCGTCCATACAGGCCCTGGAGATCCAGCTTGAGGCCCTGGAAAAGGGCGGCTACGAGCACTTCATGCTCAAGGAGATCAATGAGCAGCCGCGCAGCATCCGCGATTCCATGCGGGGCAGGCTGAACTTGGTGCAGGGCAACATTGTGCTGGGCGGGATCAAAGATTACGAGCAACGGCTGGTGAATGCCAAGCGGATCTTGATCGTGGCCTGTGGCACCAGCTGGCACGCCGGGCTGGTGGGCGAGTACCTGCTGGAGGAATTTGCCCGTATACCCGTGGAGGTGGAATACGCCAGCGAATTCCGCTACCGCAATCCGGTGATCACCGAGGAGGACATCGTGATCGCGATCAGCCAAAGCGGTGAAACGGCTGATACCTTGGCTGCCATTGAACTGGCCAAGGGCAGGGGGGCCACCATCATCGGCATCTGCAACGTGGTGGGCAGCAGCATCGCACGTGTTACCCACGCGGGATCGTACACGCACGCCGGGCCCGAGATCGGGGTGGCCAGCACCAAGGCCTTCACGGCCCAGGTCACCCTGCTTACCCTGCTGGCGCTCATGCTGGGCCAGCGCAAGGGCACCATACCGGCAGCGCGTTTCCAACAGTTGCTGCACGAACTGGACGGCATACCCGCCAAGGTGGAAAAAGTGCTGAAGACCGAGGCCCAGGTGAAGTACATCTCCGAGATCTACAAGGATGCGCGCAACGCACTGTACTTGGGCCGCGGCTATTCCTTCCCGGTGGCCTTGGAGGGCGCGCTGAAGCTGAAGGAGATCAGCTACATACATGCCGAGGGCTACCCGGCAGCCGAGATGAAGCACGGCCCCATCGCACTGATCGATGAGGAGATGCCTGTTTTCGTGATCGCCACGCAAGGGGCGAGCTATGAAAAGGTGGTGAGCAACATCCAGGAGGTGAAGGCGCGCAAGGGCAAGGTGATCGCCATTGTTACCGAGGGCGATACCGTGGTGAAGGAGATCGCGGACCACGCGATCGAGATCCCGGCCTCCTCCGATGCGCTGGTTCCGTTGCTGGCCGTGGTGCCGTTGCAATTGCTGAGCTACCACGTGGCCGTGATGCGCGGCTGCAACGTGGACCAACCGCGCAACTTGGCCAAGAGCGTTACGGTGGAGTAGTGGTCTCCCCGGCCGTGGGTGCCCACATGAGCACTTTGCCGTTGTGCTGGTAAGGGGTTAGGTCCTTGGTGAAAAGGATGTGCCCCAGGTCGATCAACGGCAATATGCCGAAGCCGCCGAAAGTGAGCCCGTAAACAATGGGCACCTTGGTGCCGGTGCCCAGGTACAACCGGTGTGCACCGAACGGGCCCAAGGCCACGGTAAGCACCGCGGCCACTAGGCGCTGCGGCTCATTGTGGGGTTCGGAATCCTGTTCCTCCGGCAGGTCCACGGTGCGTGGCACAAAGGGCCCTGCGGCGCGCGCCGGAAACGGTGCCGCGAGGCTAGCGCCGAGTACAAGGCCAACAAATGCTTTGCGCCACATGTGGGGCACCAAAATTAGGCGGGCGGCACATGGCCGCCCGCTGTACAATGGACATTCCGGCCCGGATCACTTGGCCGCGCTGTAGCGCTTGGCCACCTCGTCCCAGTTCACCACGTTCCACCAGGCCTTCAGGTAATCGGGGCGGCGGTTCTGGTAATGCAGGTAATAGGCATGCTCCCATACGTCAACCCCCAGGATAGGCGTGCCGCAATGGCTGTATTCGGGCATCAGGGGGTTGTCCTGGTTGGGCGTGGAGCATACTTCCACCTTTCCGCCCTTGTGCACGCACAGCCAGCCCCATCCGCTGCCGAAGCGGCTGGCTGCTGCCTGCGCGAATTTCTCTTGGAAGGCCTCGAAGCTGCCGAATTCATTCTTTATCGCGTCGGCCAATTCGCCGCTGGGCTGCCCGCCGGCGTTCGGCGCCATCACTTTCCAGAACAGGCTGTGGTTGAAGTGCCCGCCGCCGTTGTTGCGCACCGCCGCATTCTTCATGTCCAGGCTTTTCATGATCTCTTCGATGTTCTTGCCAGCCAAGGGGGTTCCTTCGATCGCCTTGTTCAGGTTGTTCACATAGCCTTGGTGGTGCTTGCCGTGGTGGATCTCCATGGTGCGTGCATCAATATGCGGCTCCAGGGCGTTGAAGGCGTAAGGGAGCGAAGGGAGTTCAAATGCCATTTGTAGGTTGTTTTTAACGGGTTTGACGATAAGGGGTGCAAATTAGCCGATCATCGGTTAACACATTTTCATGGAGCCCATGGATCAGTATACATTTGCGCCACTTTCACCAAACCAAACAACAAGGATGATCAGGAAGTTCGCAATGCTCGCCACCACCGCTGCCCTTTTCGTGGCCTGCGGGAGCAACGTAGAGGAAAAGCAAGCCGATACCATGGATGCGGCCAACACCACGGCCACGGAGAAGCTGGACGAGGCCACGCAGGTGGCCGATGATGCCGCTGCCACCTTGGACAGCACCGCCGAAGCCACTGCGGATACCGTGAAGGCCGCCATGGAAGAGGCCGTGGACGCTACCAAGGCCGCAGCCGAGCACGCCAAGCAATCGGTGAAGTAATTTGAACCGGAACGAAAAGAACGAGGGGCCGAAAGGCCCCTTTTCTTTTGCCTGCCCACAGGATCAGAGCGCCTGTTGCTGCATGGCCTCGCGCGCCTGCTGATAGATCCGGTCCTTGTCCAGCAGCACCCGGTAATAGCCGTTCTCGCCCCAAATGTTGCGGGCGATCAACGACTTCAGCCGCAGGATGATCACGGGTGCCGACCGCTCGAGCCCGGCCGGGTTTTCCCGTAGGCCCAGCCGCGCGGCCTGTGCCGCCAATTCCTGCAATTGGGCTTGCGAGATCTGGTATTCGGCGTTGAACCGCTCGGGGCTGCCATAGCGTGCAAAGCGGGCCCGGTTGCCATCGGCCACATCGAAGGCGTAGCTGTTCAATGCGCCGGAAAAAAGCAGTCCGGTGAGGTAGCTCGAATGATCGGTCGTGTCCGCGGGCACGAAGATGTCGGGCATGATGCCCCCGCCCCCGTAAACCTTGCGGCCCTGTCGGGTGTGGTACACCGCCGATGAATCCAGGTGGATGCTGTCCAAACTGAGCAATTCGCCATGGGCGAAGCGTTGCTCCAGGTCATCGTTGTAGTCGATGCCCTTGCCGTATGGCCGCTGTATGGAGCGGCCGCTGGGGGTGTAATAGCGGGCGGTGGTGAGCCGGATCGCACTGTTGTCGCGCAGGTTGATCTGCTCCTGCACCAGGCCTTTTCCGAAGGAGCGCCTGCCCACGATCAGGCCGCGGTCGTTGTCCTGCACGGCGCCGGCCACGATCTCGCTGGCCGAGGCGGATCCCTCATCGATCAGTATGGCCAAGGGCGTGGTGGTCAACCGCCCGCCGCCATCGGCCATGTAATCCTGCCGGGGCGATGAGCGTCCTTGCGTGTACACGATCTCGCTGCCCTTGGGCAGCAGTTCCTCGCAGATGGCGATCGCCGCGTTCAAATAGCCGCCACCATTCCCCCGCAGGTCCAGCACCAGGCGCTTCATGCCTTGCTCGCGCAGCGTGGAGGCCGCCTTCAGGAATTCCTCGCCGGTGGTGCGCGCAAAGCGGTTGAGGCGGATGTAGCCCGTGCCATCGTTGTCGAGCAGGGCCACCGCCACGCTGTTGATGGGGATGGGGCCGCGCGTAAGGGTCACATCGAACGGCTTTTCGTTGCCGCGCACCACGGCCACGGTAACCTTGGTGCCGGTGGGCCCGCGCAGGGTGCGCATCACCAGGTCGTTGTTCAGGTCGCTGCCTGTGAGCACCACGCTATCGGCCCGCACCAGGCGGTCGCCCGCACGTATACCCATTTGCTCGCTCGGTCCGCCTTCTATGGTGGCCATCACCACGATGGTGTCGTGCTGTATGCTGAATTCAACGCCGATGCCCGTGAAGCTGCCCTCCAACGGTTCCTCGGCGGCACGCAGGTCGGCCGCGGAGATGTAGTAGCTGTGCGGGTCGAGGTCCTGCAGGAGCTGCTGCAGCACCTCATCCACCAGCGTGCCCGATTGCACGGTATCCACGTACTGGCGGTCGATCAGGTCCAGCACCTGCTGCAGCTTGGCCCCGGGCGTGTTGCGCTTCAATTCGATGAAGGCCCCGGGCAGCCCGCGGTTGCCGCCCAAGCGCGCCCCCATGTAAAAGCCGGCCGCAACAGCGATGCCCAGCGCAAGCGGCATCAGGATCGCGCGCAGGCGCTGCGGGGTGCCGTTCTCCTTCACTGCTGCTCGAGTTTGTGGATCTCCACCCCGCCCTTTGCCAGCAGGTCCAACCCTTCGGTGTCCTTGTACGGATCAAGGTACACCAAGCGCTTGATGCCCGCCTGCAACACCAGCTTGCTGCAATCCTTGCAGGGTGAATGGGTGAGGTACAGGGTGGCATCGCAGGCATTGTTCGTGCTGCGCGCCACCTTCATGATCGCGTTGGCCTCGGCATGCAGCACGTACCACAGGGTCTTGCCCTCAGCGTCCTCGCAATCGTTGGCGAAACCGGACGGTGTGCCGTTGTAGCCATCGCTGATGATCATGCCTTCCTTCACCAGCAGCGCGCCCACCTTCTTGCGGGTGCAGTGGCTCAGCTTGGCCCATTCCTGCGCCATACGCATATAGGCCCTATCGTAACGGGCCTGTTTGGCCGGATCGGGATGCACCACGGCGTGTTTGGCGATGGACATGCAAGGGCGAAATTACTTCCGGTGCCCGCAGCGGCGGCCGGTGCACCGTGCCCGCAAGGGCGGCAGGGCCGCAAGTGGAGTGTACCCAGGGCGGGACTCGAACCCGCATGAATTGCTTCACTGGTGTTTGAGACCAGCGCGTCTACCGATTCCGCCACCTGGGTGGGTGGCCACCGGCCGTGCCCGGCCGATCGCGCCGCGAAGTTCCCCCAAATTTCCGTTCCAGCGAAAGGGTTGGGGATTTTTTCCCTTTAAGGCCTGTATTGCGCGCCGTTGCTTGGTATTCCGCTGGAACCATGGCAGCTTCCTTCCGTAGGAACGCCCCGCATGAGCAACTTACGCGGGTACCTGATCGGCCCGATCCTGATGGCCGCGCTTGGTGCAGCGGCACAAACCGGCCCCGGCGGCATTGGCAATACGGCCTCCAATTTCCTCTGGCTGGATGCCGGTTCCGGCGTTTCGCTCACCGGCGGTGGCGTTTCGCGCTGGGCTGATCGTTCCGGCAACGGCAACCATGCCGTGCAAGGGGTTGCGGCATTGCGGCCCGTGGCGGTGGCCAGCGCCATGAACGGAAGGCCAGCGGTGTATTTCGACAACGATGTTGCCGCAGCGGACCATTTGGTCATTCCCGACAATTCCACCCTGGAAGGAATGCGGGGCCTTACGGGCTTCGTGGTGTACGAGCTGGATGCGGGCACGGCACCCACCGCCCCGCGTGCATTCCTGTCCAAGCGCAACGGGGTGGACGTGCAGGAGGCCTATGCTTGGTTCCTCTGGCGCAGCACAACACAGGTGGTGCAGGCCCTGGACATTGACGGCACCGGAAACCGGGCCATGGGCACCGTGCCGGTGGCCAACGGCGTGCCTTACATCAACAGCTTCGTTTTTTCGGGCAGCACTCCGCCGCATGCACAGAACCAAGTGCTGTACAACGGCAACACGGCCGTGGGCAATGGCGCCGAGAACTCGCCCTTGGTGCCGGACTACAATTCCGACCTGTACATCGGCGTGCTGAAGGGCCACACCGGCACGGGCAGCAACGTTACCCGCTTCAATGGGCGCATGGCCGAAGTGGTGCTGTACAACGAGGCCTTGGGGCCCGCCAAGCGGCTGATCGTGAACAACTACCTCGCGGCCAAGTACGGCCTCACGCTGGCCAGCGGCGACATCTACGTGCATGACGACCCGGCCAACGGCGATTACGACCATGATGTGGCCGGTATCGGCCGTATGAGCGCTGCTGATAAACAGCTCGATTCACAGGGAACAGGCCGCGTGCGCATTTCGGGCCCAACGGACCTGCAGGATGGTGAGTTCATGATCTGGGGAAGCGATGCGGGCGTGCTGGGCACCTATGGCGTGCATGACCTTCCGGCCGGCGTGCTGGGCCGTTGGCAGCGCACATGGCGCGTGAGCGAGGTGCGCAGCGATGGCACACCATGCGATGTGGGCGCCGTGGATGTCGCGTTCGACCTCAATGGCCTGGGTCCTGTGCTGGCCAGCGATCTGCGCCTGCTGGTAAGCACCGATCCGGCCGGAAGTTTCAGCGGTGCCACGGTGCTTGCGGGTGCCGTTGCCACGGATCCGGGCGTTTACCGTTTTCCTGGCGTTACAGCGATCAGCAACGGCGCCAGGTTCACGCTTGGCACCATCAACCCGGCCACCACGCCCTTGCCCATTGAACTGCTCCAATTCACAGCGGTGCCGCAAAAGGACCGGTCCGTGGAGGTTGAATGGGCAACCGCCAGCGAGCGCAACAACAACTACTTCACCCTTGAGCGTTCCCCGGACCTGGCAGACTGGCGGACCGTGGCCACCTTGCCGGGCCAAGGCAACAGCTCGGCACCTGTGCATTACGCACATACGGACCGCGATGCCCTGCAGGGCGTGTCATACTACCGGCTGTCCCAAACCGACTTTGACGGATCGGCCACGGTTTATCCGGTGGTGGTGTGCCAGCAAACCCCAGCTGGACCGGTCGGCTTTCCGAATCCGGCCCAGGACCTTTTCACCATACCGCTGGCCGACCCTGGTGCATGGAGCGTGGAGCTGCTCGACGGGCAGGGCAAACGCGTGGATGTGCCCTGGACCGCCACAACTTATGCGATCCAAATGCACCTCGGTGCACGGCCTTCAGGCCAATACACCGTGATCTTGCGGTCCGCAGGCATGCGGCATGCGATCAAGGTGCAGGTGGAATAGTCCCAGGCATTTGGGCGCGCTCAACCGGCCACCGGCCACACGGACCAGGGAATGCGGCTGAGCATGAGCGCCAGGGCGATGGTGTACCACACCAAGATCTGGTGGAAACCCTTGCCGGGCACAGTGGCGCGCTTCGCTTTCGCGAACCCGATGGTGATGAGCACAATGCCGATGATCATCATCAACGGGTGTTCCAGCATGTACAGGCGCGCCGTGGAATTGCCCATGTTGGCCCCGGAGAAATTGCCTATTCCAAGGGGCGAGACAAAATAGATCAGCAGGCCGATGAGCAGCTGCAGGTGCGCTGCGACCAGGCCGAAAAGGGCCAGCTTTCGGCCGAGGCCGTCGAACGGGCGCTTTGCCGAGCGGCCCGCAATGGCCGATGCAATGGCCGCGATCACGAGCAGCAGGACGAAGTAGGCCAGGAACGAATGAAGATGCTTGACGCCGATGTACATGGAAGTGTTGTGGATGCGGGCGAAGATAGCCCTGCGCCGGGCACCAGTTCCCAAGGCAAGGCACGCGTGTTGGGCGGCCTACACGGAACACCGGCGGCACGGGTGCCCCACGGGGCGTGGATACCTTTGGCCACCCTACCGTTCAACATGGCAGCACAACTTCATGGCCCGGCCGCGGCTTTTGCGCTCAGCTCACTAGCCCTTTTTGCCGCTTGCACCTCCGAACCGAAAATGACCGAGACCGACACCGCCCCGAACGTGGCCGCCTTTGATGTGGCCAACATGGACACCACCATACGCCCGTGCGACGACTTCGACAGCTTCGCCAATGGCAACTGGAAGAAGAACAACCCTGTGCCCTCCACCGAATGGCGCTGGGGCGCATTCAACATGCTGGCCAAGGAAAACCTTGAAGTGAAGATCCGGGGCATCGTGGATGAACTGATGGCGGGACCGGAAAGCCCCAAGGGGTCCACGGCGCAACTGGTGGGCGATTTCTACCGGTCGTACATGGACACCGCCCGGCTGGAGGAATTGGGTGCGGCACCCCTGAAGCCATGGATGGACCAGATCGACGCGGTGAAGGACCTGAAGGAGCAGGCCCAACTCTCGGGCCGGCTCGCGCGCCTTGACGTGGGCAGCTTCCTGGGGTTGTACGCGGATGCCGACATGCATAACAGCCACATGAACATCCTGTACGTCGGACAGGATGGGCTGAGCCTCGGCGAGCGCAGCTACTACGAGAAAACCGACAGTGCCATGCTGAACATCCGAAAGGAGTTCGTGCAGCATGTGGACAAGATGTTCGCCCTGGCCGGGTTGCCGGAACAGCACGCGGGGGAGACCATCCTGAAATTCGAGACCGGACTGGCGAAACTGCAGCTCACCAATATCGAGCGCCGCGACCCGGACATCTACAAGAAGTTCGCGTTCGCGGACTACGTGAAGCTTTCGCCGCGGTACGACCTCGGCGCGTATGCCAAGGCCATGCAGGTGACTTCAGATACGTTGTTGCTGGAGGATGCAGCGTACATACGCAAGGCCACGGAATACATGGCGGCAACACCGCTGGCCACGCTCAAAACGTGGATGAAGTGGAGAATGCTGGATGCCTATGCCAATGTGCTGAACAAGGCCATCGGCGACGAAAGTTTCCGCTTCCATGGAACTGTGATGAGCGGCATACAAGAACAAAAAAACCGCGAATTGCGGGCGTTGCGCGCCACGGACGGGCTCTTGGGCGAACCGTTGGGCAAGCTGTACGCCGACAAGTATTTCCCGCCGTCCTCGCGGAAAAAGGTGGAGGACATGATCGAGAACGTGCGCGCGGTGTACGGCGAACACATCAAGGGATTGGCGTGGATGGGCGAGCAAACCAAGCAGAAGGCCCTGGAAAAGCTGGCCCTTTTCACCACCAAGATCGGTTACCCCGACCAATGGAAGGATTACAGCATGGTGGAGGTCAAGCCGGACGCCTTGCTGCAGAACGTGATGAACCTGCGCGAATGGGGCTCCAACGACAACCTCACGCGCATTGGCAAGCCCGTGGACGACAAGGAGTGGAGCATGACGCCGCAGACGGTGAATGCGTACTACAATCCATCGCTCAACGAGGTCGTGTTCCCCGCGGGCATCCTTCAACCCCCCTTCTTCAACCCCGATGCGGACGATGCGATCAATTACGGCGGCATCATCGCCGTGATCGGGCATGAGCTCACGCACGGCTTCGATGACCAAGGCGCGAAATTCGACGGCCACGGCAACCTGGTGAACTGGTGGACCGAGCAGGACAAGGCCAATTTCGACTCGCTCGCCAACCGCATGGTGGACTATTTCAATGGGCAGGAAGCCATGCCGGGACTGAACGTGAAGGGAGCGCTCACCGTGGGCGAGAACATCGCCGACCTGGGCGGCGTGGCGCTGAGCTATGCGGCGCTGGAACGATCGCTGCAAGGCAAGCCCGAACCGCCCCTGGTGGATGGCTACAACTGGAAGCAGCGGTTCTTCCTGGGCTGGGCACAAGTATGGCGGGCCAACGTGCGGCCCGAGGGCCTGCGCCGCCAGGTGGAACTGGACCCGCACAGCCCGGCGCACCTGCGCATCAACGCCATCCTGGGCCAGTTCAAGCCTTTCGCCGAAGCGTGGTGCAACGGCGAGAATGGATCCATGCTGGTGCCGGAGAATGAGCGCGTGGTGATCTGGTGATTGTGCCAGTTGTCAGTATTGCGGCAGCCTAGTAACCTACAACGGACAATTGCTAACTCCTCCCCACCTTCGCAGCATGTCCGACAACCAACGTACCGAACTGGCCGACCTCGGCGAATTCGGCCTCATTGACCGCATCACCCAAGCCGTGGAATGCCAAAACGCATCCACGCTGCAAGGCATCGGCGACGACTGCGCCGTGATAGACCCCGGCATGGACGGCGATAGGCCGCTGTTGCAAGTGGTGACCACCGACATGCTGGTGGAAGGCATCCATTTCGATCTGGGCTATGTGCCGCTGAAACACCTCGGCTACAAGGCCATGGTCTCCAACTTCAGCGATGTGTACGCCATGAATGCCCAGCCGCGGCAAGCCACCGTGGCACTGGCCCTTAGCAACCGCTTCCCGCTGGAAGCGGTGGATGAGCTGTACGCCGGCATGCTCACCGCCTGCAAGGCTTACGGCGTGGACCTGGTGGGCGGCGACACCACCAGCAGCCGCAGCGGATTGATCATCTCCATTACCGCACTGGGTGCAGCGCCCAAGGCCGACCTGGTGTACCGCCACGGCGCAAAGGAACATGACCTGCTGGTGGTGAGCGGCGACCTCGGCGGTGCCTACATGGGCCTACAGGTGCTGGAGCGCGAAAAGGCCGTCTATCGGCAAGACCCCAACGTGCAGCCGGACCTTACCGGCTACGACTACATCCTGCAACGCCAGCTCAAGCCCGAGGCCCGGAAGGACATCATCGCGCTCTTCAAGCAACTGGGCCTGAAACCCACGGCCATGATCGACATCAGCGACGGCCTGGCCAGCGACGCCCTGCACATCGCCCACCGCTCCGGCCTCGGCCTGCGCATCTACGACGAAAAGATCCCCATTGATCCGCTCACCCAGAAGACCGCCGTCGATTTCAACCTCGACCCCAGCACCGCCGCCCTCAACGGTGGCGAGGACTACGAACTGCTCTTCACCATCAGCCAAGCCGACCACGACAAGGTGAAAGGTTCCCCGCACCTCACCGTTATCGGCCATACCACCGATAAAGCCGACGGCTACCACTTGGTGGACAAGCAAGGTGGCCTGCACGAGCTGAAGGCCCAGGGCTGGGATGCGCTGCTGAGGAAGTGAGGAAGGACGGCACTTAGATCGAAGATCGCCCCGCCAAAAGTGGGGTACCTCCCGATTTCGTCAATGAACGTCATCGCGAGGGATCGTGCATTCAGCGACCCCCAACACGTCATCGCGAGGGATCGTGCACTCAACGATCCCGAAGCGATCTTTAATTCCCCCGGACGGTACCTGAATCAAAGATCGCCCCGCCCAAAGCGCGGAACCTCCCGATGACGGAGGCTTCGCGACCAAATGCGCCGCTCGCGATGACGGTTGGGTGTACTGATCCATCTCTGCGCCCCCGCGCCTCCGCGGCAAACCCTCATGATCACCTCACCCCTCCCCGATCACCTCCAAAAACCGCACGGCATACAACTTCGTCTTGTGGTCGCCAACACCGTTCACTTGGCGGAACTCAGTAACGGTGCGCGGTTGCTTCTCGGCCATATCGCGCAGGGTGGCATCGCTGAAGACCACGAAGGCGGGCTTGCCGATCTCCTGCGAAATGGCCAAACGCAGGGCCTTCAGGCGCAGGTACAATGCTTCGTTGGCGGGCAGCAGCGCGGGGGGTAGGGGCTGGGGTGCTTTGCGGGTGCGTTCCTGGCGGGCCCGCACGGTATCGGGCGACACCAGTTGCACGGTGTGTTCGCCCTTTAGCACGCGCATGCCCAGCGGCGTGATCTTCAGGTGCGAGTGGCTCCTGTAATCCACCTCCAACAGGCCGTACTGGATGAATTGCTGGATGAACATCATCCAGGCGAAGGCACTGGTTTCCGCTCCGGCACCGAAGGTTTTCACCTGTTGCAGGCCCTGTGCCACCACCTCGGGACTGAAGGTGCCCTTCAGCACATCGATCAACAGGCCCAGGCCGATCTGCTGGCGGCAGCGGTACACCGCCGATAGCGCTTTCTGGGCCAGCAAGCTCCCGTCGAAGTACTTGGGCGGGTTCTTGCACACATCGCAGTTCCCGCAGGGCTGCACCACCTCCTCGCTGAAGTAGCTGAGCAGCACCGTGCGCCGGCATACCTGCGCCTCGGCATACTCCTTTATGCGGTCCAGCTTGGCGGCCATAATGGCCTTGTATTGCTCGTCCTGCACCTCCTCCATGAAGTGCAGGTGGGTCTGCACATCGGCATAGCTGTAGAAGAGAATGGTCTCGGCGGGCGCGCCATCACGGCCTGCGCGGCCAATTTCCTGGTAGTAGCCTTCCAAGGTGCCGGGCATGTTCCAGTGAACCACGTAGCGCACATCCCCCTTGTCTATGCCCATGCCGAAGGCGATGGTGGCGCACACTACATGGGTGTGGCCCTGGATGAACGAATCCTGCACGGCATCGCGGTCGGCGGCCTCCATTTTGGCGTGGTAGAAATCGGCGCGCACGCCGATGCCCTGCAATTGTGCGGCAAGTTTCTCCGTGCCCTTGCGGCTGTTGCAGTAAATGATGCCGCACTCGCCGGCATGGCGTGCCACGATCCGCTGCAGCATGGCCCAGCGGCCCTGGCCCGGCAGCACGGCCAGCGAAAGGTTGGGCCGATCGAAGCTGGAGGTGAAGAGCCGTTCGTTGCGCATGCCCAAATGCGCGGCGATGTCGCTGCGCACCGCCTTGTCCGCCGTGGCGGTGAGCGCGATCATGGGCAGGTGCGGGAAGCGCTGTTTCAGCACGTGGAGCTGCTTGTACTCCGGGCGGAAGGCATGGCCCCAGCTGCTGATGCAATGGGCCTCGTCTATGGCGAACAATGCCGGGCCCCATTCAGCCAACCGGTCCAGGAAGTGGGCCGAAAGCAGCCGCTCCGGGGAAACGTACAGGAGCTTGATCGCGCCTTGGCGCAGTTGTGCCTCAATGGCCTGTGTACCCGCAAAATCCAAGGTGCTGTTGAGGAATGCCGCCGGGATGCCGTTGGACTGCAGCGCCTGAACCTGGTCCTTCATCAGGGCGATCAGCGGAGATACCACCACCGCCAGGCCGTCCATGGCCAATGCAGGCACTTGGTAGCACAGGCTTTTGCCGCCACCGGTGGGCATCAGCACCACGGCATCGTTGCCGGCCAGTACATGGTTGATCACTTCCTCCTGCCCCGGCCGGAAGCTTTTGTAGCCAAAGTGTTTCTCCAACAGTTGCAGCGGACTGGCGCCCGCTTCGGCCACAAAAGGCCCTACAATTTCCGGTTCGACGTATTCCATGGCGATCAAGTGCGGGCAAGGTAATTGTGGCGGCGCGGAATGCCGCAGCATGCCGATAGCCTCACGAGTACTTGCTCATGGCGGAAGCTTTGCCAGCATTGGAACAGGGCGGTTTTTTATACATTCGTTCACCACGGAG
>JBIQMI010000066.1:0-13646 GCA_044463585.1 Cryomorphaceae bacterium
GTAACGCCCGACTTCACCGCCTTGCAGGACCAACAGATCCTGCAAGGCCGTTTCCTGAACTGGCTGGACGAGGACCATGCGCGCAAGGTGATCGTACTGGCGGAGGACTCGCGCGATGCGTTGTTCAAGGGCGAGGACCCGATCGGCCAATGGGTGCAAGTGAACAACATCCCTTTCCAGGTGGTGGGCATCTACCGCTTCGAAAGCAGCGGCCGAAGCATGAACCAAAGCAGCCAAGTGTTCATCCCGTTGAGCGTGGTGCAGAAGGTGTTCAACCAGCAGCAGAACGTGGACAAGATCACCTTCAGTTTTGCGGACGGGACCATGCGCGGCGCCGAGGAAGCGGCCACACGTGCCACGGTTCTGCTGTCCAAGCGGCACCATTTCGACCCCACCGATGATCGCGCCATTTACCTGAACAACAACGTGGCCAATGCGGCCCTCTTCGGCCAGATCTTCACGGGCATCAATGCTTTTCTATGGATCATTGGCATCGGCACCATTGTGGCTGGCATTGTGGGCGTGAGCAACATCATGCTGATCACCGTGAAGGAACGCACGCGCGAGATCGGGATCAGGAAAGCCCTGGGTGCCACGCCGGCGAACGTGGTATCGCAGGTGATCATGGAGGCCGTGTTCGTGAGCGCCATGGCCGGATACTTGGGCCTGGTATGCGGCGTGGGCCTGTTGGAATTGATCGCCAGCAACGTGCCCGGCACCGACATGTTCCGCGACCCGTCGATCAAACTGGGCACGGCGCTTTGGGCCACATTGGTGCTGGTGGTGGCCGGCGGCCTGGCGGGCCTGATACCAGCGCGCCGCGCGGCGGCCATACGCCCCATTGAAGCCTTGCGTGACGAATGAGGGAGAAGAGTTGCCGCAGAGGCGCTGGGGCGCAGGGCATGCCGCCCCGAACGGGTGCCATGCTCCCGTGCGCGGGCCGGCCACCGGCATGCTACCCGGCATTTCTCCCCGCGGCCGCTTCGCTTAACCCATCCCCGGCGCCCCAGCGCCTGCGCGGCATAAACCAGCACGCCCATGTTCGATAGCGAGCGCTGGAGCGAGATCTGGGCCACGCTCAGCCGGAACAAGCTGCGCAGCGGGCTTACCATGTTCGGCGTTTTCTGGGGCATTTTCATGCTGGTGATCATGTTGGGCATGGGCCAAGGCCTGAGCAACGGCGTGATGCAAGGCTTCAGCGGCTGGGCCACCAACAGTTTCTTCATGTGGACCCAGCCCACCTCGGTGCCCTACGCGGGCTTCAAACGCGGCCGCAACTTCAACTTCGACAACAGCGACATCGATGCAATTGCCTCCATACCGGGCGTTGACAAGGTGGCGCCGCGCCTGCAATTGGGCGGCTACCGGGGCGCGAACAACGTGACCTACAAGGACAAGAACGGAGGATTCAGCGTGAACGGCGACATGCCTTCGATCATCCATTTCCAATCGATGGAGATCAGCAAAGGCCGGTTTTTGAACCCGAAGGATATCCGCGACCAGCGCAAGGTGTGCGTGATCGGTTCCGATGTGGTGAAAACCCTGTTCGGCAATGAAGATCCGCTGGGTGCCTATGTGCGCATCCAAGGGGTGTACTTCCAAGTGGTAGGGCTGTACGAATCGAAGGCCACTTCCATGGGGAACGAGGGCGCCAACAGCAACATCCACATCCCGTTCAGCACGTTCCAGCGCGCATTCAACAGCATGAACATGGTGCACTGGTTCAGCGTGAGCGGGCTGGCCGGCGTTGACGTGAGCGGGCTGCAGGCCCAGGTGAAACGCGAAATGGCCCGCAGGCATAAAGTGTCGCCGGACGATCCGCTGGCCTTCGGCGGCTTCAACATGCAAGAGATGTTCAACAAAATGAACGCACTGTTCATCGCGATCGGCGCACTGAGCTGGACCGTGGGCATACTTACGTTGATCGCGGGCGTGATCGGCATCGGCAACATCATGCTGGTGATCGTGAAGGAGCGCACGAAGGAGATCGGCATCCGCCGCAGCATCGGTGCACGGCCGGGCAACATTGCCGGCCAGATCATACTGGAATCGCTGGTGCTCACCTTCATTGCCGGCTACTTCGGGCTGCTGGCGGGCATCGGTGTGCTGCAGGCCGCCAATTCGGGCCAATTGCAAAGCCGGTTCTTCAAGGAACCCGGCGTGGACCTGGGGGTGGCCCTTACCGCCTTGTTCGTGCTGATCATCAGCGGCCTGGTGGCCGGATACATTCCCGCCCGGCGCGCCTTGTCCATCAAACCTGTTGACGCGCTCCGCGCCGAATAATCAATCCATTGCCCATGAAACGCCTCGTGAAATACATCGTCCTGTTCCTGCTCGGCGTGCTCTTCCTGTGGACCCTTTGGTTCCTTTACCAGAAGAACGCCACCAAGCCTTCCGAATACAATGAAGTGAAGCCCAAGCTGGCCACCATTGTGAAGAAGACCGTGGCCAACGGCACCATACAGCCGCGGCAGAAGATCGACATCAAGCCGGTGGTGAGCGGCGTGATCCGGGAGTTGCTGGTGCAGGCCGGTCAAGAGGTGAAAGCCGGCGACAAGCTGGCGGTGATCCAGATCGTGCCCGACATGCTCTCGCTCAGCCAGGCCGAAAGCAGGGTGAACAGCGCCGCCATCAGCGTGGCCAATGCGCAGATGAACTACGACCGCAACAAACCCTTGTTCGACAAAGGCGTGATCAGCGCGAACGAGATGCAGACCTTCGACATTGCCCTGCGCAGCGCCAAGCAGGAACAAAGCGCCGCACAGGACGCGCTGCAACTGGTGCGCGACGGGATCAGCAAGAGCAGCGGCAACGCCACCAACACCATCGTGCGCAGCACCATCAGCGGCATGGTGCTGGACGTGCCCGTGAAAGTGGGCAGCAGCGTGATCGAGCGCAACAACTTCAACGAGGGCACCACCATTGCCACCGTTGCCGATATGGCCGACCTCATCTTCCAGGGCAATGTGGATGAAAGTGAAGTGGGCCGTGTGCAGGCGGGCATGCCGGTGGTGATCACCGTGGGCGCGATCGACAGTGCATCGTGGGACGCCAACCTGGAATACATCGCCCCGCAGGGCGTGGAAACCAACGGCGCAATCCAATTCGAGATCCGGGCGGCCGTGGCGGTAAAGCCCGGGCAAACCCTGCGTGCCGGCTACAGCGCCAACGCCGACATTGTGCTGGCGCGCCGCGACAGCGTGCTGGCCGTACCGGAAAGCGTGGTGAGCTTCAACCCCAAGGGGGACAGCGCATTTGTGCAGGTGAAGCGCGCCAAGGATTGGGACCGCACCTACATACGCACGGGCCTGAGCGACGGCGTGAACATTGAAGTGCTGGGCGGCATTGCCGACAGTACCACGCTGCGCGGTGCGTTGAAGACCCCCGACAGCACCGGACCGCGCCAGTAAGCCGCCTACCTTTCGCGGCCATGAGCGACCGCGCCGGTTCCCTCCTCTTCTTCCTGCTGGTGCTTTTTCTGGCCAGTTGGCATTTGGATGAAGGCCACAACGACAACACCATGGCCCGCGCCGCCACCGTGGCCGCATTGGTGGACCGCGGCACCATGGAGATCGGCCCCGTGCAGGAAATGCTCGGCGATAAATGCCTGGTGAACGGGCGGTACTATTCGGACAAGGCGCCGTTGCCCACTTTCGCCGTGGTGCCCTTCCATTGGTTGGCCGTAAAGACCGGCTTGGCCGGCAGCGGCGAGCACGGCACGCTCACCGATGGCCTGCTGCGCCTCGGAGGCTTCATCTGCGGAAGCCTGCCCTTCGCCCTGCTGGTGTGGCTGGCCTGGCGCATGCTGCGTGCAGGTAGGCATCCATTGCCGCTATCCCCAGCCTTGTTGGCCACGCTGCCGTTCTTCGGCTCATTCCTCTTTGTGTACAGCGGCAGCTTCTACAACCACCTGCCGGAAGCACTGTTCGCCGTGCTGGCGGCCCGTGCGCTGGAACGCGGACGCCCCGTGGTGGCAGGCCTTTGCGCAGGGGCGGCGTTTTTGTGCGGCTCGGCCATGCTGCTGTTGGCTGCGGTGTGGGGAGCGCAATTGCTGTTCAGCAGGCAATGGAGGCATGCGGTGAATTACGGGCTCGGCCTATTGCCGGCATTGGTGGCCTCGGCCCTGTACAACCAGGCCATCACGGGCAATCCGTTCGTCTTTCCCAATGCCTACGCCGTCAACTACGGCATCATGCACCAGCAGTACGGCTTCGGCACTTGGCAGCCGGCCGCCTTCCTTGGCCTGCTCATCAGCGACTACCGGGGCCTCTTGTTCTACATGCCATTCCTCGTCATCGGGCTTTTGGTGCTTCCCACCAGGCTGAAAGCGCGGCAATTCCTCACCGGTCCGTTCGTGCTGCCGGCGGTGCTGCTGATCGCGGCCTTCCTGACACACGCTACATGGGGCGGCGGCTGGACCTATGGACCACGCTACATCATGGCCTCCGCCGCGCTTCTGGCCTTTGCCACCTTGAGGCATTTTCCGGCCAAGCACTGGGCGGTCCGTTCCGTGTGGGTCCTTTGTGGTTTCGGGATCCTTTGCGCGTTTGCGGCCAAAAGCACCGTTTGGTACTCCTTCCCCACCGAAATGATGCACCCGATCACCGATGGGCTGTGGAACAACCTGATGCAGGGCAACTGGACCACTTGGCAATGGCCCGTTGCGCTTGGCCTCTCCCCCGCGGCCGCCGTATTGGCCTTTCCGGTCATTTTTGCCATAACGCTGTACTTCTTGGTACGCCTGGACCGCTCGATCACCCATGCACCTGTTCCATTGCCCTGAGCTCAGTACAGATCTGGTGGTATTGCCCGCCGAGGAAGCACACCATGCCTTGCATGTGCTGAGGCTGCCCTTGGGTGAAAAGATCGGCCTATTGGACGGCAAAGGCCAGTTGGCCGTTGCGGAATTGATCGAAGTGGGCAAGCGCTCGTGCACGGCGCAGGTGCTGGAGCGGGAACAGCGCCTACGCGAACGGAAGGCGAGCATCCACCTGGCGGTTGCCCCCACCAAGCAGATGGAGCGGTTGGAGTGGTTCGTGGAGAAGGCCACGGAGATCGGAGTGGACCGCATTACGCCCATTGTTACCAAGCGTGGCGAGCGCCGGGTACTGAAGCACGAACGCTTGCTGAAGGTGATGATCGGCGCCATGAAGCAGAGCCAACGCGCCTGGCTGCCCCACTTGGACGAGCTGACGCCAGTGCATCTGCTCGAAACCGCCGCGCCGCAGCAATTCTTTGGTTGGTGCGAGGGGGAACATGCCGCCTTCACTTCAGCCTACAACCCAGGACAGGACGCGCTCGTGCTGATCGGCCCCGAGGGGGATTTCACCGCGGAAGAGGCCGAGGCCTTGCGCGGCAAAGGGTTCAAGGCGGTTGGCCTGGGTGCCGCGCGGTTGCGCACGGAGACCGCGGCCTTGGCGGCCTGCACGTGGATGAGCCTCTCGCAGCAAGGGTGAGCCGGGCCTGTCGGACGGATGGGCGATCTTGCGGCCATTCCACCTGAAGATGCGCAAGATCCTTTTCCTCCTCTCCTTCCTGTTCGTGCAGCTGGTACTGGCCCAGCCGGACACCACTGCACTTGACCGCTACCTCGCCGATGCCGTACGCCAATTCGATCAACCTGGCCTTGCCGTGGGCATTGTGAAGGACGGCGCGCTGGTTTGGAGCAAGGGCTACGGCAAGCTGGACCTGGCCAAGGAAGGCGCGGTAACGCCGAACACGATCTTCCACGTGGCCAGCATCAGCAAGGCCTTCACCGCCTGCGCCATCGGGCTATTGGTGGATGAAGGCAAGCTGGCCTTCGACGATCCCGTGCGCAAATACATGCCGACGTTCGACACGCCGGACCCGTACGTTACCGCAAATTTCACGGTGCGCGACCTGCTGTGCCACCGCAGCGGCTGGGAAACCTTTGACGACGACCTGCTGTGGTACGGCACGGGCTACAGCCAATCGGAGATCTTGGAACGCCATGCGCGAATGCCGTTCAGCTACAGCTTCCGCGAGCGGTTCGGCTACAGCAACCTCATGTACATAGCCGCCGCGCAGCTCATCGGACAAGTGAGCGGCAAGCCTTGGGAGCAATTCATTACCGAGCGCATTTTCGGCCCGCTCGGCATGCAGCGCAGCGTGACCGACGTACACGCATTGGAGCGGTTCACCGATGTGGCCCTGCCCCACGTGCGCAGCGGCCAATTGCCCGATGCCCCACAGCACAGCATGCCCTACCAGGTGCTGCCCGGCGCCGATGGGGCCGTGGGTGTGTACAGTTGCGTGACCGACCTGGCCAAGTGGGACGCCATGTGGGCGGCCGGAGGAAAGATCGGCGACGCACAATTCCTCAGCCCACGCACGTTCCGCGAGATCACCGCGGTGCAATTGGCCATGAGCGGCACCCGCGAAGGCGCGGCCATGGGCTGGTTCGTGGAGACCAACAACGGCGAAAAAGTGATCACGCACAGCGGTGGCATGCCCGGCTTCATCCTCAACCACGCCGTGGTGCCCGCCAAGCAATTGGCCGTGATCGCATTGGGCAACGGGGAGAGTTACAGCGTATTCGCCGCCACGCGCAAAATGCTCGACATGTACCTGGGCGACGGCAAGGCCGATCCCGTGGCCACCATGCTGCCCCGCGTGAAGCAGTTGGAGGATGAGGACAAGGCGCGGCGGACAAGCAGGGAGAAAGCGCGCATATTGAAGACCAAACCGACCGTGGCACTTGACTCCCTGGCAGGCACCTATACCGATAAGATCTACGGCGATGCCGTGGTCACGCGTAAAGCCAACGGCCTATCGTTGGTGCTTAACCCCGCCCCCGGCCTGTTCACCGGCAAACTGGAGCATTGGCACCACGATACCTGGAAGTGGACCCACCACGACCCGTTCCTGGAGCCAGGGTACCTCACTTTCCAGTTCGATACGGACCACCACGTTGCAGGCTTCACCATCGACCTGCACAGTCCCGACTTCCACTTCCACAAACTGGATTTCCGCAAGCAGCGCCAGTAAGCCGTCGCGATCTTTGCACCCATGCGCGCCCTTCTCCTCAGCTTCGCCATCCTCCTCGGGTCCGCCGTGGCCGCCCAAGGCACCTACCAGTTCGCCGTGCTCAAGTACAATGGCGGCGGCGATTGGTACGCCAACCCGACCTCAGTGCCCAACCTGGTGAAATTCTGCAACCAGCAGCTGGGCATGAACATCAATTCCGAGGTGGCGACGGTGGAAGTGGGCAGCCCTGACATTTTCAACTACCCGTGGCTGGATGTCACCGGGCACGGCAACATCACGTTCAGCGCACAGGAAGCACAGAACCTGCGGAATTACTTGATCGGCGGCGGTTTTCTGCATGTGAGCGACAACTACGGCATGGACCCGTTCATTCGCCCGGCGCTCAAAATGGTCTTCCCTGAACTTGACCTTGTCGAGCTGCCGTTTTCACATCCGATCTACCACCAGAAGTACGATTTCCCCCGTGGCCTGCCGAAGATCCACGAGCATGATGGAAAGCCTGCGCAGGGTTTCGGGCTGATCTGGGAAGGGCGCCTGGTCTGCTTCTACGATTATGAGACCGACCTGGGCGATGGCTGGGAAGACCCCGAAGTGCACAACGATCCGCCGGAACTGCACCGGAAAGCGCTGGAGATGGGCGCCAACATGGTGCAATATGTATTCGGCGGGACGGAATGAACAGCCTCGCCCCTTGCTTCACGCGCCTCCGCACAAGCCTTCCTCCACGGCGCCGGCCACCTGCCCGCCTTTGGTAAGCACCATGATGTGCTCGCCGCCCCTCACCACGTGGTCCACGGGAAAGCGCAAGGGGATCACATGATCGTTATCGCCATGGATGCGATATACCGGGCCTTTCCAGCGTGAACCTTTCCAGCGGAGAACGGCGCGGAGCCCGTTACGCACCTTGCCCGCGCCTTGTGAAACGGCCATGTCCCACAGCAGTTGATCGATCTCCTTCGGCCTTGGGCCGAGCATGCGCTTCAGCAGCCACACCCATCGCATGGTGCGCTCGCCCACAAGGTTCCACAGGTGAAGGTGCTTGGCCCAACGAACATACCTCGGCCATTCCTGCGGACCGGTCCAGGAGGAAATGAGGACCACTTGCCGCGGCTTGGTCAATGCTGCGATCTCCTGCGCGACCATGCCGCCCATGCTCACACCGGCCAGCACATGCGGTTCACTTGCATCCACCCCGTGGGCCATTTCAGCGGCCAGGCCTTGCAGTGTGCAGCCTTCGGGGAAGGACGGCCATTCGAGCACGCTCACCTCGTGGCCATGCAATTCCATGCGGGAAAACAGGCGCCTGTCGCACGCGATGCCGGGAATGAGGTAGATGCGCATTTCTGCCGCCCGGTGAATCCCGGTCAGAACAACGGATGCTCCGAGGAGCGCACGAATTGCAGGGCTCTCTCCATCAGCTCGTGCATCACCACGTCCTTTTCCACAAAGGGCACTTGCGTGCGGAACGCGGCGTGCACGCTTTCGATCGTCTTGGAGGACTTTAGCGGCCTGCGGAAGTCCAGCGCTTGTGCGGCATTGAGCAGCTCAATGGAGAGGATGCGCTCCACATCCTGGGCCACGTGCCAGGCCTTGATGGCGGCCGCGGCACCCATGCTCACATGGTCCTCTTGCCCATTGCTGCTGTCTATGGTGTCCACGCTGTTGGGCATGCACCGCTGCTTGTTGGCACTTACCAGTGCAGCGGCCGCGTACTGCGGGATCATGAAGCCGCTGTTGAGCCCCGGGTGGGCCACGAGGAATGCCGGCAACCCGCGGAAGCCGCCAAGCAGCTTGTAGGTGCGCCGCTCGCTGATGCTGCCGAATTCGGCCAACGCCATGGCCAGGAAATCGAGGGCCAGGGCCAAGGGCTGGCCGTGGAAGTTGCCCGCGCTCACGATCAGGTCCTCATCATCGAACACGGTGGGGTTGTCCGTTACCGCGCCCATTTCACGCTCCACCACGCGTTCCACGTAGGCGATGGCATCGCGGCTGGCGCCGTGAACCTGCGGGATACAGCGGAAGGAATACGGATCCTGCACATGCTTTTTCGGTTGCCCGGCAATGGCGCTGCCCTTGAGCAGGTCGCGCATTTGCGCCGCCACCACCGCCTGCCCGGGATGCGGCCGCACCGCGTGCACCGAAGGATGGAAAGGTTCGGTGCGGCCATCAAATGCTTCCAGCGACATGGCCCCGATCAGGTCGGCGAGATTGGCCAAGCGGCCGGCCTTCAGCACCAACAGCGCCGCGAACGCGCACATGAACTGGGTTCCGTTCAACAGGGCAAGGCCTTCCTTGGGCCCAAGTTCAATGGGCGGCCAGCCCAAAGTTTTCAGGGCTTTGCTGCTGGCCATGCGGTTGCCCTTCAGCACCACCTCGCCTAAGCCGAGCAGCGGAAGGGCCAGATGCGCCAGCGGGGCAAGGTCGCCGGATGCGCCCAGCGAGCCGCGCTCGTACACCACGGGCAGCATGTCCGCATTGTACATGTCCACATAGCGCTGCACCGTGCCCAACGCCACGGCGCTGTGGCCAAAGGCCATGTTCTGCACTTTCAGCACCAGCATGGTGCGCACCACGTCGGCCGGCACGGGATCACCGGTGCCGCAGGCATGGCTCATCACCAAGTTCTTCTGCAACTGGGCAAGCATATCCTTCGGAATGCTTTTATCGGCCAAGGACCCGAAGCCTGTGTTCACGCCGTAGATGGGCGCATCATCATTGGCCAACCGCTCGCGCAAATAGGCGTGGCTGCGCTTCACCGCGGCAATGGCTTCCTTGCTAAGCTTGATGGGTGCACCGGAGGAAAGGATCTGCTCCAGCCCGGCCAGTTCAATGCCGATGGTGCCGATGAGGTGTGGCGTCATAGTGTTCAATTGATTTCGACCATCAGGTGTGCAGAGGTTGAGGCACGGATATTCGCTGAAGCATAGGAGCGGACCATGATCAAGCGCTCTCCAATGCAATTATGCGCTGAAGCTCATGGCGCAGTTCAGGGATTTCATTCTGAAGCACGCTCCAGACAATGTCGTAGTCGATGCCGAAATAGTTATGGATCAGTACGTCCCGCATGCCCGCCATATCGATCCATTCCACATGCGGATACTTCAACCTGACTTCCGGGGGCAGCTTTTTAACGGCCTCGCCGATCACTTCCAAGCTTCGCACAATAGCCCTGCTGTAGGTAGGATCCCCAAGAAGTTCTTCACGGCTGCGGTCCCCTTGAACTTGCATCAAGTAACCACATTCATGCTCAATGTGCCGCAGGAAATCAAGCAGCGAAGGGGACATACTGCACCTCGTCAAGAATGTACTTTCCGGTGAATGGATTGAGTGCCCCCGGTGTAACGAGCTCCACTTTGCGGCCCAGCAGATCCTCAAGGAATTGCGATAAGCCCAACAAAGCTTTCAGGGTTTTGCGCTCCGCGATGAATTCCACGAAAAGATCCACATCGCTGTTTGGCGTTACCTCGTCACGCGCAAAAGAGCCGAACACACCCAACTTCAGTACGCCGAACGACCGTATGGTAGGCATGTGCTCCATAAGGGTCTGCATCAACTGGGCCTTATTTTCCATTTTGTGCATGAAACGAAGATAAGCAAGTGGGAGCAGTGTATTTCTGAGGATGACCTTGCATGCCTGATAAGTTTATCGCTTGGCAACCGGCAACTTTCATTCTTGCCCCAACGTTGTCAGGAATTCCTCTTCCCTCACCGCTCTTTGCTCCCCGCTTTTCATATCCTTCAGCATGATGGTGCCGTCCTTTAGCTCGTTCGCGCCGATGATGGCCACGAAGGGAATGCCCTTGTCGTCGGCGTACTTGAACTGCTTGCCCATTTTGGCGGCATCGGGGTATAGCTCGGCGGCGATGCCGGCCTGGCGCACCACACGCAGTTGCTGCAGGGCGTGCATGGCCTCGGGACCGCCGAAGTTGGCGAAGAGCACCCGTGTGCCAATGCCCAATTCCGCCGGGTACTTGCCCAGGTCCAACAGCACATCGTAGATGCGGTCCGCGCCGAAGCTGATGCCCACGCCGCTCATGTCGTTCAGGCCGAAGATGCCGGTGAGGTCGTCGTACCGGCCACCGCCTGCGATGCTCACGCTCAAGGGGCCTTCCGCTGCCTTCACCTCGAAAATGGCCCCGGTGTAGTAATCCAGCCCGCGGGCGAGTAGGACATCAATGTCAAAATAGCTCTGCCAAGAACCGCCCGTTGCTTCCTCAACTGTTTTCATCAAATAATCTAATTCTTCAAACCCTATCAAACCAATCTCAATTTTATATTCATACATCATGTTTCTCAAATACCCCCCTCTCGGAGCCTCTGCTATCGCGCCTTTTAAGAGCAGAAAATCCTCCATTCTTTTAACAGTATTCTCACTAAAATTTCTTCTTCTATATTCTTCAACTATTTCAAGGCCTATTTTATCAAATTTATCTAAAATAGCAATGAATTCAGCAAGTCGTTCTGTGGCATCGAAGAGCTGCGCCAATCCGGTCAACACTTTTCTGTTATTTATTAATAAACGAACCTTGAGGCCAAGCTTATCAAACACTTCTCGGGTTAGTAAAATGAGCTCCACCTCATTGAGCAGGCTCTTGCTGCCGATCACATCGGCATCGCACTGGTAAAATTCGCGGTAGCGGCCTTTTTGCGGCCGGTCGGCGCGCCACACGGGCTGGATCTGGTAGCGTTTGAAGGGGAAGGCCAACTCGTTGCGATGCTGCACCACGTAGCGTGCGAAGGGCACGGTAAGGTCGTAGCGGAGCGCTTTTTCGCACAGCTCCGCCGCCAATTTCCCGGGGTGCACTTCCTCTCCTTTTGCCAATTGTTGCTTCACCTCCCCGCTCACCGATCTCCAGGCATCCCCGCTATTGAGCACCTTGAAGATCAAGCGGTCGCCCTCCTCGCCGTACTTGCCGGTAAGCGTGGAAAGGTTCTCCATGGCGGGCGTTTCCAGCGGCAGGTAGCCGTACTTGCGGAACACCTGTTCAATGGTGTTGAAGATGTACTTGCGCCGGAGCATCTCCTGGGGGGAGAAGTCGCGCGTGCCCTTGGGAATGGACGGTGTGCTGGCCATGGGCCGCGAAAATACGGGCACGCAGCGGAGGCGGTTCACCCTTGCGCAGACTGTTGGATGGATGCAGCATTGTTGGATCAACCCGGTCGGCCTATCTTCGGTCTTGATGGAATGGCGCACGCGCATCGTATCGGACGAGGATATCCTACTGGATAAACCGGTGATCAAAGGCACACGCATTTCCGTGGAGTTGGTGCTTGAGCTACTGGCTGAAGGATGGAGCGAAGCCCAAGTGCTGGAGAGCTACCCGAACATCACAGCGGATGATCTGAAAGCCGTTTTCGCATACCTGCGCGACGGTATGCATCAGGCCATGTATCTGCCTTTGCGCCGCACAGCGTGATGCGCTTCTTGGCGAACGAGAATTTTCCGGACCCGAGCATGCTCCTCCTGCGGGAGTAGGAGACAATGCTCACGCCAGCAGTTCCCGCACCCGCGGCACCACCCGCGTGGCGTACAGGTCAATGCTCTTCATCAGCAGTGCATGGGGCATGGCCCCGTTACTGTACTTGAGGTCGAAGCGGGAAGCGCCGAGCGTCCGTATCGTTCCTGCGATCTTCTGGGCCACTGTTTCCGGCGAACCTGCGCACAAGGCCCCGCGCGGACCGGCCATGGCAGCGAACACCTCGCGGTCCAGCGGCGGCCAGCCGCGTTCGCGGCCGATCCGGTTGTGCATGGCCTCGTAGTACGGGTACAGCTCGTCCAACGCCTGCGCATCGGTCTCTGCAATGTGGCCGGGTGAATGGATCCCGATCGGCAGGGCTGCCTTTCCCTGTCCGGCCAAGCTTTGCCGGTACAGGTCCACCAAGGGCTTGAAATTCATCGGGCTTCCGCCGATGATGGCCACCATGAGGGGCAGGCCATGGTGCGCCGCACGGACCACCGATTCCGGGGTGCCGCCCACGGCCACCCAAGTGCGCAGGTTGCCAGTGGCGGTGGGCGGGTAAACCTGTTGGTTTCTCAAGGCTGCGCGGGTTTTCCCGCTCCAGGTCACCGGCTTTTCCTTCAGCAGCTGCACGAACAGCTCGAGCTTTTCCTCGAAAAGGATGTTGTAATCCTTCAGTTCGAAACCGAATAGCGGGAACGACTCGATAAAGGACCCGCGGCCCACGATCACCTCGGCCCTGCCGTTGGACAGGCCATCGAGCGTGGCGAAGCGCTCATACACGCGCACGGGGTCATCGGAGCTGAGCACGGTTACGGCCGATCCGAGTCGGATGCGCCTGGTGCGCCCGGCGATGGTGGCCAGCACCATGTCCGGGGCGGGCACCGCGAAATCATCGCGGTGGTGCTCGCCGATCCCGATGAAATCCAGGCCGAGCTTGTCGGCCAGCACGGCTTCTTCCACAATGTTGCGCAGCACTTGGTGCGCTGGCACTTTTTCGCCGTGTGCATCCACGGTGATATCCCCGAACGTATCGAGCCCGAATTCCACCTTGCTTGCCATGTTGCAAAGGTACCGTGGCAGGAGCCTGCACGGGCGGCAAACGGCACCGGGCTCAGGCTACTCCCCCAGTTCCTTCCTGATCATCTCCTCCACCGCCCGCGCCTTGGCCAACGCTTC
>JBIQMI010000067.1:0-13533 GCA_044463585.1 Cryomorphaceae bacterium
TTCCCCGCGCACCTGAACACTGTGTCCAACCCCGACCAACTGGCCGCACTGGGCCGCGAACTGCCCAACACATGGGGCACCACCCCACACACGGCCGGCCCCGACCAGCGCTTCAGCCTGCTCTTCGCCCGCCGCTTCGGAAAGGGAAACGCCAAGGCCCGCTTCGGCAACGTCACCTCCATCGAACTCTCCAACACCAGCGCCGGTTACACCGCCCAGCGGTACAACTACAACGCATTCGATGCCGCCACCGGGCAAAATGACACCATCTACCGCTACAACGACCGCGAAAGCTTCCGCACGGCACGCGTCGGCGTAATGCACAACTGGAGTGCGCTGATCGGCACGGGCACCAAACTCGAGTTCCGCAACCTGTTCAACCAAGTGGGCCAAAACCAGACCACCGTGCGCACCGGGCAGAACATGGAAGCCGGTTTCGAGGATCGCGACTTCGCGTTCCGGTATACACAACGTTCGCTGTACAGCGGACAGCTTCAAGGCTCGCACGACCTGATGGAGGACCGCACCCACCTGGACTGGACCCTTGGCTACGGCCTTGCCCTGAGCAAGGAGCCCGACTACCGCCGCGTACGCACCGTGCGCAACATCGGCGAAACCGATGCACCCTTCCACGTGGTGATCGCACCCACCGCCTCCACCCTGGATGCAGGGCGCTTCTACAGCGACCTGAACGAAGGCACCATGACCGGAAAACTGGGGCTCTCCCGCGACCTGGGGAACCCTGATGACGGCAAGCTCAGCGCCGTGGTGCGCATCGGTGGCCTGGCAGAACGGAAAGACCGCGATTTCAGTGCCCGCTGGATGAGCTTCCGCAAAGCCAATTCAGCGCAGTTCGATCCGGCATTGGGCACCTTGCCGCTCACCTCCATCTTCGACGCGGCCAACATCAACGGCACGGACGGCTTCAAGCTGGAGGAAGGCACCAACCCGAGCGATGCCTACACGGCCGCGAACACCTTGGTCGCCGGCTATGCGGGCACCACCGTGAAGTGGGCCAAGCTGTTCGTGTTGAGCGGCGGTATGCGCGTGGAGCACAACCGGCAGGAATTGAACGGCGCCACGTACGGCGGTGCCAAAGTGCAGGTGAACAATCCCGTGCTCAGCGTGCTCCCTGCGGTGAACGCCTCATGGAACATCACCGAAAAATCCTTGGTGCGCGTGGCCTGGAGCAACTCCGTGAACCGCCCCGAATTCCGCGAGCTGGCGCCGTTCTCCTTCTACGACTTCAGCAGCAACAACGTGCTCTACGGCAATCCCGCGCTCACTACGGCCACCATCACCAACCTAGATGCGCGTTGGGAAGTTTATCCCGGCCTGGGCGAAGTGTTCAATGTGGGCGTGTTCCGCAAGGACTTCACCAACCCCATTGAAATGTTCTTCGTGCCCGGTGCGGGATCAGGTGGCACGCGCAACTTCACCTTCAAGAATGCGCAGGGAGCCACCAGCATGGGTGCCGAAGTGGAACTGCGCCGCTCCATGGCATCGATCACGGGGAACAAGTTCCTCCAACGCATGGGCGTGCTGTTCAATGGCACGGTGATCAACAGCACGGTAACGCTGGGCGCACAGGCCGTGGGCCAGGAGCAAAACCGGCCCATGATGGGGCAAAGCCCCTACGTGCTGAACGCCGGCCTCTTCTATGCCGACACCGCGTCGAAATTCCAGGTGAACATGGTGTACAACACCTTCGGAAAGCGGCTCTACGCCGTGGGCAGCACCGGCACGCCGGACATCTATGAGATGCCTTCCCAAGGATTGGACATCACGTTGGGCAAGGAGTTCGGCAAGCACTTCGCCCTGAAGGCCGGCTTGCAGAACATGCTCAATCCCCTCTTCCTCCTCAAGCAGGACAGCGATGGAAATGGCCGCATCGATGGAAGCGATGCCGTGATCACCAGCTTCCGGCGCGGCGTGTACTTCAGCGTAGCGTTGACCTATACCCTTTGACCCGGAGCGATCTCCCGTGGCTCAATTTTCCCGGTTGTCAAGAGCGGGTCGGCCGTGCCTTTGAGGTGATCTATGGAAGAGGTGAAGCGGAGAGTGAACCCTCTCTTCCTCTCACACCATTGCGTTTTTCTCATCCTATGCCTCATTAACCTCCGCATAATATCCCGGAACGATCTCATAAGGTCCGGTGTACGTTGAAGTAACGTTGGAAAGGTCCCTTTGCGGCATCAAACAAAACCTCATAAGGACAGATGAATTTTCCGAACCAACAGCAGATCTCAGCCACACTTCTTGGTGTGGCTTTGATCGCCTTCGCGGCCTGCAAGAAGGATGAAACCGCAGAACCCTCGGCACCCGCGCCCTCCGGCAGCTCCTTCACCATCACCGACATCGGCAACAACACCAACAAGGTGGAGGGCACCACCACGGCCAACTTCACCTTCACCAGCAACAAGCAGTGGTTGTTGCAAGGCTTTGTGTATGTGGAAAACGGTGCCACGCTCACCATTGAGCCCGGCACGGTGATCAAGGGCGACAAGAACAGCAAGGGCACGCTGATCATCAAGCGCGGCGCGAAGATCAATGCGGCGGGCACCAGCAGCCAGCCCATCGTATTCACCAGCAACCAGCCCGCAGGCAGCCGTGACTACGGCGACTGGGGCGGCGTGGTCATTTGCGGGCGCGCCAGCAACAACCAGCCCGGCGGCGAGGCCATTGTTGAAGGTGGCCCCGATGCCTGGTACGGCGGAGGAAGCAGCCCGAACGATGCGGACAACAGCGGCATCATGCAATACGTGCGCATTGAATTCCCCGGCATCGCGCTGCAACCCAACCAGGAGATCAACGGCCTCACGCTCGGTGCCGTGGGCAGCGGCACCACCATCGACCACATCCAGGTAAGCTACAGCGGCGACGACAGCTTTGAATGGTTCGGCGGAACTGTGAACGCCAAGCACATCGTGGCCTTCCGTGGCTGGGATGATGACTTCGACACGGACAACGGTTTCCGCGGAAAGGTTCAATTTGCCTTGGCCTTGCGCGACCCGGCCATTGCCGATCAAAGCGGCAGCAACGGCTTTGAGAGCGACAACGACGCCAGCGGCTCCACCACCTCGCCCTACACCATGCCCATCTTCAGCAACGTCACCTTCTTCGGCCCGCTTGCAGTATCCGGAGGTACCCCGAACACCCAGTTCAAGCGTGCGGCACACATCCGCCGCAACAGCCGCCTGAATGCGTACAACACCGTATTTGCAGGCTATCCCACGGGCATTTTGCTGGACGGTGCGCCCACCGAGGCTGCCGCCACCGACAATACCCTGAAGATCCGCGCCAGCGTGGTGCTCGGCTGTACCACGCCCCTGGCGGTAAACTCGGGAAGCACCTTTGACATCAACTCCTGGTTCAACACATCGGGCTGGAACAACAGCGTGACCAGCGACGCCACCACGCTCGGCCTGGCCCTGCCGATGAGCCTCACCGCCCCGGTCCTGCTACCCACCGGTGGATCGCCTTTGCTCAACGGAGCGGATTTCAGCGGCAATGCAGCGGATGCCTTCTTCCAGCAGGTGTCCTTCCGCGGTGCTTTCGGCACGGAGGATTGGACCGCGAACTGGTGCAACTGGGACCCGCAGAACACCGTGTACTGAATCCTTGTCCGATCATGTGGGAAGGCTGCCCGGAAGGGTGGCCTTTTTCATTGGGACGGTCAATCTTTCATCCGTCAGCACGGGGCAACGTGAATGAGAAGACGGTCCCGCTGCCCTCGGTACTGTGCACGCTGATGGTGCCCTGGTGCGCTTCCACGATGTGCTTTGCAATGGCCAAGCCCAGGCCGCTGCCCCCCTCGTGGCGGGCGCGGCTGGCACCAACGCGGTAAAAACGCTCAAACAGCCGCGGCAAATGTTCCGCAGCAATGCCCGGCCCGTCATCTTCCACTTCAACAAGTACCTGCCCCCCAAGATCGTGCGCACGTACCGTGCACATCCCACCTTCACGCCCATAATGGACCGCGTTGCCCAACAAATTGGAAAAAACCTGGGCCAGCCGGTCGGGGTCGGCATCCACAAGTAGGCCTTCGGCCACCCCGTTGTCCAACTGTATGCCACGTGCCGCAACAGCCTTGCGCAGGTCATGGATCACGTTCTCCACCACGTCCCTCAATTCCGTGGCCCTCGTTTCCACGGCCAGAACGCCGCTCTCCAGTCGCGCGATCACGTCCAGGTCTTCTACAATACGGATCATACGGTCGGTGCCGGCATTTGCCCTTTCAAGGAATGTGCGGTTCACTTTGGGGTCCTCCAAGCCGCCCTCGAGCAAGGTGAGGATATAGCCCTGCACGCTGAAAATGGGCGTGCGCAGCTCATGTGCGAGGTTGCCGATAAACTCCCTCCTGAAGCGTTCCCGCTCGCGTAGATCAGCAACCTCTTTTCCCTTTTGCCGCGCCCAGGATTCCACCACTTCCGCGGCACCGTACAGTCCACCCTTCACTAATTGCCGGTCCTGCGGCCGGCCGCCGGGCACTTGGTTCACCATGTGCTGGATCAACATCAGCCGCCGGTGCACGTGGCGCCCCACCAACCACCACGCCGCAGCACCTACGCATAGACCAACAACAGCAGCAACAGACAACAATTGCAAGGCCGACACCATCCCGCCGGATACCAGGAAGGCCATTGACCCGGCCACGGTTGCCGAACCTACGGCCAAGGCCCACGCGATACCGGATACGGGGCGTTGGCGCATGCAGCAAAGCTAACGGCGCGCCCGCTGCGCCTTGCGCGCAACTGGCCGGTGCGCATGGCATTTCATACAAGCTTAACGTTCCGGCAATACGGGCACAATAGCTTCGCCGCCCCTGTGCCATGATGGACCTCGGCTTATTGCGCCTATTGACGGTGGCCGGCTCGGTGGGCCTGCTCATTTTCGGCATGAAGCTGATGAGCGAAAGCCTGCAACAAGTGGCGGGCCGGCGCATGCAGCGCGTGGTGGGGCGCATGACCGCCGATCGGGCGAGGGGCGCGCTTACCGGCTTCATGGCCACCTTGGTGGTGCAGTATTCATCGGTCGTTTCGGTCCTGGTGGTCAGTTTCGTCAATTCAGGGCTCATCAGCCTGCGCAAGGCCATACCTGTGCTCATCGGTGCGAACCTCGGCACCACGGTAAAGCTGCTGCTGTTCGCGGCCATCGGCTTTTCAGCGATCGACCTGCACCTGATCGCGGGCCCCCTGCTTGCCGCGGCCTTGCCGTTGCTGCTGCTGCGCCATCAAACGGCCAGGGCCACAAGCCATCTGCTGGTGGGCATTGCATTGCTCTTCCTTGCCCTTTCCTTGTTGAAGGGGAACTTGGATACCGATGTGGGGGCCCTGGAATTCCTGGGCCGATTGCAGGCCACCGCCCTACCGGGGCGGTTGGCGTTCGTGGCCATGGGCGTCGTGCTTGCCGTGTTCATCCAAAGCTCCAGTGTGGCCATGGTGCTTACGCTGGCGTTGTGCACGAGCGGCACCCTCGATTTCGCCGCAGGAGCTGCCTTGGCCCTGGGCGAGAACATCGGCACCACCTTCACCGCGAATTTCGCGGCCCTGGGCGGCAATGCATGGGCGAAACGCGCCGCACGCGCACACCTGATCATCAAGCTCTTTGGCGCAACATGGGCCTTCATCCTTTTCCGGCCCGTTCTGCTTGGCGTGGCCTGGCTTACGATGCAGCTCCACGGGGCCGACCCGTTCACCGATGCGGCCGTGCTCAAATGGTCACTGGCCTACTTCCACTTCGGGTTCAACCTGATCAATGGCCTGGTCCTGCTCAACCTCATCCCTTGGCTGGAACGGGCCGCCAGCCGGCTGGTGCCCGTGCGCGGGCGGAACCAGGAGGGGTTCAGGTTGAATTACATGGCCGACCCCCTGGCCGCCATTTCCCCATCGATCTCGTTGATGGAAACCCGTAAGGAGATCGCCAAGCTGGCGGGCCTGTGCCGCCGCATGCTGAGCATGGTGCGCACCTTGCTGATGGCAAATGACAATGAGGCGCGCGGCAAATTGCTCGGCCGGATCACCAAGTACGGAACGATCATTGGCCGTGTGGAGCGGGAGGTGGCGCATTTTCTGGCCCGAACGGCCATGGTGGCCCGCGACGACGTAACGGTCGGCCGCATCCTAGGCTTCCAAAGGGCAGCCAAGGAATTGGAACTGGCGGGGGACGCTGCCATCCGCATGGCGCAGATCCTTGAACGCAAGGCCGGGCAACGTCTTTGGTTCTCCCCGGCCCAACGCCAGTCCCTGCTCGATGGCCTTACGGCGGCAGAGCAGGGGTTGAAAGCCCTGCAGGACCGCATGGATGCACGGACCGGCAATACGCGCGGGCCCTTAACGCAAGGTGTGAATGACCAAATGGGCCCAGCTGTGGAGAACGAACAGGATGCCCGCGCCAGCATGATGTTCCATGAACTGATGGAAGCTTGCCGCGATCTTTCGGCCCACGTGGAAAATGCGGACCGCGCAGCAAGTGGGGCGGCCTGACGGGATCAGGCCTGGAACCGGTAACCCATGCCCTTCACCGTACCGATGCGCTGCTCGCCGATCTTCTCGCGCAGCTTGCGGATGTGCACATCAATGGTCCTCTCGCCAACAATGATGTCGTTGCCCCACACATGCGCGTAGATCTCGTCACGCAGGAACACCTTGCCCGGCCGCCCCATCAATAAGGCAAGCAGTTCAAATTCCTTTTTCGGCAATTGCAGCGCTTCACCCTCGACCGTAACGATCACCCGGTCCAGGTCCATGCTCACACCGTTCGCCTCCAGCACACGTTTCGGGGGCTGCCCCCCGCCCGCTCTTTTCAGCAACGCCTGCACCTTTGAAACGAAGACCTTCGGCCTTACCGGCTTGTTGATGTAATCATCGGCACCGGCATGGTAGCCCGCGATGTGCGAGTATTCCTCGGTGCGCGCCGTAAGGAATATGATGAGTGCATGCTGCATGCCGGGCGAATTGCGCAGCACACCACAAACTTCCACACCGTCCATGCCCGGCATCATGATGTCCAGCACGACCAGGTCGGGCCGCTCCCGCAGCGCCACCTCCACCGCTTGCCGCCCGTTGCTTGCGGTAAGCACTTCCAGCCCTTCCTTGTCCAAATGGTATTTCAGCAGGTCCAGTATGTCCTGTTCATCATCCACCAACAAAACCTTGTTCCTCATCTCCTGGCCGTTTCGTATTGCAAAGAGAGGGCAAAGCGCCCGCACCAGTGTTAAGCGAATATGAACAAGCTCCCGCCCCCGGCTACAACAGGCCGCGCATGGCACCGATCACCACCGCGTAGCGCACCGCCTTGCCGATGAACATGAGCACCGACACGGGCAGGAAACGCACCCTGAACAGCCCCAAGGCAACGGCGATCGGGTCGCCCACCACAGGAAGCCAGCAGAGCAGCGCGGACCAACTGCCGTAACGCTGCACCAGCCCCTGCCACTTTTCCGCCTTGGCCGGGTCCACCCGCAGCAGCCGCATCAACCGTCCTTGGGGCACCCAGCGGCCGATGCCGTAATTGGTGAGCCCGCCCAGGGTATTGCCCGCACTGGCCACCGCCAACAGCGAAAGGCTGCTCCACGGCCCGAAGCTCATGGCCGCAAGCAGCGCCTCCGAACTGAACGGCAGGATGGTCGCTGCCAGAAAGCTGGCCATGAAAAGTGCCGGCAGCCCGGCCCCCGCGAAATCGGCGGAAAGCTCCATGGGGCGCGAAGTTCAGCACTTCGGCACGGGATCCGCAAAAGCTGGGGAAATTCCACTTCCCATGCGCAGCACCACCCTTCTTCTTGCGCTGGCCCTTGCCGGCCTGCAGGCCATGGCCCAGCGCACCGGATACCAAGGCACCATCGGCGGCACCATTGGCGCGGCCGTGCCGCAAGGCGAATTTGCCGACACCTGGGGCCATGAAATGTTCACCTTCGGCGGGGTGCTCGTGCTGCCCTCGCAGCGGCTGCCGCTGCAATGGGGCTTCGATTTCGGGTATGCCGCCATGGGCCGCGAGGTAATGACGGTGCCGGTGAGCGACCCGGCACTGGCCGTGGATGAGGGACGCCTTTCGGTGAACGCGAAAACATTGAATTACAACGCACTGCTTCGCCTCAGCCCTTCCAAGGGCAAGGTGCGGCCCTACCTTGACGGCCTGGCCGGTTTCCGCCAGTTCACCACAAAAAGCAGCATCACGGTGCAGGGGCTGCACGAACCACTCCGGAAGGAAAGGAACGCAAACGACCTTGTGCTGAATGCCGGATGGGCTGCCGGCCTCATGGTAACCCTGGGCGGAACCGGCTACATCGAGGCGCGGGTAGAGCGTTTCCATAGCGGGCAGGCCAGCTATGTGGACGGCCGCTCGATCACACTGGACCCGGACGGCAACCTGGGCTTCAACACGCTGGAGAGCGGCACCGGAACGCTGAACGTCTTGCTGGGCGTGGGTTTCCGCTTTTGACCAAGATGTCCGGTGCCCGGCCGCCGGGCGCTGCACGGCCCGCCGTTCACCCCCCGTTGGGCACAACTTGTTGGTAACCGGGCTGAAAAGCCGTGCGCAACAAAGCCGGAAATCGCCATTTCACCGGTAAACTTGCGCAACCCAAGCCAGGCATGGTTGAGTCCACGAAGCGCATCGAACGGGCGCTGATCTCCGTATTCGACAAGGACGGCCTTGAGCCGCTGGTCCGCGAACTGCATCGTTTGCACGTGAAGCTGTACAGCACCGGGGGCACACAGGCCTTCATTGAGGGGCTGGGCATACCGGTGACGGCCGTGGAGGAGCTCACATCATTCCCGAGCATATTCGGCGGCCGGGTAAAAACCCTTCACCCCAAGGTTTTCGGGGGCATCCTTGCCCGGCGTGAAAACCCGGCGGACCAGGCTGAAATGGCCGGGCACGCCATACCGCCGATCGATATGGTGGTGGTTGACCTGTACCCCTTCGAGGCCACCGTGGCCGCGGGCGGAAGCGAGGCCGAGGTGATCGAAAAGATCGATATCGGCGGCGTATCGCTGATCCGGGCGGCCGCCAAGAACCATGCCCATGTGCTGGTGGTGCCGGCACAACGCCACTATGGCGAGGTGTTGCGCCTGCTGGCGGGCCAGGACGGGGCCACCAGGCTGGAACAGCGCAAGGCCTTCGCCATTTATGCCTTCGCCGAAACCGCGCATTACGACCGGGCCATCCACGCATGGTTCGCCGAATTCGACATGCACGCCGCGGACCGGCCCGTGCTGGCGGCACAGCCCATTACCGCCCTGCGCTACGGCGAGAACCCGCACCAGCCCGCCAGTTTCAGCGGCGACCTGGATGCCGTGCTCGAGCGCCTGAACGGCAAGGAGCTCAGCTACAACAACCTGCTCGACCTCGATGCCGCATTGGCCCTGATCGACGACCTCGACAAGCTGCCCGGCGTGCCCTTCGCGGTGATCAAGCACAACAACGCCTGCGGCGCCGCCGTGCGAGGCACCGTGGCCGGGGCATGGGAAGCGGCCCTGGCCGGCGACCCCGTGAGCGCCTTCGGCGGCGTACTGGTAACCACCGGCATCATCGACCAGGCCACGGCCACGGAGATCGACAAGCTGTTCTTTGAGATCATCGTGGCGCCGGACTATGAGCCCGGGGCCTTGGAGCTGCTTTCGCGGAAGAAGAACCGCATCATCCTGCGCAGGCGTAAGCACCTGGTGCCACGCAGGCTTTTCCGATCGGCCCTCAACGGCATACTCTCGCAACTGCCCGACCAGCTGGTGGAATTGCCCACGGACCTGAAAGCAGTGACGAAAAAGCAGGCCGGGCAACGCGAGGTGGACGACCTGGTCTTCGCCAACATCTTGGTGAAGCACACCAAAAGCAACGCGATCACCCTGGCCAAGGACCGCCAGCTACTGGCCAGCGGCACCGGGCAGACCAGCCGCGTGGACGCGCTGGAGCAGGCCATAGCCAAGGCGCGCAAGTTCAATTTCGACCTGCAGGGCGCGGTAATGGCCAGCGATGCCTTCTTCCCGTTCCCCGATTGCGTGACCATCGCAGCGAACGCAGGCATATCCGCCATCGTACAACCGGGCGGAAGCATCCGCGACCAGGACAGCATCGATGCCTGCGACCAATTGAACGTGGCCATGTGCACCACCGGCAACCGACACTTCAAACACTGACGACCCTGATGGGCTGGTTCAATAATTTCTTCACCCAGGAGATCGCTATCGACCTTGGCACGGCGAACACCCTCATCATCCACAACGACAAGGTCGTGGTGGATGAACCCAGCATCGTGGCCAAGGACCGCACCACCGGAAAAGTGATCGCCATCGGCCGCCAAGCGCAGCAAATGCATGGCAAGACCCACGAGAACATCAAGACCGTGCGCCCCTTGAAGGACGGGGTGATCGCCGATTTCCAAGCCGCGGAGGAGATGATCAAGGGCATGATCAAAATGATCAACCCGGGCCGCCAGCTCTTCACGCCCAACATCCGCATGGTGACCTGCATCCCAAGCGGCATCACCGAGGTGGAAAAGCGCGCGGTGAAGGACAGTGCCGAACACGCCGGCGCCAAGGAGGTGTACCTGATCCATGAACCCATGGCCGCGGCCATCGGTATCGGCATCGATGTGGAAGAGCCCATGGGCAACATGATCATCGACATCGGCGGCGGCACCTCGGAGATCGCCGTGATCGCCCTGGGCGGCATCGTGTGCGACAAGAACATACGCGTGGCCGGTGACGAGTTCACCAACGACATCGAGGAGTACATGCGGCGCCAGCACAACATCCTGGTGGGCGAGCGCACCGCCGAGCAGATCAAGATCGAGGTGGGCAGCGCACTGGTGGAGCTGGAGGAACCGCCAGCCGATTACGCCGTGCGCGGCCGCGACCTGATGACCGGCATACCAAAGGAGATCACCGTCACCTATTCAGAGATCGCCCAGGCGCTGGACAAGAGCATCAGCAAGATCGAGGAGGCGATCCTGAGCGCACTGGAAAGCACCCCGCCCGAGCTGAGCGCCGACATCTACCGCACGGGCATCTACCTGGCCGGTGGCGGCGCGCTGCTGCGCGGGCTGGACAAGCGGATCAGCATTAAGACCAAGCTGCCCGTGCACGTGAGCGAGGACCCGCTGCGCGCCGTGGCACGCGGTACGGGCATCGCCCTGCGCAACATCGACAGGTTCCAGTTCCTCATGCGCGAATAAGCCGCCCTGCGGCACGGCCATGGAGCAAACACCGGTGACCGATACCCTGTGACGGCCCATGCGCGACCTCTTCCGCTTCCTGTTCAGGCAACGCCACAACCTGCTCTTCCTGGCGCTGATGGCCTTTTCCATGTTCCTGCTGGTGAACGGCAACATGCACCAGCGGGCACAGGCCATCAGTAGCAGCAATGCGGTGGTGGGCCAACTGTACGCCTGGCGCCAAGAGGTGACCAGCTACGCCGAATTGCGCACCGTGAACCGCCAATTGGCCGAAGCTCTGGCCCTGGAGCGCGGGCGCCAGTACCAGTGGCACCGCGCTGGCGCCGATAGCGTGCCCTATGACAGCGCCATGCAGGCGCGCTACAGCTTCATCGCCGCGCAGGTGATCAATGCCACGGCCCACAAGGAGCGCAACTACATCACCCTGGGCAGTGGCGCACAGGACGGCATACGGCCCGACATGGGCGTGATCGGATCGCACGGCATAGTGGGCATCGTGCGCGAGACCAGCCCCCATTTCGCCCTGGTCACCAGCGTGCTCAGCAACGAGTACCGGATCAGCGTAAAACTGAAGCGCACCGGGCACTTCGGGCTGTTGAGCTGGGACACCGGCACGCCGTCCACCGCATCGCTCATCGACGTGGCCAACCACGTGCCGGTGATGGTGGGCGATACCGTGGTCACGCGCGGCAACGACGGCATTTTCCCACCGGGCATAACCGTGGGCACCGTAACGGAAGTGAACGAGGACCCCGGCAGCAACTTCCACGATATACGCATACGGCTAAGCGAGGACCTTACCCGCACGGCCTACGTATTCGTGGTGCACGACCTGCTGCGGGCCGAGCGCGACACATTGGAGGCCAAGGCGAACAACCCATGATCACCGTAGTGCGCAATTACGTCCTGGGCTTTGTGTTCCTGTTGCTGCTGCAGGCCATGGTGCTCGACCACCTGGACCTGGCGCGCGGCTGGGTGGTGCCCTACATCTACGTGCTCTTCATCATTGCCTTGCCCTTCAACACGCCGCCATGGGCCACCCTGCTGCTGGGCTTCGCGCTGGGCATGGGCATGGACTTCTTCAGCAGCACGCCCGGCATGCACGCCAGCGCCTGCGTGCTTATGGCCTGGGTACGCCTGTTCCTGTTGCGGGTGCTGGCCCCGCGCGATGGGTACGACCCCACCAAGCGCGCCACCGTGCAGGACATGGGCATCACTTGGTACATGACCTTCGCGGGCATCTTGGTGGCGGTACACCATCTCTGGCTTTTTTACGTTGAAGTGTACCGTTTCGACGACTTCTTCTCCACTTTCCTCCGTGCGTTGATGAGCGCTGCCGCCACCCTGCTGCTTTGCCTGTTGGCCCAGGCACTCACCACGCGCGGTGCCCGGCAGCCATGAATTTCGACGACCGCAAGTACGTACTGATCACCGCGGTGCTCTTCATCTGCGTGGTCTTCATCCTGCGCCTGTTCTGGCTGCAGGTGGTGGACCAAAGCTGGGCCGCACGGGCCGCCGACATCAGCGAGCGCAAGATCACCGTGTTCCCCTCGCGTGGCCTCATCCTCGATCGGCATGGCGAATTGCTGGTGGCCAACACCCCCGTGTACGACATCATGGTGGTGCCCCGCGAGGTGAAGAACCTTGATACCCTCGGCCTTTCCCAACTGCTGAACGTACCCCTCGAGCAAGTGCGCGAACGGCTCCGCAAGGCCCGCGAATACTCCGTATGGAAACCCAGCGAGTTCGAGCGCCAGGTCACTTCGGAGCAGTATGCCGCCATTTCGGTGCACCTGTACAAATATCCCGGCTTCTATGGCCAAAGCCGTACCCTGCGCACCTATCCGCCGCATGTGGGCGCGCACATGCTGGGCTACCTCAGCGAGGTAAGCGCCCGCAAGGTGGAACAGGACCCCTACTACAAGCCCGGCGACGTGATCGGCGTTGGCGGGCTGGAGAGCTACTATGAAAAGGACCTGCGCGGCAAGCGGGGCGTGAAATACGTGGTGGTGGACGTGCACAACAACGTGCAGGGCCCCTTCAAGGAGGGGCAGTACGACACCCTGGCGCACGCCGGCAAGAACCTGTACACCAGCATCGACCTGAAGTTGCAGAAGCTCGGCGAGCAACTGATGCGCAACAAAAAAGGCAGCATCGTGGCGCTGGACCCGCGCAACGGCGAGGTGCTGGCCTTGGTGAGCTCGCCCAGCTACGACCCCGAATTGCTGGTGGGCCGCGTGCGCAACACCAACTACCGCGCGCTGCAGCAGGACCCGCTCACCCCGCTGTTCGACCGCGCGCTGCAGGCACAATACCCGCCCGGCTCCATCTTCAAGCTGGCCCAGGCCGCCATTGCCTTG
>JBIQMI010000068.1:0-13479 GCA_044463585.1 Cryomorphaceae bacterium
CCCATGCGCAGTACCGTGGTTTACCACATCGGCCTCGTGGGGCTTGAGGATTGAAGAGGAACAAAGGATGAAATCCCGGACCGGAATTGTTGCATGGGGTTGGCTCTTCCTGCCCTTGTTGTTTACGTTCGGTTGCGATCAGGCGCCGATCAAGGGGGCGAGCCGCATAGAAAAGGACACCTATTGGCGGCTGCATACCTTGGGCGAAGGCGAAACGAAACCCGGTCCTCACGACAGTGTGCGCGTGCGGATACGGATCGCGAGGGCGGGCGGGATGGCCGGGTCACTTTTCAGCACGGAGCGCTGGTACGGAATGAAGCCAATGGGCACATCCTTCTTTTTCCAGCGGCTCTGCGAAGGCGACAGTGCCACGGTATGGTTGCCGGCCGCCAAGGTTCCTTGGCAAGCGCTTGGGGCTCCGCCTGAAATGGACACGGTGCGTACGGGACCGGTACAAATGGAGCTCGCCTTGCTGCACATACGAACGCCGGCTGAATCGGAGCGGCTGATGCACGAAGCACTGATGGCGCGCGATGAAAGCGATGAGCAACGCATCCTTTCATCCTTTTTCAACAAGGATGCACGCCAATGGAAGCAGGCCATGGGCATTTGGTACCGATTGGAGGGGAATGCCAGCGGCCCCAGGGTGCAAAGCGGTGAAACAGTCACACTTGTCTGGACCGCACGGTTCCTGGACACGGGCGCAGTGTTCGATGAACAGACCGAGAAGGACGGTGGCCTGACCTTCCGGCTGGGCGACCCGGGCCAAGTGATCAAAGGCCTGGAGGTGGCGTGCCATCTGTTGCCTGCAATGGGCGGCGAGGGCCAATTCGTTATTCCCAGTGCCCTTGCTTTTGGGCCGAAAGGTTCCTCCTCGGGCATTGTGCCCCCGTGGACGCCAGTGCTGTACAGGGTACGGGTGGTGCCCCGGCGCAGTGCGTGACCGCTTCGCCTCGACGAAGGTGCGATAATTGTCGACGAACTTGACATTTGTTCGACGAGCGACATATTTTGGTGCCAAATTCCACCTCATGCGGAAACCTTACACCAGTCTTTTGCTTGCAGCCTTGCTGCCGCTTACAAGCGTTGGACAGATCACCATCGGGCAGGCCGAGATGCCGAGCCCCAATGATCAAGTGGTACGCGTTCGTGCCGCCACAAACCCGTTCCTCAACTATGCCGCCACGGGTGCGGGCCACACTTGGAACTTCAGTTCGCTTTCGGCCATGGGAAGCGATACGACCAAGTACCGCACTGTGGCCAGTACCAATTTCGTGTACGCGGTGGCCTACGCCGACCTGTTCTTCAACCCGTACCGGGCAAACCAGGCCAAGAGCGGGGTGGACATCCCGTTCAGCAACTTCCTGCCCATCAACAACCCCTATACTTTCCGGTACAGGTCGTCCTCGGCGTACAAAACAGTGGGTTTCGGCGCAGAGATCAGCGGCTTGCCCGTGCCGATCATGTTCAGTTCGGCCGACGTGATCTACCAGCTGCCCTTGCAGTACGGCGACTCCACTTTTTCGCATAGCGCCTACGACATTGAGGTGCCAACCGTGGGTGGCTATGCCTTCCGCCAGGACCGTGTGAACCAGGTGGACGGATGGGGGGCGATCACCACGCCGGCCGGGACTTTTGATGTGTTGCGCGTGAAAACGACGCTGCGCGCCACCGACGAGGTCATGGGCGTTAGCATTGACCGCCCGGTGACCCGTGAATACAAGTGGCTTGCCCAAGGGTTGAAAACGCCGGTGTTGCAGATCAATACCACCAGCATTTTCGGCGCTGAAGTGGTAAGCGGTGTATGGTACTACGATGCGCCGCGCACCATTAGCGTGGTGCAGCCGTTGGCCAGTGTGCTTTGCCCCGGCTCGGCGGTGAATGTGTACTTCGAGGCCACGGGTGCGTTCAATGCCGGCGGTATCCTGATCCCGGCCAACCAATTCCGCGCCCAGTTGAGCGATGCCAACGGCAGTTTCGCCTCGCCGGTCACCATCGGCAGCCTGCAATCATCCCATGCGGGCGTGATCCAGGCCACCATACCGGCCAATACGGTGCCGGGCAACGGTTACCGGATCCGTGTGGTGTCCACCAGCCCTTCGTACACGGGCAGTGCCAATACCTTCAACATTACGGTGGGCGGGGTTCCGCAAGCGGCCATCAGTGCCCATGCGCCGCTGCAAGGTTGCATGGGCGATACGATCGCTCTCACCGCGGTGGGTGGACCGGGCTACCAATGGCAGTTGAACGGTGCCGAGATCGCTGGCGCGACCGGCGATGTGCTGTTGGCCACGCAGCCCGGCCAGTACACCGTGCAAGTGTCCAATGCCTGTGGCACCGCCACTTCCCCGGCATTGGAAGTAAGCATGTCCGAAGCGCCCGTATTTGCGGTGGCGCAGGAAACGCTGGTCAGCTGCGCGCTGGCACCATCCTGGATCCGCGCCGATCAAGTATCGGGAGGTACGGCCACCCTTCAGTGGCTGCTGAACGACGCGCCCATCGCGGATGCCACAACGGATTCCGTGGCGGTGGTCCTCGCCGGCCAGTACACCCTGCGCGCCACCGACCCCGCTACGGGCTGCTCTTCGCTCACGGCACCTGTAATGGCCGAGGTGGAGAACATGCCTGCACCCACGATCCTCGCTGAAGGGCCTGCCACGTTCTGTGAAGGCGGCGAGCTGGTGCTGACGGCCGACGGCCAGGCCGGCAATGGGCTGCAATGGACCTTGGACGGGGCCGTGCTTGAAAATGCTGCGGACGCCCAGTTGGAAGTTGCCGTCGGCGGCCTGTACGCCGTGCGCGCGATCAGCGCGAATGGCTGCTATTCCGCATTCAGCGGGCTGGAGGTGACCGTACTCGACCGTCCGGCCACCCCCGGGGTGGAAGCCCATGGCCCGTTGGCCTTCTGCCAAGGTGGAGAACTGATGCTGTCCACGAACAGTGCCGCGGAAACATACCAATGGATGGTGGACGGCCAGCCGATCGATGAGGCCATTACGCCCGTGCTTTACGTAACGGGGACCGGCGTGTACACGTTGGTGACCACCGATGAAGAGGGTTGCCAGTCGTTGGCCAGCCAAGCTTTCGATGTGGTTGTGGAAGAAGCGCCCGCCACGCCGGTGATGGATGCATCGGGACCGCTTTCCTTCTGCGAGGGCGGCGAGGTGGTGCTGAATGCGGCAAGCGCCGGGGCGGCCAGCTTCAATTGGTGGATGGACGGTGCGCTGCTGGAAGGTGCCCACACCGGCCAATTGGCCGTGGGCGCCGCGGGGGCCTACTCCGTTGCGGCCAATTCGGCCGCGGGCTGTGAAAGCCCGGTGGCAACGGCGGTGGTGCAGGTGCATCCATTGCCGGCCGCGCCGGTGATCAGCTTGGACACCGATGGGCTGTTGGCCACGGGCGACGGCAGCTTCCAGTGGTTCCTGGACGGCAATATCATTCCCGGTGCAACCAATGCGGCGATCCAATTTGGCGCTGAGGGCAATTACAGCGTGGAATTCACCGATGCGAACGGTTGCAGCAGCATTTCAGCGCCTTGGCTGTACCTGCATACCGGTATGGCACATGTTACCAGTGCGGCGCTCCGTGTGTACCCCAACCCCAGCACGGGCCTGTTCACTGCGGAATGGCCTGGCGCGAACAATGTGGCCTACCAAGTGATGGATATGACCGGCAAGACGGTGGCCACGGGCAAACTCCTTTCACCAAGGAACACCATCGACCTTAGCGGTGCACCCGAAGGGATCTACTTCGTGAAATTCGGAACGGAGGGGCTGCCCGTGCTCCGGTTGGCCGTTTCGAAGTGATCTTGTTGCGCGAAAAGGGGGCGGTGGCCGATCGGTCATCGCCCCTTTTTCATGCTCGGTGTCCAGCTCGTTTGAAAAAAAAGGTTTTGTGCTTGGCAGGTCATCCAGTAGGCGCGACTTCACACCCGATCGGCTCCAACAATCGAGGGAGTCCGAGGTCTGCTTTTGCCAACTACTGCTGTTGGTCCCGCTGTCCCATTTAAGGCGCGATCTTTTTGCTATATATGTGGTCAATACCCTGATTCCGTTATGCGTTTCTGGATCTAATGATGGGCCTATCACGCTTTTTCGTTTCCTTTTCGGCCTCGCTGCTCATGGTGTATGCCATCGGCCAAACACACATTGATCCGGCGGCTACGTCACCTGAATACCGCACGCGCATGGATTCGTTGCTCGTGCAATTGCGGGGCCAACGGCCCGATACGAACAAGGTACTTACCCTGCTTGCTTTGGCGGACATACCGGTACTAAGCACGATTGATGTGCCCATTGACAACCGGACGGTCCATGCGGAGTTTGTGGGGCCGGCGCTTGAATTGGCCCGTGCACTTCATTGGCGGCGGGGTGAAGCGTTGTCGTTGTACTACTCCTCGAGATCCCATGAACAATCGGGGCAGGCAGTTGCAAGCCGAAACGCACTGGACAGTGCACTGGCGCTCAGTGATGGCCTTGGTCCGATAGAACGGTCCATGGTCCTGCGTCGCGGTTGTGTTTTCATCATTGTATGGGGCGGCGATCCGGATAGGGCTGATTCACTGGCCCGCGCTGCTGTGATCAGCTTGGAGGATCTCGTTGGTGAAAGATGATCCGCGCCTATGCTTCACGCCGCGTGGCGTGATGGAAGCCAAGGGAAAAGGCGAAATGTGGTTCGTGAACAAGGCGACATGAACCGCTTGCTTTTCAGGCGCACCACCATTCGCGCCGTCAAGCGCGTTCAGTGGCCATGTTCCCCCGTCCCCTTGGTCAACTCGCTCAGCAAGTAATAGGCGCCTTTGATCACTATGCGCTCGTCGGCCTGGATGGGGCTGAGGGGCACGATCTCGGTGAAGCCTAGGGCGCTGGCGCCGATGCGCACGGGTGTCATGGTGTAGGTGTGCGGTGTTTTCTCCACGAAGATGTAGTGCTCATCACCGTTGTTCACCACGGCATTTTCGGGCAGGCTCCAAGCGAAGGTGCTGTCGGTGGTGATCAATGCCTCGATGTACATGCCGGCGAGCAGGTCTTCGGTGTTGCCATCGAGCTTGGCGTGTGCCAATACGGCCTGCTGGTCGGTTTGGAAGGCTTTGTTCATGGCGTATATGGTAGCCGAGTGCAGCCCGATCGGTTCCCCGGAATGGCCGAAGATCACTTTTTGCCCCACTTTCACTTTGGCCACGTCCTGCTCAAAGATGTTGAGGTCGATGTGCAGGCCCGTGTTGTCCACCAATGTGAACAGTGGTTTGTTGGGCTCAGCGTTCTGTCCCGTGTTCACATTGATATTTTGCACGTTCCCCGCGATGGGGGCCAGCACGCTGAAGGATGAACTGATCCGCTGCGGCGTGATGCTGGCCGGATCAACTCCGAACAGGCGCAGTTTGGCGGCCAGCGCCGATTGCCTTGCCTGCGCCATGGAAAGGTCGGCCTGGGCCCGTTCCAATGTGCGCGTGGGGCTGATCCTGTCCTCGTGCAGGCCTTGTTGGCGCTTGAGGTCGGAATCCAATGCTTGCAGGTTGGCGCCATTCTCCAGGTAATCTTGTTGCAATTGCAATAGCTCGAGGCTTTCCAATGTGGCCAGGGCCTGTCCCTTCTTCACATGCTGGCCGTCGCGCACCATCACTTGGCGCACCAGGCCGCCGAAGAGCACGCTCACCTCGGCACTTTTGTCCGGTGGCAGCACCAAGCGGCCGTTCACGCGCAAGGATGAATTGAGCCCGCGCTTTTCCATGGTGCCCGTGGTGAGGCCGATGGCACTGATCTGGTCGTTCGTAAGGGTCACCTGCTCGGCGTGCCCGTTATCATTCTCTTGTGCCGTACCGCCGCTTTCGCCGGCCGGCGTGCCGCAGGCCTGCAGGGCCGTGGCGAGAACGAGGGCGAGTGCAGTTCGCACCGTTTTAAGGGAGAAAGGCAATGTTTTCATGAAGGGCTTGGTCATCGCATTTGCGGTTTAGCGCCCCAGCAGGGCGTTGAGGTGAAGTGTGGAAAGGCCCAGTTGGAGCAGCACATCGAGGTGGGCCTCCTCGATCGCCCTTGCTTGTTCCATGCCTTGCAGGTATTCGATGTAGCTGGCATCGCCGCTTTGGTAGGCGCGCGAGGCATCGTGGCGCAGTGTGGTGGCCAGTTGCGCACCCGTGCCTTCGTAGTATTCCAGGCTTTGGCGCAATTGTGCCCATTGGGCGCGTGTGGCGGTGAGCTCGGCGGTGCGCCCGCGGCGCAGTTCCTCGTACTGCTGTTGTGCGATCTCGCTGCGCAGCCGCGCTGCACGCGATTGTGCTCCTTGGCCCGAGCCGGGCAGGGGGATCGAGGTGCCGATCAAATAACCCGTGAAGGGTGTAACGCCATCGATGGACTGCAGGAATGCGCCGCCCTGGAGCGATGGCGCCCATTGGGCCCGTTGCATCCGCCATTCCGCCTCCGCCAAATGGGCTTGCTGCCGGGCCGAGGCCAGCGCGGGGTCGTTGGCGGCATCGGAGGGTGCATCTGCCAGCTGTGCGGCTACACGGGCCAATGCGGCAGTGTCCGCCACGGCCCCGCCCAAGGGCCCGGTCCATTGTTCAAGTTCACTGGCAAAAACACCCACGTCCGAGCTTGCCCTGCGCCATTGCAGCCGGGCCTGGTCCGCGGCACTTCGCGCGCTCAGGGCCTCCAAGCGGCCGCTTTGGCCCAATTGGAATTTGCGTTCGGCCATGACGGCCAGCTGTTGCATGGCGCTGTCGTTGCGCTGCAACAATCTTTCACGCGAAATGGCGGCCGACCATTGCAGGTATGCCCCGGCCACATGCTCGCGTACCGCAATGGCCACACGCTGGCGATCGGTCTCGGCCAGGCGCAGGCTTTCCTGCAGGTAGCGGGCGCGCTGGGCAATGGCCGTGGGGAAGGGGAGGCCTGTAATGGCCTGTACATTGAAATCATGTGCGGCACTGTTGATCTGCCCGGCCTGCAATTGGGCCCCGATCGGTTGCAGTTGCAGCGCTGTTTTCTTCAAGGCCTGCTGTTGCCGTACCTCCAACTCGGCCGCCGTAATGGACGGGTGCCCGCGCAAGGCCCTGGCAATGGCGGTGTCGTACAGCAGCACGGGAGCTTGGGCCACGGCCGGTGCTGAAGCGGAGCAGGCAAGGACCAGCAGAACAATGGTGGCCCCGCCGCCCAAGGCGTTGTGCTCCTGCTTCCGTTTTCTGCGCATGAACACCCAGTGGTAGAGCACGGGCACCACCGCCAAGGTGAGCAGCGTGGACGTGATCAGCCCGCCGATCACCACCGTGGCCAATGGGCGCTGGACCTCCGCGCCCGGGCTGGTGCTGATGGCCATGGGCAGGAAGCCCAGCGAAGCCACGGCAGCAGTGGCCAATACCGGGCGCAGCCTGGCCATGGTGCCTTGCACGGCGCGTTCGGTAACATCGTTCACGCCATCTTCCTTCAACTTGTTGAAGTAGCTGATGAGCACGATGCCGTTGAGCACCGCCACCCCGAAGAGTGCGATGAAACCGATGCCCGCGCTAATGCTGAAGTCGAGATTGCGCACCCAAAGGGCGAGCACGCCGCCCACGGCGGCCATGGGCACCGCGCTGAAAATGATCAAGGCTTCAACGAAGGAGCGGAATGCGAAGAAGAGCAGGATGAAGATCAAAGCCATGGCGATCGGCACCGTTAGCGCCAGGCGTCCGCTGGCTTCCTTCAGGTTCTGGAACGTGCCGCCATAGCTCACGAAGTAGCCCGTGGGCAATTGAAGGTCGCGCTCAATGGAGGCCTGTATGTCCTGGGCGGTGCTCTGGATGTCGCGTCCCCGCACGTTGCTCTCCACTACAATGCGCCTGGCACCGTCCTCGCGGCTGACCTGTGCCGCGGCTCTTTGGAAACCGATCTCGGCCAATTGGCCCAAGGGGATCTGTTTGCCTGTGCCGGGCAAGGGGATCAGGATGTTCTTCACCTTGTCGGGGTCGGCATCCTTCATGCCTGCCATGCGCACCACCAGATTGAACCGCCGTTCACCCTCGTACACCACACCGGCATTGCCCCCCGCCAGCGAAGTGTTCAGCACTTGGTTCAACTCATCAATGCTCAGGCCGTACTGTGCAATACGGTCCCGGTCGTACTTCACCACCAGCTGCGGCATGCCGGTCACCTGTTCCACTTTGATGTCGGTGGCCCCGGGCACCTTGGCGATCAATGCGGCCGCGCGGTTGGCCGTGGCGAACAGTTGCTCCAGGTCATCGCCGTAGATCTTCACGGCGATGTCGCTCTTCACTCCGGCGATCAGTTCGTTGAAGCGCATTTGGATCGGTTGCTCGAAACTGAGGTTCATGCCGGGGATCACGCTCAGCTTCTTGTTCATCAGCTCGGCCATTTTCTCACGGTCGCGCGTGGTGGTCCATTTCTTCCGCTCCTTCATAACGATGATCAGGTCCTGCGATTCCATGGGCATGGGGTCGGTAGGGATCTCGCCGCTGCCGATCTTGCCCACTACCTCCTGCACTTCCGGGAATTCCTTCATCAGGATCCGCGCCACTTGGTCGCTCACTGCGATGCTTTGGCTGAGGTTGCTGCCTTGGCGGATGGTGAGGTTGGTGGCGAAATCGCCCTCATCGAGCTCGGGAATGAATTCGCCGCCGAGGCGCTCGAACACAAAAAAGGCCACCACCACAAGGCCCAGCGCGGTGCCCATTGTAACGGCGTGGTGGCGCAGCAGCCATTGGAGCTTGGGGCTGTACCAGCGCTGCAGCCGGCGTACTTGGCGCTCGCTCCAGCTTTCGCCGGTGGAGACGTTGCGGTCCATGAAAATGGATACCGCCCAGGGCACGTACGTTATGCTGAGCAGCAGCGCGCCGATGATGGCAAAGCTGACCGTGAAGGCCATTGGGCGGAACATCTTCCCTTCGATGCCCACCAGGGCGAAAATGGGCACGTACACAATGAGGATGATGATCTGCCCGAACACGGCGCTCTTCATGATGCCGCCTGCCGAGCGGATCGTTTCATCGCTCATTTCCTGTTTGGAAAGCCGGGAGCCCGCATGCCGCTGGTGCAATGCGAACAGCATGCCTTCCACCACGATCACCGCGCCGTCCACGATCAGCCCGAAGTCCAAGGCACCCATGCTCATGAGGTTGGCGCTTTGGCCGGCCACCACCATGCAGCCGATGGCGAACAGCAACGAAAGCGGGATCACGCTGGCCACGATCAGCCCCGCGCGCCAGTTGCCCAGCAGCAACAACAGCACGCCGATCACGATCAGTGCGCCCATCAGCAGGTTATGCTCCACGGTGCGGATGGTCTGGCCCACCAGTTTGCTGCGGTCAACAAAAACGTCCACGTGCACGCCTGGCGGCAGGCTGTGGCCGATCTTGGCCATCCGCTCCTTCACGTCATTCACGGTCTGCATGGCGTTAGCGCCTTTCATCATCAGCACCACGCCGCCCACGGCCTCACCTTCGCCATTGCGCGTTAGCGCGCCATAACGCACCGCGCTGCCGAAGTGCACCTCGGCAACGTCCCTGACCCGCACCGGGCTGCCGGCGCGTGCCTCGATCACAATGTTCCTAATGTCCGCAAGCGATCGGATCACACCTTCGCCGCGGATGAAATAGATGTTCGGGCCTTTTTCAATGTAGCTGCCGCCGGTGTTGGCATTGTTCGATTCCAGTGCCTTGAATACATCGATCACCGATAACCCGGCCCCGGCCAGTTTGCGGGCATCAACGTTCACTTCGTACTGTTTCAGCAGTCCGCCAAAGCTGCTCACGTCGATCACGCCGGGCACGCCGAGCAGGTGCTGGCGAACTACCCAGTCCTGCAGGGTGCGCAATTCCATCAGGTCGTACTGTCCCGCGTGGGAACTGTCCACCGTAAGTGTGTACTGGTAGATCTCGCCGATGCCGGTGGAGGGTGGTGCCATCTCGGGCTTGCCATAGCCAGGAGGGATCTTCTCTTGGGCTTCGGCTATGCGCTCGGCAACCAGTTGCCGGGTAAGGTACAGGGGCACATGGTCCTTGAACACTACCGTGATAACGGACAGGCCGCTGCGTGACACACTGCGCAGCTCCACCAGGTCAGGCAGGTTCTTGAAGGCCTGTTCCAAAGGGAAGGTGATGAATTGCTCCACCTCCTGTGTGGCCAGGTTCGGCGCCACCGTGTTCACCAGTACTTGGTTGTTGGTGATGTCCGGCAGGGCATCAATGGGCAGCAGGGTGAGCGAATAGGTGCCCCAGCCAATGAAGGCCAGCAGGAACAAGCCCACGATCAGCTTATGGCGTACGGAAAATTGGATGATGCGTTCGATCATGCACAAGGGGCGCGCAACGGCTGCCCGGGTTTAAGAAGGGAACGGACTTGGAAAGGAGGGGGATGCCCGCACACAGGACATCCGGGCGCATGGAAGCGCTGGCCTTAGGCCCGGGGAGGCTGCCAGATATCGGCAGGGCCCGAGCGGGGCACGATATGGTCTTCCCAGCCCATCAACTGCAGCTCCATTCCGGGAGGGATTGATAGGGAGGGGCCGTCCTGTTCGGCCACTTTGGCCTGTAGTGTTTGGCCGCCGCAGTGGTGGTCGCCGTGGAAAGGAAGTTCCTGGTGGTTGTGATGCTCACCTTCGTGGTGGTGACCGTGCAGGTAATGCTCGGAAATGAACGCCCACCAGCCGGTATGCTCCACCGATTGATGTTCCCAATAATGCTCCATCAGCCCAGGGATCTTCAGCACTTCGTGCACCTCGGTGTGGGTGGCAACGAACAAGCTGAGCAGGGAAATGGCGATCCAGTGCCGCATGCGCCGCAAAGATATGTGGGCGGTTTCCATGCGTACTCGGGCCCTGCATGGCGCCCGCCCGCCAAAAAAGCTAACGATCGGCGGAAAGAGGAAGGCCCCGGCTTCCGCCGGGGCCTTCTGTGATTCCGCTGGGACTCGAACCCAGGGCCCATACATTAAAAGTGTATTGCTCTACCAACTGAGCTACGGAATCGGTCCCCCCAAACCAAGGTGCCGAAGCCGTTTCCCTGATTTGAGGCCGCGAAGGTAATCCTCATTGCTTGATGTCCAAACCTTCCTCTTTTTTTTCTGCCTTCCCACCAATGATCGGCAGCCGCTCGAAGGGCTTGCTCCGGTCGAACAGGTAGCGGTAGGTGGCCAGCGTGCGGTAGTTGGTGGCACCGAGGTTCTCGCACACACGGAGCATTTTAGGATTGAAATCGCCGATCCAGGTGAGCACTGTCTCGCGGTACCGCCCGGTGCGCTGCAGCCATTCGCCCATGAAGGCGATCATCGCGCCCTCAACGCCCTTGCCCTGCCATTCCTTCACCACGCCGAAAACGATCCCGGTCATGGTGGTGGCCGTGCCGCGCCATTTGTGCCAAAGGAATTTGAGTTTTCCCGACCAGTTCAAATTACCGTTCACATGGCGGAAGATCTCGTTCAGTTCAGGCAGGTTGATATAGAAGGCGATCGGCTTTCCCTTGTAGTACACGAAGACCACGATGCGCGGGTCCATCACCGGCTTCATCTGCTTGATGGTCTTCAGGGCCACCTCACTAGGCATGGGCTTGAAGCCTTCATGGTCCACCCAGGCGGCGTTGAGCACTGTGCGGAAATCCTCGGCGAGTTGCGTGGTGGACATCCCCCGCGCATCCCGGACCACGAAATCGGGGTCGTTCTTGAATTGCCGGTACTTCCGTTGGAAAATGGCCTGTGGTGGCTCCAAGGCATCACGCTTGAAGAATAACTGCTTGAAATACAACTTGAAGCCATAGCCCTCGAACAGCCGCACGTAATAGGCCGGGTTGTAATTGGTGCCGTAGATCGGGGGGTCGGTGAAGTTCTCGATCAGCAGGCCCCAGAACATGTTGCGCTCGCCCAGGTTCACCGGGCCGTCCATGGCCTCCATGCCCTGTGCCTCCAACCATTCCTTGGCGGTGCCGAAGAGCAGGTCGGCGGCCTGTTGATCGTTGGTGCATTCGAAAAAGCCGCATCCGCCCGTTGGTTGCTGCTTGTCGGTCCATGCGGTCTTGGGGTCCACCCAGGCCGCAATGCGCCCGATGGCCTGGCCGGCATCATCGTACAGCACCCAGCGCTTTATGGTGCCTGCCTTGCGGCCGGGCCGGGCCTGTAGCAGCTTGTTCCTGTCCGGGTCGAAAACGCGTTCGACGTCCTGTTCCAAGTGCGGCACCCAATTGCTGTCATCGGCATAGATCTTCCACGGCAGCCGCTTCCAATCGCGCAGCGCATTGCCGTTGGCCGCTTCCGTGATCTTCATTGGGCGAAGATCGGCACGCGGCGGAAAAACCGTTCGTGCGACCGCTCGGCAGTGGATGGACGGTGCTTACCTTGGCCAAATGCGCGTCTTCCTCGTGGGTTTCATGTGCAGTGGAAAAAGCGTGGTGGGCCGCGAGCTCGGCAAGCTCACCGGCATCCGTTTCATGGACCTTGACCGCGTGATCGAGCAGCGGATCGGCCCCATTCTTCCTTGGATGCAGGCGCATGGCGAGGCCAAATTCCGGGAGGTGGAGAGCAGGGTGCTGGAAGAGGTATTGAATGAGAGGGAAGTGCTGGTGGCCTGCGGTGGCGGTACGCCGATGAGCGCCGATAACATGGACCGCATGTTGGCGGCCGGCCACGTGGTATACTTGGATGTGCCCCATGCCATGCTGCTGGCCCGTGCCAAGCGCTCGGGGGGCGACCGGCCCCTGTTGCACGGGTTGGAAGGTGATGCCTTGGGCCACCGCATTGCGGAACTGATGCGGGTGCGCGAGCCGGTGTACCGCAAGGCGCCGTGGCATGTGCCGGCCACGGGCACACCACACGAGATCGCCCAACTGACGGCGGCCGTGCTGGGCCTTCAGGAAAGATAGACCGTGTCCGTACGCCCGAGCTCAACGCTGATGTGCTCCTGCAACGTGGTGCTCAGCGTAAGGCCGACAATATCGGCGCGCACCGGGAAGCTGCGGTGCCTGCGGTCCACCAGTACAACGGTGGTCAGCCGTTTCACCGGCGAGCCGATCAGGTGCGCTGCCGCGTACATCAGGGTGCGGCCGCTCATCAGCACGTCGTCCACCAGTACCACGGTGCGGCCTGCCAGGTCCACATCACCTTTGCCCAGTTTGGCCGGCCCGGCCATGGGCGCATCCTTGTCCAGCTCGAGCTGGTGCAGTTCGATCTGCAAGGGCGAGATCTGTTCCAATTCGCGCCGCAGCCGCTCGGCCACTTTTATGCCGCGCGGGGCCACGCCCACCAGCACAAGCCCCGGTTCGCCCACATGCTGCTCATACAGTTCAATGGCCATGCGGCGCAGCTTGCGCTGGATCCGGTCATGCTCCAATACCACGGTGCGTTCAGCCGCCATGGGCCGAAAGTAAGTGCGGCGAACGGTTCCATGCCCACCTTTGGCCCCGCGACCATGTTGGTGCTTCTTTCCCCCGCCAAAAGCCTGGACGGATCGGCCCAGCCCCGCCCCAGCGGCGCCAGTACACCGGTGTTCGCCGGGGAAAGCAAG
>JBIQMI010000069.1:0-13478 GCA_044463585.1 Cryomorphaceae bacterium
ATAGCGTGGTGGGTGAGAGATGAGGGGCCGGGTGTTTCAATCAGGCGGAACAACCCCGTCCGGAGCCATCCTCCGGCACCATGCCCCGGCCTCTGCATCATGTGTTTGGTGTGTGTGAATAGCGTGGTGGGTGAGAGATGAGGGGCCGGGTGTTTCAATCAGGCGGAACAACCACATCCGGAGCCGTCCTCCGGCACCATGCCCCGGTCCCTGCATCATGTGTTATCGCCTGTTGTGGTAATGGTGTTGGGTACCTTGTATTCCACGGGCGTTGGCTGCTGTGCTTGGCGCAGCGCGGCCAGGCTTTGCGGGTTCTTCAGGCCGGAGCCTAAGAAGCGGTTGATGCGCTGCTCGCAGCGGGCCAGCCATTGCATGGCGCGGCGTGCCGCGCTGGCGGGCCTGTCCGGTGCCACGGGTGCGGCGGGCTTATTCTGCGCCACCTGCATGGCCGGCCACAATGCCTCTTTGCTTGCGGGCGCAATGGCCGGCAGCTCGTCCAGCATCAGGTACGGTTCGCCCAGCAGATTGCTGAGGTCCATAATGAGGCCGATCACCGCGGGCGGCGTGTGCGGGTGCAGCACCAAGAGGCGCTTGTAATGAATGGCACAGCCGACGGCAAGCAACGCCTCGGAACGCGCATCCTCACCGGTGCATACCCTTGTGCCGTTGTCGTAACCGCGCAATTTGAGCAGTGCATACTCTTCCTTGGCCATTGCACCGTAACTGGGTAGTACGATCAGCACGGTCATGGCCTTGCGGGAATATGATGCCCGCGCACGGCAGCGTGCTGGGTGGGCGGCTCAGCGCATACCGCGGCGGGCTGGTGGATCCTTTGCTTGGCGGTGTATGCGCGCATTGGCATAACGGCCATGCCCATGTAGCGGGCCACTTGCTTCAGGCGCTCTATGGCCTCCGTACAGCGTTGGAGGCTATCGGGCACCAGCAGCACATCGTGTTTGGTAAGTTCCCCCACGAGGAACTTGACCGGTAGTTCCGCGCCCAGGCACTTGGTGCCGGGCAGGTTGAGGCGCAGGTGGTGCTTGTCCACCAGTACTTGCCCGTTCATGGGCTCGTGCAGGTACACCACGGCGCTCATTGCTCCAGGTGTTGCGGCTCGTAGCGGCCTTGTTCATGCTGGCGGGCAAAGGCAATTGCCGCCACCACGGCAGCCCGGGCGTGGATGGCCCCGGTCCATGCCTTCAGCACCCCGAACTGCTCGTGCTCCACCTGCCAGGTGGTGCCGGTGGGGGAATGGTCCACATGCAATATGTACGGGCCAGGGTAGCTGGTGTAGCGGTAGCGGGCCGGGTTGTGCTCCCAGTTGGTAAGGTCCGCGCAGCGGTCCCATGTGATCGGGTCAAGCATTGGCATCGGGGTGTTGTTTGGTTGAAGGTGGAACTTTGGTGAACTGTATTTTGCGCTTCACCTCGGCGAGGCTGTAGCGCAGGCCCCTTCTTGGGCCCTGTATGCCCGTAAGCCCGTAGCGGGCCCTTGTGCGCATGGCCTGCACGCGAATGGCGGCCTTGCTCATCTGCTCCGTATCGTAATCGCAGTACCGGAGCAGCTCCTCGGCGGAAATGGTCTGCAGCTTATCGTTCAGCATTGGAAGGCGATGTTTAGAAGTCGGTTGAACATTGCGCGGCCCGCGTTGGTGGCGGGTGCTATTAGGGCCATATCGGCATTGTGCCTGAGCCAGAATTTCACCACGGCGGCATCGGACACGAAGGCCGGATGCTCGTTGAGCCATTGCTGCACAGGCGCCATGCGCATGCGCATGGCCGCGGGGTTCATGCGGCACCATCCATTGCGCAGGGAGCGTTCGCGCTCTTGGAGCACACGCGCCACCAGCGAGCGGAATTCGGCTCCCCTCACCCCAGGTAGGGTCTCCGTGCTCGTGGTGGCGGTGTTGCGTTCGCCGTGGTGGCGGCGTTCCAGCGGTAGTTTGTGTTGCATTGGGGTTAGGGTTTGGCGGTTTTGCGGCGCTTGATGCGTTGTGCCATAAGGCGCATGCGCGCTTCATGTGCTTCGGCCACCTCGATGAGGGTGGCTATTACTTCCTCGTTGTATGCAACTCCGCGGGCTACGGCGCTGATCGCTGAAATGCCGCGCTCTATGCCCTTCTTGCGTAGAAGCTCCTGGGTGGCCTTGGTATAGCCGAAGGGCAGGCGCTTCCGGAGCTTTGCAAGGGTTTTGCGGTCGATGGCCATTATTGCGCTATTTGCGTGGGATTGTAAAAGCGATGTAATTTCGCCTTGACAAACGTAAGGTCGTGCCTTGCTAAAAAGTAAGGTGCCCTGATAAATAGTTACCCACATGGCAGTGTTAACAACTCACCAACCCGATCGTACCGTGGAATTTTGGCGCGTGGCGAAAGGCTTCCATATGGGCGACTTCGTAAAGGGCATCCTTGATGCGCGGCACATCAACCGTGCATCGATGGCGAAAGCAATGGGCGTTGCCCCGCAGTCCGTCACCAGCTACCTCAACAGCAAGGTGATCGCCAATGAGGTACTGATGCGGATGAGCACGGCGTTGCAGTTCAACATCTACCAGATGGTGGTCGACGAACAAGCACGGCTGTTAGCGCCCAGTGGAACATACCGGCAATACACAGGCTCTCACGTTGGCGACGAGCTGGCGCATTATGGTGAAGAGCGTAAGGTTGCGCCGGGCAGCGGGTTTGCCATCACCATCAGTCCGCGCGACTATAGCGTGGAGGACATGGTGAAGGTGCTTCGCTTCCTTGACACGATCCCTGTGCTTCCGGCCGTGCGGAAGGGGGCGTAGCGTGGTGGGCTTTCGAATAACCTAATGACCGCGGTATGATGCCACGGCCTGAATGACGTTACAACCAAAACCAATTACGTAATGAGGAAGATGTTGATGCTGGCCCTATGCGGGTCGATTGGTGTTTCAGCGGCCGGCCAGACAAAGGTGGGCACATACCCCTGTGCCTACCTGGACAAGGAATACGCTGTGTCTTATGGGAAGCGCGGTGATTTCTGGATCGAGTGTGCGTCATTTGAGAAAGGGGGCGGAAGAAGCGGAATCCAGGTTGACGCCAAGCGATTGGCACAGTTCAAAACTGGGCTAATGGCGATGAAGACGAAATTCACCGAATGGGACTCCACAGCAAAGGCGAATAATGTAGAGAAGGTGTCCAAGGAGATGCCAGTGGACATGCCGAAGGTTGATTGCTACTTCGGCAATGCCAACATATACTTCGCCTTCGGCCAGCCGCTCACAGTAAAATTCGGTTACGACGACACAGGCTCTGAGGTGGTGATGTTCACCCGTAAGCTGACATCAAGTACGAACCAGTACATAAAGAATGATGGCCTACTGTTCGCGTTCAAGACGCCTGAAGAGATCCAAGCACTTCACGACCTATTGGATCCGGACCGTGCGCAGGACGTGTTGAAGGAGAAGCAGAACACGGAGGACATATTCAAATGATATGCCCTCCGATTTGCCCCCCGGCTGGAAACTGGAAACGGCTGAACACCTAGGGAGGCGAAGGGTTGATGGGATTGTTGGTGTATTCCCCTACGGGCTACCACCGGAACGCCGGAACCTTGGCAATAGCCAAGGTTTCCGGCGTTTTTGGTACCGGGTGCTACGCTGAAGGATGCCCTTCCGGTCATTCGGCCCCTTTCAATGATCCCCGAAAGCATTCGGATCGCCAGCTTTTCTCCGGCCACGGTAATGGTCTGGCGCAACCGGAGCCCCGGTCCACACGTATATTTGGCACTTCCGCGGTTGGCCGATGCCAACGCCGAAAACCCAACCACGTACCGTATGAAGCTTACGAAGACCTTGTCGGCCCTCCTTCTACTGGCCTTATTGTCCTCGTGTGTCGGCAAGCGCAGCATAAATTACCTGCACGACGGGTCGTTGAGCAACACCAGCAAGCTTTTCGCCAATAAGAAGTTCGAGTACCGGATCCAGGTCAACGATGTATTCAGTATCCGTGTACTTGGCCTCGATGAAGCCAACTCGCGGCTGTTCAACGTGGAATCGACCGCCTCAGGCGTGGCGCTGAATGACGCCGCACTTTACGTGAACGGTTTTTCCGTGGACAAGGCTGGCAATGTACAGCTCCCCAGCGTGGGCAAGGTGAAACTGTTGGGCCTTACAGTGAATGAGGCCCAGGAACTGCTGCAGCGCAAGATCAATGATTACTTCGCCAATGCCACGGTGATCCTCAAGCTCGTCAGTTTCAGGGTGAGCGTGCTGGGCGAAGTGCAGCGGCCCGGAACTTACTTCGTGTACAATAACCAGATCACGCTGCTGGAAGCACTTGCCCAAGCTGGCGGGCCCTCCGAAATGGGGGACAAGCGGCACGTGACCCTGATGCGCCAGAGCGACCAAGGCACGCAGGCCCTTTACATGGACCTGGGCAAGGCGGACATTTTGACCAGTGAATACTACTACCTGCTGCCCAACGATGTGGTGTACGTGCCCGCCCTTCGTGCAAGGCCACAGCGCATGAACCTCGAGCTGCTCGGGGTTTTGTTCGGCGCCATTAGTGCCGCAGCATTGGTGATAACCGTGGTGAGAACGAATTGATGGCCACGGAGCAGAACGATTCGATCGATGTGAAGGCTTTCATCCGGAAGCTGATCAAGGTGTGGTGGCTTTTTGCCATCACGCTCACACTGGCCGGTGCAGCGGCTGTTTGGGTGGTGAAGACCACGGCCAAAACCTACGAAGTGTACGGTGTTATGCTGATGAGCGACACCAAGCGCAACAGCTTTGGCAGCACTGGCGAGGATTTCATCAAGGGGGTTTCGTACCTCAGCAGCAAGGCCGGCCTGGAGGACGAGATCAGTGTGCTGACGTCGTACACCAACGTGCTGAGCACCATACAACAACTCGATTTCGGGATATCCTATTTTGTGGAGCGCAATTTCCTGAAACAGGAGGTGTACGAGGACCGGCCGTTCATTGTGCGCCTTGATACGGGCTTACAGATCACGGGCATTTTCGTTCGGGTGATCCCCGACCTTGGGGCGCGTACATACCGCGTTACGGCGCAAGGAAAATATGTGCGCATGTTCAACGCAGGATTGCAGCAACCCGTGGAGAACTTCGTGAAGGACCTCGACCTTGACGTTACGGCCAAGATCGGTGAGCCTTTCCGCAGCCCTCACCTGAACTTCTCGATCCAATTCAACGAACAGTTCGGGTACAAACCCGATGAGAAGTACTGGTTCATGCCGGCCAGCAACCCCGACGTGGCGGCCTATTACAGGTCGCGCACATCGGTGGTGCCACAGAGCGATGAGAGCAACATCATCACAGTGTCCATAGTGGGGCAGGATACCAAAAAGGAGAAGGACTACATCAACACACTGATGCAGTCCTATATCAAGAACGAACAGGACAAGCAGAACGAGAAGGGCCGAAAGACCATTGCCTTCATTGATGAACAGTTGGACCGCTCAGCGGGCAACCTGGAGGCCGCTGAGGGAAACCTGCAAAATGTTCAGGCCTCTGCTGGTGGATTGGTGGGCAGCGCGAGCGACCGCGGGGCGGCCGTGTTCAACGACCTCTCGCGGTTGAAGGATGAACAGGCCAAATCCCGCTCACGCATGGAATACCTCGGCGAGTTGATCGCCCACATGAGCGCGGATGATGGCGGGGTGCCAACAACGATCTCGGCCGCCAATGTTGGGGCGCCGTCGTTGAGCAACCTGATCGACCAATACAACCAGGATGTGAATGAACTGGCCACCCGCAGATTGGCGGAACGCCAGCAATCGGCACCAACGATCGCATTGTCGCGCAAAGTCCAAACGCAACGCAATCAGATCATACAAAGTGCCCAGGATGCAAGACGCGGAGCCCAGCTCGAACTCGAGCAGATCAGCGCCCGCGTCAACCAGCTCGAATACCAGCTGAACCAGTTGCCGCAAAGCAGCAGGCAGGTTTCCATAGCCACCCGCAAATATGAAATTACCGCCAGCATCAATACGTACTTGATGGAGAAGCGGTACGAAGCGGAGATAGCGGTGAATTCCGATCAAGTGGACAAGTACATCGTTGATCCGGCGCGGGTACGCGATGGCGGGCCGGTGGCACCGAAGAAAACGAAAGTGCTCGGCTTGTTCGTTGCCGTGGGACTTATCATACCCATCGGCTTTGTGTTCATCCGTGACATGTTCAACGACCGGATCATGGACATCGAGGAGCTCAAGCGGCTGACCAGTATTCCCGTGCTGGCGACCATACCTGTGTCGCGGAAGGAGCGGATCATGTCATTGGACGATCGTTCAGCGTTGGCGGAGGGGTTCCGGACAGCGAGGATCAACCTGCAATACTTGAACCCTGACCTGGACCGCCAAGTGGTGGGCGTGACCAGTAGCACGAGCGGGGAAGGGAAGACTTTCTGTTCGGTTAACCTTGCAACGGTGATGGCCTTGGGCAATAAACGCACCATCCTGCTCGATGCCGACATGCGCAAACCGCGCGTGCATGAACGCTTCGGAATACCCTTGGGCGATGGGTTGAGCACGTATTTGATCGGAAGTGCAGGCCTCGACCAGGTGATCCGGAAAACCGACATTCCATTGCTCGATGTGATCACGGCGGGGCCCATACCGCCAAATCCCCTTGAACTGTTCGAGCATGCCCGCATGGCGGAGATGCTGCAACAGTTACGGGCACGGTACGATCAGATCGTGGTGGACGCTTCCCCAATGGGCGTGGTAAGCGAGTTCAAGGTGCTGCTGCACCACCTCGACCTCACCTTGTACGTGGTACGCCAAGGGTACACGCACCGTGCCATGCTCAAGCCCATCAACGAACTCTACCGCACGGACAAGCTGAAGCACATCGACCTGCTCTTCAACGGCGTGAAGGCCGGCGAGGACTACGGCTACGTTTATGCTGCCAAGTAAGATCCGCTCGATCATTAGCGGCCAGTCGCAAGGATTCCGGAAATACCTCCGGAATACGTCGTGGATGTTCGTGGACCGAATGGTACGGCTTGTCTCCGTGCTGGTCACGAGCATATTCGTCACCCGCTACCTTGGGCCAGAGCTCTTCGGCCAACTCAATTACGCCAGTGCGTTCGTGGGCATCTTCTTCGCGCTCACGGCCATGGGGCTGGACAATATACTCGTACGCGACCTGGTACGCCGGCCACATCGGCGCGACCGCCTGATGGGCACGGCCGCAGTGATCAAATTGGGTGGGGCGGTGGTCCTTTTCATCACGGTAATGACCTTGGCACTGGTCAAGGACCTGGATTCCAGCAAGCTGTGGATGATCCTGCTCATAGCGGCCGCCGAATTCCTGAAGCCGTTCATTGTGGTGGAACAGTTCTTTCTTTCAGAGGTCAAGGGAAAAGTAACGGCAAAGGTGAACGTGGCCCAGGCGCTGCTTGCTTCACTGTTCAGGCTGGGCTTAGTGTTCGCGCATGCATCCCTGATCTGGTTCGCATGGGCGTACATCGTTGAAATGGCCATTGCCACCGTGGGCTATTTGTACGCCTACAAGTGGCATGGGCTTACGTGGCGAAGGTGGCAATACGACCCTAAAATGGCGATATACCTGCTGAAGCAGTCGTGGCCCTTGCTGGTTTACGGGCTTGCCCTTTACGTGCAGGCGAAGATCGACCAGGTAATGATCGGCGACATCTTGCGCGGCACCATGGGCGAGGCAGCGGCCGATGCAGAGGTCGGCCAATATTCCGCCGCGTTGAAAATGATCGAATCGCTGGGCTTCGTGCCGGGCATCGTGGTGGCATCGTTGGCCCCGGCCGTAACAAGGGCCAAAACGCAGGACCGGAACCTGTACAGGGAACGGCTCGTTAACCAGTACCGGCTAATGTTCGTTCTTTTTTTGGGGGTATCCGTTCCACTGTACTTTTTGGCCGAACCGATCATGGTCCTGCTTTTTGGTGAGGAATTCCAGATGGCGGGCTACCTGCTGTCCTTGTTCGCCATCCGGTTGTTCTTCACCAACATGGGCGTGGCCAAAAGCAGCTTCATCACCAACGAAGGGTTGTTCAAGTATGCCTTGGTCACCTCGGTGATCGGTGCCGTTCTCAACATCGCTATGAACTACCTGCTCATCCCAAGCTACCAATCCATCGGTGCCATTTGGGCCATGATCGGCTCATTCTTCGTCAGCATCTTCCTGGTCGACCTTTTTTTCAAGGAAGCACGGCCGAACTTCAATTGGATGATGACAGGCATTTTTTCGTTTTGGAAACTGCATAGAGTGAATTGAGCCATGTCGGGCAGGAAGCATATGATCCCCTTGGTGCCGCACTTGTTCAACGACTTCGATTGTCCCGGTTGCGGCTCGCACGCGCCGGAAGGGGAAGGGTTACTCGTTCCGGGCGCCCAGAATGTGGGGGCTTACCACTGTAACACTTGTGGCCTCCGCTTCCTGCGGGAACTGCCCGCCGGATTTGCAATTGACAAGCCGTTCATTTGGTCTGCGGAAACCGGTATCACCTATAACAACGATAAGAATCGGCCGCCGCAATGGCGGCTGCACCCGGGGCAAATACCCATAGTGGAGGAATGCCCCCCCGTTGAGTGCCATGTTCGGCGCAAATGCAGGCGGGTGGTGATCCTGAATACGTTGGATTATCTGTATGGACACGTATTGCTTAAACTGTTCAATGCGCAACATTACTTGGATAAGCACCCTGGGTTAGGTTTGGTGGTGATGGTGCCTAAAATGTACGAATGGCTGGTGCCCCAGGAAGTGGCGGAGGTGTGGGTATTCGACATGAAGCTTTCCCAAGGGACCTCATGGAATCAAGGCATCGTTAGGTACGTGCAAGGAAGGATACAGGAATATGAACAGGCTTTCCTGGCCCCGGCATATAGTCATATAGATTTCACGGATGTTGATATAAAGCGGGTCACCGGTGTTGTAGCATTTGCATTGTAGGAATTCCTATCACAACCAAAACACATTACCATCATTGCTCGCAATGACCGTTTGTGGCATTCAGGCCCCGTTTCGAAATTCATTCATCGAGGCTTGAAACGAGCCGGCCTGTCGTTCGGTATCGCTGTGGCCGCTCAACATCGCAGGGTCAGGCGTCTTATTAAAATGATCAGGGAGGAACTGCCTGCAGTGGAATTCACCCTCGTGGGATTGGATAACCCGGGAAGGGTTCCGGAAGGTGTTGCGGACCTTCGCACTTTGCGCATGGACAATGCCATGGAAAAAGCTTGGTGCCAGGCCTATGCGAAAAGTCAGGTCGTTATTGGTGTACACGGCAGCAACATGTTGCTGCCCACAGCACACGCCGCCGGCTGTGTCGAAATCCTGCCCCATGACAGATATGGCAATATGGTTCAGGACCTGGCCGTGAGGTATAATGACCGCATGCAGCTTTTCATGTACAGGATGGTTGATGAGTTTGCCTCTCCTCGGGACGTGGCGCGGCACGTGGTATCGATGTTCAGTGATTTTGAAGTTTTTGAGCAGAATATGCAGACCAACACATTCAGTGCATGACGGACCAGGCCACAACATCCCAAACCCATCTACCAGTACTGGTTACCGCGTTTAACCGTCATGAGCCCCTGCAAGAGGTTTTCAAGGCCTTGCGCAAGGTGAAGCCGCCGCGCGTGTACTTTGGTTGTGATGGACCACGCCACGAGCTGGACAAGCCCAAGGTGGAACGGGTCCGGGCGTTGACGGAAATGGTCGATTGGCCGTGCGAACTGCACACCCTGTTCCATGAGGAGAACCTCGGCTGCCAAATGGGCATGGTGGCCAACATCTCCTGGTTTTTCGAACACGAGGAGGAAGGCATTATCCTTGAAGATGACATAATTCCCCACCCCTCATTTTTCCGCTTCTGCCAGGAGCTGCTGGAAAAATACCGGCATGATGAACGGATCTGGGCCATTATAGGCAACAATCTCAGTCCTGGTGACCAGGAGAAGGATGCGGACACCTATTGGCTATCGGCCCACGGATATGGGGCTTATTGGGGCTGGGCGAGCTGGCGTCGCGTTTGGCGCCAATTCGATGTTCATATGCGCCGATGGCCTGAGGTGAAGGACACCAAGGAGTTCAACAGTTATTTTCTGTCCAAAGCTGAAAGGAAAGAGGCCAAAATGCTGTTTGAGGAGACGCACAATGGCGGGATCCCAACGGCCTGGGACTACCAGATGGATTTTGCGAAGATCTTGGCAGGTGCTGTCAACATCATTCCTGAGGTAAGCCTTTGCAAGAACATCGGTTTCACCTCCGAAGCGACACACACGGTCAGCGCAAAGGACCATCGTAGCCGGAATGAGATCAGTTCGGCCAAGTTCCCATTAAGGCATCCACAGGAGCTTGCGTTGGACCCGGTACGCGATCTGGCCTACTTTGAAGCGCATGTGTTGCCCTCCCGGCTGCAGCGCCTGAAGAACAAATTAAAGCTGATCGTGCCTGACCAGGTGGGCCAGAAATTGGGTCCGATGATGGGAAAGTTGTGGCAAAAGCTTGGAGGTGCCTGAACAACACGCCGGGATAGAGGTGATCAGCAAGAGGAAAATCATCAACAGCTTGTTTGTCGTGTCATTCCCGTGGTACGGAGTGGGGGCGTACAACGTGATGAAGCAAGGCTTTGCGATAGGAATATTTCTCTGCGCCATACCCTATCTGCTGATCATCTTTTTTTTTCTGCTTGATCGGCTGTACCGCAGTGCGCCACGAGTGCGCGTGAATCGTCGGTTTTATTGGGTGCTGGGTGCGCTAGTATCCTTGAGCGCTTCGGTGATCGTTGGCTTGTCAAACCATAGCCCGCTATTGACCACACTGAACAGTTGGCTGTTGATCTTGCTGTTCAATGCCCCATTTTTCAGTGCCTTGATCGTGTCAGCCTACAATGCCGACCAACTTGAGGAAAAATTCATGCAGTTAGTGCTGAACGGTCTGGTCATTTTCGTGGCGGTAAATGTGATGGGCATCGCGGCAGGGTTGAGGAACATGCTGCACTATTTCCCTGGCCGGGCCAATCCGCCTTTTGCTTTCGGGCTCTACGATGCTGCACACGTACTGGCCATGGTCAGCCTTATCCTTCTTCCGTTCATCGGCAAGTTCAAGGCCAGGCCGATGCGTACGCTTTTATACATTGGCATATACTGCGTTTGTGTGGGTATGATACTGAGTATAAATAGCCGATTGTCGGTCATGATCTTTATCGTACTTACGGTGCTGGCCATTACCCAGGCCCTGAAAGCATTACGCGGCCTGTTCACCGTTTCCTTGTTTACCATGCCGATAATGATGAGCTTCGCCTTGTTGATCTACCAGATTCTGAGCTTGCCCATTTTTGCCGCCATTGTTGAACGCGTTGACAAAAAGGACATTACCACCTTCAATGGAAGGACATACATTTGGGAATCTGCAGCAAGTTGGCTTGTTGACGACCGCCGAGGACTGTTGTTCGGCAATGGGTATAATGGCCAGTACCATTTGAGGTTGTTGAACTGGGTGGCCAAGCTTTGGGGCGAATCGGGTTCGTACCGCCTGCATATGCACAGCGCGTTCTTGGAATCCCTGATAAACCAAGGCATTGTCGGAATCCTGCTCATGTATGGCGTTTATTGGTACGGGTACCGGTTCTTCCGCGAGCAATACCAACGCTCGGGGCCACTTGGGCCTTTGTACCTTGGCTTCGTCTACCTCATGTTCGCCTGGCAAATCGATATTATCGGTTACGGGTTCTACACCGGCTTCATGCTGCTTATGGTACTAATGGCACCGGTGGCCTTTCGGGCACCTAAGGTCCGATCATCAGACCGGTAACGACTGCATGTCCCCATGAGCTCCTGCCAAGCACCAACCCTGCAGAAAGTTTCAATTATCACAGTCGTGTACAATTGTGCCGGCACGATCGAACGAACAATTCAAAGTGTGCTGTCCCAACAGGTGGAGGGAATAGAGTACATAATAGTTGATGGGGGAAGCACCGATGGCACCTTGGACATAGTTCGAAAGTACGAAACGCTGCTGAGCAAATGGCACAGTGGGCCCGATAGTGGTATATACGATGCCATGAACAAAGGAATAGCAATGGCGACCGGGGAATGGGTCGGCTTTATCAATGCCGATGATCATTACGCCGCTGGGGCAGTGGCCAAAGTGTTGGAGGCCGTAGTGGACAAACCATGGATAAATGTGGTCCACGGTGATATCATGATCCATTACGGCGACGGAAAATCGAAGGTCAAAAAGGCGAAGCAGTCCGGATTTCTATTGAAATACTGGGAAATGGTCCTGAACCATCCGAGTTTCTTTGTTCGCAGAAGCTATTACAGTACACGGCCATTTGACTCATCATTCAGGGTGAGCGGCGATCATTTGTGGACCTTGGGCGCCTGGATGGAGGATCGCCGCCAATTCCTATACCTGCCGGAAGTGCTGGCGCATTTCAATCTGGGTGGGGCGAGCACCACGAACCCGCTGAGGCGCGTGCTTTCGGAAAGTGATAGAATAGCTGATGCGCTCAAGTTCACGCCCGTGGAGAAGCAAATGGCGCGATTGGTCAGAGTGGCCTTGCATTTCCCTTCAATGTTGAAACTGAAGTGGAATAAATTATTGGGGCGTCCCGCAGCAAATGGCTGATATGAAAAGACAAAAGCACGGTATCTTCCAGGATTGGAAGGCCAATCGCGGCAATCCAAAGGGGCGCATTATCATGGTATCGTTCCGTACAGCCCACTTGCTTAGGCGCGCTAATTGGAGCTTCGTTCTTTTCCTTCCGTATTTTCTGCTTTACCGGTTTGCCGTAGAATGGGTATTGGGTGTGGAGCTTCCTTGGAAAACGCGCATCGGCCCTGGTTTCCGCTTGGACCATGGCCAAGGATTGGTGGTGAATGATGGCACTGTGATCGGGGCTGGGTGCACTGTTCGTAACAGCACAACCATCGGCAACAAACAGGATGGCGAGGGCGGCTTTACGGCAGCACCCACCATTGGTGACAGGGTGGACGTCGGGGCTAATTCGGTGATCATCGGCCCCGTGGTCGTAGGCAACGATGTGCTGATCGGTGCGGGCAGTGTCGTGATCAAGGATGTTCCGGCGTGGCACATAGCCGTGGGAAATCCTGCGCGCTGCATTCCACGCAAGGATGCAGGGCGCTAGTGTACCACCAGCTTCTGGACCTTGGAAAACTCGTTCGAAGTGAACTTCAAGTAATAGATGCCCGCTGCCGTGTTCGAAGGGATCATGATAGTGCCCGTGCCAGAGACAATATTGGACTGAAGAAGCACCGCACCGCTGGCGTCGCATAGTGTGGCCATACTCGCCGATCGGCTGCGCAATTGCACTATTTGGCCAGCCTGTACCGGGTTGGGATAGGCAATGGCTGCGTGGTCTAATACCAGTTGGTCCTTCATCTCGGTTGTCATATCGCAAGGGCTGGTCAAATCATCCATGTAGATCACCCGCGAGGACATGGCGGGCACGCTGATGCTGCCCTGCAGGAAGTTGCCATCAATGTCGC
>JBIQMI010000070.1:0-4533 GCA_044463585.1 Cryomorphaceae bacterium
AACTGGGCGAAGTTGACTTCGGCAACCAGCGCTACACCAACGCGTACATGGACTACGCGCTGTTCCGGGGGAAAAACCTGCACTACAACCGCTGCTACAAGCTGCCCAACAACCGGCTGGACGTGTACGGCGGGGCCACCCTTCCCGGGCGCATCCGCACCGAGCCGGGCAAGGCCCATGCCGTGCAGGTGGTGGCCACGGACGCCTCGGGCAACCGGTCCACGCTCACCTTCGTGCTGAACGGGGCGCAGGAAAAGCAGGCCGCGGCCTGGCCACGCCCCCGCCCCACGGGCACTTTGTACCGCTACGATGCACCGAATACCGTGGAGGAAAAAGGACTTCGCCTGCAACTGCCGCCGAACGCGCTGTACGACGACACCTACCTGCGCACAGCGGTATCCCCGGCCCCGGCGGGCGCGCTCTCGCCGCTGTACACCGTGCAGGACGCGCTGACCCCGCTGCAGCTCGCAGGCGAGCTTTCGATCGAGGTGGAAGGAAAATTCCCGCCAGCAATGGCCGACAAGCTGTTGATCGTGCGGCGCAACGGCGGGCAAACCTCGGCCGAGGGCGGCCGGTACGAACAAGGAAAAGTGACCACCACGGTAAAGACCTTGGGCCAATACATGGTGATGATGGACACCGTGCCACCAGGCCTGGTACCGGTGGGGCTTGAGCCGAACATGGCTGGAAGAAAGAACTTCAAGGTGCGGGTGAAGGACAATCTTTCCGGGATCGCCCAATGGTCGGCCAAACTGAACGGCCGCTGGATATTGATGGAATACGAACCCAAGACGAACACGCTGGAGCACCACTTCGACAAATACAGCGACCAGCCCGGCAAGCAGGAATTTGAATTGGAAGTGAGCGATGAGCGCGGCAACGTGGCCCGTTTGGTGCGCACGTTCACGCGGTGAACAGGGCGATCGAAACGAAAGGCACGAAAGGCGCGTAGCAAGCCGCATCCACCGGTACATGTACACGTTGAAACCACGGAACCTGTTCCCCGCCACCCTGCTGGCCATTGCCTTTATGGGCTGGGGATGCGGCCAAAGCCTGCTTTCGCGCCTGGACGAAGGCGTGATCGAATACCGCATGAGCTTCCCCGACATCGACCCCAAGGGGCTGATGGCGGACATGTTGCCGGACAAGGCCGTATTGAACTTCGACCGCGAACACCAATCGCTTGATGTAAGCGCCGGCATGGGGATCTTCCGCACCAGCATGGTGGTGAACACCCCCAAGCAGGTAGTGGACTACCACATGACACTGATGGGCAAGAGCCTGGTGGCCGAATACCGCATGCGCGACCTGCTGGCCATCACCAAGGCGCAACCCACCTTGGCCGTGGTGCACACCATGGCGCGCGACACCATTGCAGGACTGCCCTGCAAGCAGGCCTATTTGATCTACGATGGCCTTGACAAGCCTGAGGCCGAGATCTGGTACACGGAGGCCCTTTCCCTTCAAACGCCCAATTGGTACGGCCCGTACAGCGATATCGACGGCGTGCTGATGCGCTACGAGGTGGTGCAGCACGGCATACGCATGCGCATGGAGGCCACCCAGGTGAAGCGCGGCGCAGTGGACCCCCGGAAGTTCGCCGAACGTACTGACCATCAGAAGGTATCGCCCGATGTGCTCAACCAGCAGTTGACCGAGGTGCTGGGCACGTTCAGCCATTAGCGCACAGGGCGTTCGGGGCCGTGCGGCGCGGCTATCACATCGCGTTGTTGATAATAGGCGGCCAGTTCGCGGCGTTGTGCCTGCATGGCCCGGTAGCTTTGCTTCACGGCGCTGGCGCGCCGGGCTTACGCATTGCCACCCTTCACTCCCGCTCCTTTGGCCAAAGAACGAAAGAACAAGCTCCGTGGCCCCGCTGCCGATGAGGACCGCGGCCCCAGCCCGAAAAAGAAGTCCCGCACAGCTGCCGGGCCCGGGGGGCTGGAGAAGTTGCGCGCATTTTTCGCCGATGAGCGCGTGCACAAAGTGACCGGCCTGTTCCTGGTACTGGCAGCGTTCTACCTGCTGGTGGCGTTCACCAGCTACCTGTTCACCTGGCGCATGGACCAGGACCTGATGGGGCGTAGCTGGGGCGAGATCTTCAGCCCCGATGTGCGGGTTGAGAACTGGCTGGGCAAATTCGGCGCCTTGGTCAGCCACCGCTTCATCTTCATCTGGTTCGGTCTGGCGGCGTTCGTGTTCGTGCTGTGGAGCTTCCTGCTGGGGATCCGCTTGGCCTTGGGCACTTGGCTGCTGCCGGTGGGCCGCACGGCGCGGTGGAGCCTGATGGCGCTTTTCTGGCTCCCCACCCTGCTCGGGTTCCTGTTCCCGCACGGCGGCTGGCAGATCATGGGCGGGGGCATCGGCTATGCGATCAACAACCATCTGGGCGCCTGGCTAGGTCCGATCGGGGCGGGCGCCGCCATCATTTTCAGCGCCTTGGCCTTTGCCGTGTACACCTTCAACCCTTCCCTTTCCCGGGTGCAGGCCCTGTTCAAGCGCCGCGAGCGCAGCAACGGGGAAGAAGGGAACATGGAGGAAGAGCCTGAAGGCAAGCGCAACCGCGTGAAGCCCGTGGCGGTGGAGGAAGAAATGCCCGCGGAGGAAGAGGCTATTGAAGCGGAGGAAGAAGAAACGGAGGAAGCGCCTGAAGTGCCCTTGGAAGAGGAGGACCTGGATGAGGCCCCTTTGGAAGAAGCGCCCGTACCCCCTGCCCCTGTGCTGCGATCGGCCGCCGACCTGGCCAGCATCAACGATGAATCGAACGGGTTCAGCGTGGAGGTGAACCAGCCCGAAGAGGCCCTGAGCGAGGAGGAGATCGATTCCAAGCTGAAGGAATTCGGTGAGTACGACCCCACGCTCGACCTCAGCAGCTATGTGCCGCCCACCATTGACCTGCTGGCCGAGCACAGCACCGGCGAGCTTACCGTTACCAAGGAAGAACTGGAGGAGAACAAGAACAAGATCGTCTCCACGCTCAACAACTACAACATCGGCATCGACAAGATCAAGGCCACCATCGGGCCCACGGTCACCCTGTACGAGATCGTGCCGCAGGCCGGTGTGCGGATCAGCAAGATCAAGAACCTGGAGGACGACATCGCGCTGAGCTTGGCGGCATTGGGCATCCGCATCATCGCGCCCATACCGGGCAAGGGCACCATCGGCATCGAAGTGCCCAACAGCAAGCCGCAGGTGGTGAGCATGCGCGAGGTGGTGAAGAGCGAGAAATTCCAGAACAGCAGCGCCGAACTGCCCATTGTGCTGGGCAAGACCATCAGCAACGAAACCTTCGTGACCGACCTGGCCAAAATGCCGCACTTGCTGATGGCCGGTGCCACGGGCCAAGGCAAATCGGTGGGCCTGAACGCGATCCTGGTCTCGCTGCTGTACAAAAAGCATCCCAGCCAGATCAAATTCGTGCTGGTGGACCCTAAGAAGGTGGAGCTCACGCTCTTCAACAAGATCGAGCGGCATTTCCTGGCCAAGCTGCCGGGTGAGGAGGAAGCGATCATCACCGATACGAAGAAGGTGGTGGCCACGCTGAACAGCCTGTGCATTGAGATGGACGACCGGTACGAGCTGCTGAAGGATGCCCAGGTACGCAACATCAAGGAATACAACGCCAAGTTCATCAGCCGCCGGTTGAACCCGGAGAATGGCCACCGCTTCCTGCCCTACATCGTGCTGGTGGTGGATGAATTCGCGGACCTGATCATGACGGCGGGCCGCGAGGTGGAAACCCCCATCGCCCGTTTGGCGCAGCTGGCACGGGCCATCGGCATCCACCTGATCATTGCCACGCAGCGGCCCAGCGTGAACATCATCACCGGTACCATCAAGGCCAACTTCCCGGCGCGCATCGCCTTCCGCGTGACCAGCAAGGTGGACAGCCGTACGATCCTTGATGCCGGCGGTGCCGACCAATTGATCGGCCGTGGCGACATGCTCTTGAGCACCGGCAACGACCTGATCAGGATCCAGTGTGCCTTTGTGGACACGCCCGAGGTGGAGGAGATCACGGCGTTCATCGGCAACCAGCGCGGTTACCCCGATGCGTTGCTGCTGCCCGAAGTGCCCACCGAGGAGGGCGAAGGCGCGGGCGATCTGGACATCGGGGACCGCGACAGCATGTTCGAGGAGGCGGCACGCGTGGTGGTGCAGACCCAGCAGGGCAGCACCAGCCTGATCCAGCGCAAGTTGAAGCTGGGGTATAACCGGGCGGGCCGCATTGTGGACCAATTGGAGGCCGCGGGCATCCTGGGCGCGTTCGAGGGTTCTAAGGCGCGTAAGGTGTTGGTGCCCACGGAGGCGGCGCTGGATGAGTTGTTGCACCCCAGCAACACCGCCGCTGGCCCCGGGAATGGGGGGTATTGACCGTCCCCTACCCTGTTCGGGCCGCATCGGGTCGCGCCGGATGGAATTGGGAATGGCGCGTGGGATAACGGATGCGACCCGGTCGGGGGCGAAATGAAATCGTTTGTGCGACCCCTTCAGGGTCGGACCCACGTTGGCGATCGATTTTCTACCCTG
>JBIQMI010000070.1:4633-11366 GCA_044463585.1 Cryomorphaceae bacterium
CCATATTTCCTCACAACACGGCTAATTGGTGCGACCCCGACGGGGTCGGAAATGCCTTGGCCACGATTGGGCCTGGGATCTTTGGCAAATTGGCAACTTGGCAATTTGGCGAATTGCTGGACGGGTTGTGATCCCGCTGGGCCGGATAAAATTGGTTGTTTGTGCGACCCCTTCAGGGTCGGACCCACGTTGGCGATCGATTTTCTACCCTGTGCGACCCCTCTCGGGGTCGATGAATTGCGGGGCGCAGGGTCCCTTGCAGGAGACCCTACGCAGGCACATTACGATTATGATCAACCGGAACCGGGAATTCTACGTTCTGCGACCCCGCTGGGGTCGAAAACCATATTTCCTCACAACACGGCTAATTGGTGCGACCCCGACGGGGTCGGAAATGCACTACGTTGTGAGCCCACAATCGGGGTGGGAAATGCCTTGGACGCGATTTGGCCTGGAATCTTTGGCAAATTGGCAACTTGGCAATTTGGCGAATTGCTGGACGGCCATTGCTTACCGCTTGCCGCGGCTGGCGAGGTAATCCTTTTTCAGGTTGCGCCGTGCTGCATTCTTCCGCACGTAGGTCACCTCACCTTCCGCCACTTGGGCCACCCATTCGCTCACCGGGAGCTCATCAAGCGAGCGGTAGCGTGGATCGGTGACCTTGCTGAGCATGAATTCGACGAGGCGCGACAGGCTGATGTTGTTGGCCTCGGCGAAGGCTTTTGCCCGATCGGCCACATCTGCGTCGAAGCTAAGGGTGATCTTGGCATCCATGGGAATGGTTTGTACGGACAAAACTACACAAGACTACGTGAAATCCGGCACGTAGATCGGTACCACCTAGGGAGTTCAGATCGCCTCGGGGAACAGTTCGGCCATTTGTATGGCCAGCCATTCGCGGGCATCTTCTTCATTGGGTGTTACCAGGTAGCGCACCTTGGGCGGGAAGTAGGACAGGTACAGGCGGGTGAGCATTTCGATGGTGCTTGCCTTGGCCACCACGGCACAGGCCAGCAGGCCGCCGGCATCGCGATCGGCCTTGCCCTGGTCGCGGTTCATGGTGTCGATGTGGTAATCCACGTCGGCAGGTATGATGGTAAGCGTTGCATACTGCCCTGCACCCATCAGGGCACGGCGTTCGGTTTGCACGTGGGCCACGGTGCTTGCGGCGAGCTTCACGCCCGGGTGGTAGTGTATCTCCACCATCACCGGCGATAATTGGCGCAGGGTGGCTATACCCACATTGCGCTCCACGATCTTAAAACCCATGCGGCAACTGTTTTAAGTGGTTACTCCCGGATCATGGGTGGGCTTTTGCCAAGCCCCGAACGCCTAACGCATGAACCGGGTACGGGGGGCAATATAAATGCGCCGGTAATCCTTGCACAAGGCCCGGTTATCCATTTTCCGCGCCATGGCGTTTCCAATAGCGGGCGCCGTAGGCACACAACACTTCCTGCCCCGCCCTGATGCGCCGCGTGGCCATAAGGCAGGGCATGCCTTTCGGGTCAAGGGTAATGCGGGCGTTGTTGGGCGGGCCGTCCGTGCCCTTCACCGGCCTGGCATCGTTGGCGTACTTGGCAAAACCTTCCACAGGGCCGGGATCAAGAATGGCGCCATCGGGCAATTCCATGAAATAGCGGTCCCGGCCACGGGCTGCCCGCTTGGCCGCCTCGGCGATAGATAATCGCTCGCCCTTGTACCGGGCGATCAGCTCGCCACGGTGGATATCGATCGCTGTGTACAGGCCCTGGCCCGCACCCTCGAGGCCGGAGGCGGCGATGTACAGGTAATCCGCCTCCGGTGCCGGGATCGGCTCCGGTTCCATGCTTATTCGCCCTCGGTCGCTTTCTTCAGCCCGTCCTCGATCATGGTGTAGAACTGGTCGAGTTTGGGCAGGATCACTATGCGGGTGCGGCGGTTCTGCGAGCGGTGCTCGGGCGTGTCGTTGGCCACCAAGGGCACGTATTCGCTGCGGCCGCCCGCCGTGATCCGGGAGGGGTCAACACCAAGGTCCTTGGTGAGCACGCGCGTGATGGCCGTGGCGCGCAGCACGCTCAGGTCCCAGTTGTCCTTGATGCATTCCTTGCTGATGGGCACATTGTCGGTGTGGCCTTCCACCAGCACGTCCATGTGCGGCTTGTCGTTGAGCACGGTGGCCACCTTGCCCAGCACGGTCTTGGCCTTGGGGCCAATGGTGGTGCTGCCGCTGGGGAACAGCATTTTATCGCTGAGCGAGATGAAGACCACGCTCTTTTCCACGTTGATCACCACGTCGGTATCGTTCAGGTTGCCGAGCGAGCTTTTCAGGCTAACGACCAAGGCCAGCGTGATCGAATCCTTTTTGTCCAGCGCATCCTGCATGCGGCGGATCTGCAGGTCCTTCTCCTTTATGCTCTCCAACGACTTTTCCAGGTTGGAGGCTTCCTTGGCGCTAAGGGTGGCCATGTCGCCCACGCGGTTCAGCAGCGCCTGGTTGGTAACGCTCATCTCCGATACCTGGTCGCGCAGGTGGTCCACGCTGGTCTGCAGGTTGGTGTTCTTGTTCTCCAGCGAGGCCTTTGCTGCGTTGCACTCGTCCAGCGCACGGTTGGCGGCATCCAGCTTATCGTGCAGCGTTTGGTTGGAAAGTGTGAGCGCGGTGTATTTCTTCTTGGAAACGCAGGAACCCAGCAGCAACAGGGCGGCGAGGGCGGGCAGGATAAGGTTTTTCATGGGCGAAGGATTGAATTGGGCGCCAAGATATGGGCGCATTTGCGGGTCTGGGAGCGTACAATCCAGCGCGTGCGATTGTTCACGGCGCCTAGGGGAATAGCCCTTCGTTGCGGCCATGCCACAGCGGCACCAAGGCCATGATGAGCGGAATGACCACCCATATGCGGCCTTTCCACACTTGATAGTCGTACAGGAGTTCCGCCAAGGTCCTGTGCGCCACCCAATGGCCGAAACCGAACTCGAACGCCAAGGTGAGCAGCACCCAGGTTGCGCCATTGGCCATGGCCTGGCGCGGGGTTGAAGGGCCGATCCAAGGGAGCGTGAAACAGGTGATGGACAACACCATTAGCGCCAACAGCACCGTGCTGGCCACATGGCCCAACGGAAGGCCCAGGAACCGGTTGAGCGCAAACTCGCGCAACCCGCCATTGAGGATGGCTACGGCCATACATAAGAGCCAGACCATCAATACCTTCCACCATATGCTCGGGATCTTTCACCGAAAGTATCCGGGCCGGTCCACCAGAACCTGATTTTCGTCAGCGCCCGGCAAAGCAGCCTCCATGCACAACAGGTTGTTCACCAACCCCGGCCCTACCACTGCATGCGCTGCCCCGCTTGCCGCTTCTTTGCAGCGCAACAACCGCCCATGGCCCTAAGTCGATTCTGGACCTTCATCCTGCTGCTCAGTATTGGCTATGCCTTGGCCATGTTGGCCCTTGGGCGGCAGCACAGCTTGGGCCCGTTGGTGAACGGCGACCAAGGCGACCCCTTGGTGGTGGCCGAAACGGACAGCATCACCCTTTCGGGCACGCCATTGTTGGTTGAGCTGCGGGCGGCCGGTGCCGAGGGCGTAATGCGCAACGACACGCTGATCACCCTGGGGAAAGGCGGCATCGTGCGGTACAGCCATGGCAAGCAAGCCGCCGACGGCCTGTTCGAGACCTGCAAGAACACGGTGGTGCAGCTCTGGCTGCCCCTGATCGGCTACCTCACCTTCTTCTGCGGGCTGATGAACCTGCTGGTGGATTCGCGGGCCATGGAAAAACTCGCCCGCTTCCTCTCCCCCATCTTCCGCCGCATCTTCCCCGACCTGCCCAGCGAGCACCCGGCGTACGGGTTCATGACGCTCAACTTCGCCGCCAACTTCCTCGGGCTCGACAATGCCGCCACGCCCTTCGGCCTGAAGGCCATGGAGAGCATGCAGGAGAACAACCCCACGCCCGACCGCGCCACCAACAGCCAGATCATGTTCCTGTGCCTGCATGCCGCGGGCCTTACGCTGCTGCCCACCTCCATCATCGGCTACCGGGCGGCCATGGGCGCGGTGAACCCGGCCGACATCATGATCCCCACCATCGTCACCAGCTTCGTGGGCACCTTGGCGGCGCTGCTGTTCGTGGGCATCCGCCAGCGCATCAACCTTTTCAAGCTGCCGGTGATCCTGTTCGTGCTGGCGGTGAGCATCACCATCGGTGGCCTGATGGTGTACATCAGCGGGTTGGCCGGCGCCGCCAAGCTGCACTTCACCGACAACCTCGGCAACGGCGTGCTGCTCGCCATCATCCTGCTGATCGTGGCCTATGCCTTCCTGCACGAGCGCTACTTCAAGGAAAAAGGCACAAACATGTTCGACTCGTTCATCCATGGCAGCAAGGACGGTTTCACCACCGGGCTGCGGGTGCTGCCGTACATGATCGCCATGCTGGCCGCGCTCAGCATCTTCCGCAACAGCGGGCTGATGAGCATTGTGATGGACGGCTTCGCCGGCGTGCTCAGCTTCTTCGGTGTAAGCCGCGAGATCATCGATGCCATGCCCGTGGCGCTGATGCGGCCCTTCAGCTCAGGCGGTTCGCGCGGCTTCATGCTCGACGCCATGAAAACCTACGGCCCCGACAGCCTCACCGGGCAGCTCTCCTCCATCCTGCAAGGCGCGGCCGAGACCACCTTCTATGTGATCGCGCTGTACTTCGGCGCGGTGAACGTGAAGGACAGCCGCTACACGCTGGGCATCATGCTGCTGGTGGACGCCGTGTGCGTGCTGACCGCCATCGCGGTGAGCGTGCTCTACTTTTAAGCAATGCCCGCGCCTTACGACGAGCTTTTCCGCGCCAACAAGGCACTTTGGGACGAACGCACGCGCCACCATGTAGCCTCGCCGTTCTACGATGTGGAAGGCTTCCTGCAGGGGCGAAGCAGCCTTTCGGCCATGGAAACGGCGCTGCTGGGGCCGGTGGCCGGCAAGCATGTCCTGCACCTGCAATGCCATTTCGGGCTGGACACCTTGAGCTTGGCACGCGAGGGCGCGCTGGCCACCGGGCTCGATCTTTCCGGCGAGGCCATTGCGCAGGCATGCAAGCTGGCGGAGCGGTCGGGCATACGGGCCGAATTCATGGAAGGCAACGCCGTGGAGCATCATGCGGAACTGGACGGCCGGTTCGATGTGGTGTTCACCAGCTTCGGCGTGCTGGGCTGGCTGCCCGTGCTGGACGCCTGGGCCCGCAACATCGCCCGCTACCTGAAACCCGGCGGGCGCCTGGTACTGGTGGAATTCCATCCCGTGGTCTGGATGTTCGACAATGATTTCATCCAGGTCCGGTACCCCTACTTCAACACCGGGCTGATCACAGAGGTGCAAACGGGATCGTACGCCGCGCCGGACGCTGCTTTTGCACTGGAAGAGCACACGTGGAACCATCCGCTGGACGAAGTGCTCACGGCGATCCTTGATGCGGGCCTGCAACTGCGCCAGTTCCGCGAATACGACGGCTCGCCGCACGATTGCTTCGCGCGCACGGTGAAGGGTGCCGACGGCCTGTACCGTATCGCAGGCATGGAAGGCAAGCTGCCGATGGTGTACGGCTTGGAGGCCGCCCTTCCCGGGGCGTTGTAGTTTCGCGGCCCCAATAGCCAAGCATGCCCAGCAAGATCGAACGGCGCAACTCAACGATCCACGGCCACGGCGTATTCGCCACGGCGCCGATCAAGCGCGGCGAACTGGTGGTGGAATACAAAGGCAAGTTGCGCAGCCATGCCGAAGTGGACGAGGAGTACGGCGGCCAGGACACCGGGCACACCTTTCTGTTCATACTGAACGACCAGTACGTGATCGATGCCAACATCAACGGCAACATCGCGCGCTGGCTCAACCATTCGTGCAGCCCCAACTGCCAAGCGTTCACGGTGGAGGATGAAAGCGGCGACCCGCGCAAGGACAAGGTGATCATTGAGGCCCTGCGCGCCATACGGCCGGGCGAGGAATTGACCTACGACTACGACATTCAAGTGCAGGAACCGATCACCCAGGAGGAGCGCACGCTATGGGCGTGCCGCTGCGGCAGTCCCGATTGTACCGGCAGCATGATCCACAAGGTCAAAAAGGGAAGGAAAAAAGCCACTGGTTCCCGGCCATGAGCAGGCCTTTCCGCGTGCGGCGGTCACCGATCCATGGCAACGGCGTGTTCGCCACGCGCGACATCCCCGCCGGCACCGAGCTGATCGAATACACCGGCAAGCTGATCACCCGCGACGAAGCGGATGAATTGTACGACGAGGTCTATTCCGGCCACACCTTCCTGTTCACCCTGCACGGCGACTGGATCATCGACGCCAACCGTGGCGGGAACGATTCACGCTGGATCAACCACGGTTGCGAGCCCAACTGCCTGCCCGTGCTTTACGAGGACGAGGAGGATCCATTGAAGGACCAAGTTTTCATCCTTGCCCTGCGCGACATCAAAAAGGGCGAGGAACTGACGTATGACTACGGGATCAGTTTCGACATTCCGTACACGGAGGAGCTGAAACAGATCTGGGCCTGCCATTGCGGGGCACCTAGCTGCACGGGCACCATGCTGAAGCCGCCTGACCATGAACGTGACTTGGGAGAGGCGGAGAGGTGATCGTGGGGTGCTTGCCGCGGAGGCGCGGAGGCGCTGAGAATGCTGAATGCCCTGCCGCGACCGGGGTTTCATCCACAGAGAACGCAGGGAACACAGAATAAATGCCTTGGCTGCGA
>JBIQMI010000070.1:11466-13437 GCA_044463585.1 Cryomorphaceae bacterium
GGGGTTTCATCCACAGAGAACGCAGGGAACACAGAATAAATGCCTTGGCTGCGATGGGTTTGCCGCTAGGCGCGGAGGCGCGGGGAATGCCTTGGCCGCGATGGGTTAACCGCGGAGGACGCGGAGGACGCAAAGGGTAGGCTCCCGCAGCGTCGAACCTCAGGTTCGACCAGGACGCAGAGGAATGCCTTGCCGCGATGGGTTTGCCGCGGAGGCGCAGAGGCGCGGGGAATGCTGAATGCCTTGCCGCGACGGGGTTTCATCCACAGAGAACGCAGGGAACACAGAATAAATGCCTTGGCTGCGATCGGTTTGCCGCTGAGGCGCGGAGGCGCGGGGAATGCCTTGGCCGCGATGGGTCAACCGCGGAGGGCGCGGAGGACGCAAAGGGTACTAGGACGCAGAATAAATGCCTAGGCCGCGATGGGTTTTGCCGCGGAGGCGCTGAGAATGCTGAATGCCTTGCCGCGACGGGGGTTTCATCCACAGAACACAGGGAACCAGAATAAATGTCTTGGCCGCTATCGGTTTGCCTCGGAGGCGCTGGGGCGCGGTGCAATGCCTTGGCCACATATTCGATCCGAACGCAATGTGCCCACAGATCGGCACGGCGATTGCCCAAAGCGGCCGAATTACTTTTGCTGCCCTACAAAATGAAAAAAACGCTCCTTTTCCTCACTTCGCTGTTGCTGGTGGCCACGGTCTTTGGCCAGGATGATCCCAAGAGCCGCGCCATTGTTGATGCGCTGATCGCGAAGAACAAGACCTACACCAGCTTCGATGCGGATTTCAGCAGCCGCTTGGTGAACAGCGCCAGCAAGCTCGATGTGGCGCAGGAGGGCAACCTGAAGGTGAAGGGCCGCAAATTCAGGCTTACCCTGCTGGACAACACCGTGATCAACGATGGAAACGCGCTGTACACCTACAGCAAGAAGACCAACGAGGTGACCATCAGCGATCCCAAGGAAATGGACGAGACGCTTGACCCGGCCAACCTTTTCAATGTGTACGAGAAGGGCTTCAAGAGCCAGTACGTGGGCGCGGGCACTGAAGGCGGCGTGGCCGTGGAAACGATCAACCTGTACCCGCTTGAGCCCGCCAAAAAGGCGTTCCATACGGTAACGCTTACCGTGGACAAGGCCAAGATGGAGCCCAAGAAGGTGGTGATGAAGTACAAGGACGGCAACGTGGTCACCTACACGCTGAAGAATTTCAAGCCCAACGCCGAAATGGTGGATGCCCTGTTCAGCTTCGACAAGGGAAAACACCCCGGCGTGGAGGTGAACGACATGCGGTAACGGACCCACGGCGGGCCGGTGGAACCCTCCACGGCCGGCGGGCGGGCCATGCCTTCCAAAGGCGGAAGGGCACTTTTTCCGGTCCGGTTTGTTCGGGCATGCGCAAGGCTGCTTCAGCGCGCACGGGAAATCATAGCGGCAATATGCTGACTTGCGCTGCCGCAAAGCGCGGTTGTCTACTTTCGCCCCCCTTTTCGAAGTAAGTCGGCATGTTGACGCACAAGGCCCACCGGCATCCGCTCACCGCGGCGGGCATGTTGGTAACGCTGGGCATCGTTTTCGGCGATATCGGCACTTCGCCCCTCTACGTGTTCAAAGCGGTGGTGGGTGAAGATGTGCCCATCAACAGCCGGGTGGTGCTGGGCGGCCTGAGCTGCATCATTTGGACGCTCACCCTGCTCACCACCTTCAAGTACATGTTCCTGGCCCTTCAGGCGGACAACCGCGGTGAAGGTGGCATCTTCTCGCTTTATGCCCTGGTGCGGCGCTTCGGGCCTTGGGCCTGGATACCGGCGGTGATCGGTGCGGCCACCCTGCTGGCCGATGGCATCCTTACGCCGCCCATCTCCGTTTCATCGGCCATTGAAGGCCTGGGCGGCGTTGACCTTTTCGCAGGGGTGATCGCGCCGGGGTCCACCACCACGGTGGCTATCGTGGTGGTGATCATCAGCCT
>JBIQMI010000071.1:0-13405 GCA_044463585.1 Cryomorphaceae bacterium
GGGCAGGGGCACGCCATCGAGCAGCACCTCGCCCGAGGTGGGATCGTAAAGCCGGCACATCAGGTCCACGATGGTGCTTTTGCCGCTGCCGGTATGCCCCACAATGGCGAGCGTGCTCCCTGCCGGCACACGGAAGGTCACATTGCGCAGCGCCTGTATGCCGGTTTCAGGATAGGTGAAGCCCACGTTCCGGAATTCGATGGCGCCCTTTACCTCCGCCAATTCATCGCCACCCGGCCGTATGCCCGGCCTGGTGCCCAGGAATTCGTTGATCCGCTCCATGCTCACCGCTGCCTGCTGCACTTGCGAAGTGATCATGCCCAAACTGGCAAATGGCCAGGTAAGCTTGGTCACATAAAGTGTGAATTCCGCCAGGTTGCCCACGGTCACCCCGCTGGTGCCCTCGATCAGCAGAATGCCGCCCACGAAGATCACCAGGGCCGTGCTCAGGCCCACCAGCAACATGATCGCCGGCATGAAAAGCGAATCCACCTTGGCCTGTGCCAGGCTGGTCTTGCGGTAGTCCTTGGCCACACGCCTGAAGCGCTGCACCACCTGCTCCTCGCGTGCGTACGCCTTGATCACGCGCATGCCGCTGAAGGTTTCCTGCGCCATGGCGCTCAAGCGGCTCTGTTGCCGCTGGGTGGCCATGCTGCGCTGGTTGATGGTCTCGCTCACCAGGTAGATCGCCACACTGAGCAGGGGCAGCGGGGCCAACAACCACAGCGTTAGCTCCACGTTCACGTCCAGCATCACCCACACGATCATGATGGTGAGCACCAACAGGTTGGTGATGTACATCACGGCAGGGCCGAGGAACTGGCGCACCTTGCCCACGTCCTCGCTGATCCGGTTCATCAGGTCGCCGGTGCTGTTGCGCTTGTAGAAGGCGCGGTCCAATTGCTGGTAATGCTTGTACACCGCGTTCTTCAGGTCATACTCAATGTGCCGGCTGACCACAATGATGGTTTGCCGGGTGAGGAAAAGGAAGAAGCCGCTGAGCAACGTGAACACCAGGAACAGGACTGCATAGAAAATGGCGAACCACATCACTTTTTGCTGCAATGAGGCATCGTCCAAGGGGCCATCGAGCTTGGCCTGCAGGTCGAACCCGGTCCAGGCGGTCCAGCTCTGCAGGCGCTCGGAAACTTCCATGTGCCTTTGGTCCACGGGCAGGGTGCGTTGCTGCAGCCCTTCGCCGATCAGGTTGAAGGCCTCGCGTACCACCTGTGGGGTGTACACGGTGAAGGTTCCGGTAAGTATGATGAACCCGATCCCCAGCACCAACCGGCCCCAGTAACGGCCGAAATAAGGAAGTACGGTGAGCAGGGAACGCATGGATCAGCTTGCTACCTTTGCGCGCCCCGAAAAACAAAAGCGGCAAGGACACTGCAAAAGTAGAACCCGATGCCGCCCCGCCTGAAAGCAACCAAGGCTGCTTGGGCGGAGGTGGAGGCAACGGCCCAAGGCACCGGACAAAACCAGCTACAAGAAATGACCCTCGTTCAAGAGAAAACCGCCACGGCCGAGGCCGTGATCGGCCGCATGCAAACCCACGGCCATGAGCAGATCTTGTTCTGCAACGACAGTGCAACCGGCCTGCGCGCCATCATTGCCGTGCACGATACCACCCTTGGCCCCGCATTGGGCGGCACGCGCATGTGGGCCTACGCCAATGAAACCGATGCGCTGCAGGACGTGCTGCGCCTAAGCCGCGGCATGACCTACAAGAGCGCGCTCGCCGGGCTTGACCTTGGCGGCGGCAAGGCCGTGATCATCGGTGATGCCCGCAAGGACAAGACCGAGGCCATGTTCCGCCGCTTCGGCCGCTACATCGAAAGCCTCAACGGCCGCTACATCACCGCCGAGGATGTGGGCATGAGCACCACCGAAATGGTGAACATCAGGAAGGAGACCGAATACGTGGTGGGGCTGCCCGAGACCATGGGCGGCAGCGGCGACCCCTCGCCCGTAACGGCCTACGGCGTGTTCTGCGGAATAAAGGCCGCGGCCAAAACAGCCTATGGCAGCGACGACCTGCACAAGCGCAAGGTTTCGGTACAGGGTGCAGGCAATGTGGGCCACCACTTGGTGGGCCTGTTGCTGAAGGAAGGTGCCACGGTGTACCTCACCGACATCCACGCGGACAAGCTGGCCGCCATCAAGGCCGAGCACCCCTCGGTGCATCTGGTGGAGCCCAACGAGCTGATCGGCCTGGAGGTGGATATCTATTCACCCTGCGCACTGGGTGCCACCGTGAATGATGGGACCATCGGCCAGCTGAAATGCAGCGTGGTGGCCGGCAGCGCCAACAACCAGTTGGCCGACGAGGAAAAGCACGGCAAGGCCCTGATGGAAAAGGGCATCCTGTACGCGCCCGACTTCCTGATCAATGCGGGCGGCATCATCAATTGCGCTTGGGAGCTGCGCGGCTACGACCGCAAGGCGGCCTACGCGCAGACCGAGGAGATCTATCGCACCGCGCTCACTATCTTCAAGCGCAGCGCCGAAGAACACATTCCCACATACCTGGCGGCCAACCAGGCCGCCGAACAACGCATCAAGAGCGTACGCCAGGCCGGCCTAGCGTTCTGAAACCAAAACATGCTCAATAGACGGTTCCTCCGCACCAAGGTTTTCCAAGCGCTGTATGCGCATGAGCAAAGCGATGGAGGCAGTGCGGCGAAGAACGAAAAGGAGCTGCTCCTGGGCGTGCAGCGCACCTACGACCTCTACTACCACCTGCTTCTGCTGTTCGGCGAAATGCGCCGCATGGCCGAGCAGCGGATGGAGGACCGCAGGAACAAGCGCATGCCCACCCCGGAGGACCTGAACCCCAGCCGGCGTTTTGTGGACAATGCACTGCTGGTGAAGCTGAGCGAAAGCCCCCGGTTGCTGGCCGAGAGCGAGCGCCGGAAAGTGGGCTGGGTAGGGGAACGGGAACTGTTGGCACAGCTGTACAAGCGCGTGGAGGCAAGCCCCGAATACAAGGCCTACATGGCCGCAGGGCGTGTGACACCGCAACAGGACCGTGCCGTGCTGGTGGACCTTTTCGTGGAACACATCGCACAGTTCGAAGGCCTTCACGAGCATGTGGAGGGCCGCTCCATCCACTGGTTGGAGGACCTGGACCTGGCGAGCACCATGGTGAAGCGCACCTTGGAGACCACCGAGGTTGACGGGGCCGAACTGGCCATGCCCATTGAGGAACCGGCGGATGGCGAGGAACGCGAATTCGTGGTGACCCTGTACCGGAACACCATCACCGGCAAGGAGGCCGATGAGCGGCTGATCGCCGAAAAGGCCAAGAACTGGGAAGCGGACCGGATCGCACTCAGCGATATGCTGCTGATGCGCATGGCCATTACTGAGGCGCGCAGCTTCAACCTCATTCCGGTGAAAGTGACCCTCAACGAGTACATCGAGATCGCCAAGGCGTACAGCACGCCCAAAAGCAAGAATTTCATCAACGGCATCCTGGACAAGCTCTTCATGGAAATGAAGGAGGACGGGACCATCCGCAAGGTGGGCCGGGGGCTGTTGGAAAGTTGAACCATCATGTTTTACCCAACCACACGGAAACTGTTCGCGCGCCCCGCAAAGGGCGCCGGCATATTGCTCGTGGCGGCATTGGCCCTCGGTTCATGCCGTTTGACCGACCATAGCGAGAACGCCGATGGCGTTTCATCCAAGGACCTGCAAATACCGGCATCCGGTTTTGAGCAGGGGCAGGGGCGCATGCCCGTGATCGCATTTGATAGCACCACCATGGAAATGGGCCGCATGGCCGAAGGCGTGCAGGTGCAGAAGGTCTTTAATTTCGAGAACAAGGGCACGATCGATCTGGTGATCACGGATGTGCGCGGCTCGTGCGGCTGCACCGTGGCCAAGGATTGGCCACGCATGCCCATCGGCCCGGGCGAAACAGGCGCCATTACCGTGAATTTCAACAGCGAGGGAAGGCCTGGCAAGCAGCACAAAACCATTACCGTGGTGGCCAACACCACCCCGCCCACAACCGTGCTCACCCTTTCCGGCGAGGTAGTTGCGCCGGGCAACAATTGAACAACCAGCGGCCATAGCGGCCAATTAACCATTCAAGCATAATGAACAACCTTTCGATCCTCCTTCAATCCGCGCAAGGCGGCGGCTCATCCTTCATCATCATGATGTTGCTGATGTTCGTCGTCTTCTACTTCTTCATGATCCGCCCCCAGCAGAAGAAGGCCAAGGATGCACGCAAATTCCGCGAGAACCTGCAGAAGGGCGCGCGCGTGGTCACCATTGGTGGCCTGCATGGCAAGGTGGTGGAGGTGAGCGAAAAGACGGTGCTGCTCGAGGCGGCCGATGGCGTGAAGCTGCGTTATGAAAAGAGCGCCATCGCCATGGACCAAAGCATGCAGCTTACCGAGGAGGCCGCCCGCACGGCTTGAACCGCGCCCGCATGTACACCGTGGGTGTAACCGGCGGCATCGGTAGCGGGAAGACCACGGTCTGCGGGGTTTTCGCCGTGCTGGGCATACCGGTGTTCAACTCCGATGCCGAGGCCAAGCGACTGATGGAGCATGATGCCGGATTGCGTGCACAATTGGCCGAGGCGTTCGGCACGGCCATCTTCCACGGGCAGGGCACGGATCGCAAGGCCTTGGCCCAACTGGTGTTCAATGACCGTGCTGCATTGCAGCAGCTGAACGGCTTGGTGCACCCGGCGGTGCGCGGTGCATTTGCCCACTGGGCCACGGCCCAACAGGCACCGTATGTGATCAATGAGGCCGCGATACTGGTGGAAACCGGGGGCCATGGGCAACTGGACCACCTGGTGGTGGTGACCGCGCCCGAGGAACAGCGCATCCGCTGGGTGATGAAGCGCGACAATGCACCGGAGGATGCCGTGCGTGCGCGCATGCGCAACCAGGCCAGCGACAGTGAGCGCATTGCGGCAGCCGATAGTGTGGTGGTGAACGACGGACGTTCCTTGGTGATCCCGCAGGTGCTCGCCATCCACCAGCAACTGCTCAAGCTTGCCGGTGCATGAGCGCTGCACGCAAGCTTCCGCTGGCAACCGCCGCGCTCGTGCTCGGCCTGCTCAGCATTCCATTGGCCTTCATGCGCCAATTGTGCGTGCCGGCCTTGATCATGGCCTTGTTGGCCATTGCCATTCACCTCGTGGGCCGTGCGCTTCAGCGCCGTAACAGCTATTCCCTGGCGAGCATCCGCCGTTCATTGTGGGGCATGCGGGCGGCCGTAGTGGGCGGCGCATGTGCCATGGCCATGTGGCTGCTGTGGATCTCGGGTGCGCTGTACTAGGCCGGCCGGCAACAAAATGAAAAAGCCCCGACAGCGGGGCTTTTCCGAAACTTTTCCTGGGCTTAGTGGATGCTCAGCTTCTTCTCGAGGTCCTCGAGGTAACCCCGGAATTGCTTATCGGTTTCCTGCAGGTTGTTCACGGTGCGGCAAGCATGCAGCACGGTGGCATGGTCCTTTCCGCCGCAGTGCGCCCCGATGTTCGCCAGTGAGCTCTTGGTCATCTTCTTGGCGAAGTACATGGCGATCTGGCGGGCCTGGACCACCTCGCGCTTGCGCGTCTTGCTCTTCAGCAGCTCGATCGGCAGGTCGAAGTAATCGCACACCACTTTCTGGATGTAATCGATCGACACCTCGCGGGCCGTGTTCTTCACGAACTTGTCGATCATCTGCTTGGCCAGCTCCAAGGTCACCGCCTTTTTGTTCAGCGAGCTTTGGGCGATCAGGCTGATCATGGCGCCTTCAAGTTCGCGGATGTTGGTGGTGATGCTGTAGGCCAGGTATTCCACCACTTCCTTGGGCAATTCGATGCCCTCGGCGTACATCTTCTTTTCAAGGATGGCGATGCGCGTTTCAAGGCCGGGCGTTTGCAGGTCGGCGCTAAGGCCCCACTTGAAGCGGGAGAGCAGGCGCTGTTCCATGCCGGTCATTTCCACCGGGGCCTTGTCGCTGGAGATCACGAGCTGCTTGCCGTTCTGGTGCAGGTGATTGAAGATGTGGAAGAAAACGTCCTGTGTCTTCTCCTTGCCGGAAAGGAATTGCACATCGTCAATGATCAGCACGTCCATCATTTGGTAGAACTGCTGGAAGTCGCCCATGGTGTTGTTCTTCACCGCTTCGATGAATTGCTGGGTGAACTTTTCGGCCGGGACGTACAGCACGGTCTTGTCGGGGTGGTTGCGCTTGATCTCGATGCCGATGGCATGGATCAGGTGCGTTTTCCCCAGGCCTACGCCGCCATACACCAGCAGGGGGTTGAATGCGGTGCCGCCCGGCTTTTGCGCCACGGCAAAGCCTGCGCTGCGCGCCAAGCGGTTGCAATCGCCCTCGATGAAATTATCGAAGGAGTAGTTGGCGTTGAGGTGGCTCTCGATCTTGATCTTGCGCAACCCGGGTATGATGAACGGGTTCTTGATCGGGCTGTTGGCCACGTCGAGCGGCAGGCTCACGGCGGGGTTCTTCACCTCGCGCACGTTGCTCGTTGGCACCCGCACGGTGTACGGGTTCGAGTGCTTGAAGCTGTTCTCCATCACGATGGAGTATTCCAAGCGACCCTCGGTGCCGATCTCCTTGCGGATGATCTTCTTCAATAGGCCGATGTAATGTTCTTCGAGCCACTCGTAAAAGAACTGCGATGGCACCTGGATGGTCAGGATGTTGTCGGCAAGCTTCATCGGCCTGATCGGCTCGAACCAGGTCTTGAAGCTCTGCTGGCTGACATTGTCCTTGATCACATCGAGGCACCGGTCCCAGATCTTTTCATGGTCTTTCTTCATTTGGTGGGAGCGGAGTATTGGATCAGGATGGGAAGAGATTTTTGGTGCTGTGCCAACACCTTCAGATGGCGTTGCGAAGGGTGGCAAATATGAGCACCTTCAAGTGAAAAAAAAAGTGTGCTCCGATTTGGATGGATCGATTTTTTTGCCATGGCGCACGCAGTATAGCAATATTCGGCATCCCGCGCCCAGCGCGGGTTTCCCGAGGGCTGCATATTTATGCGGGGTGCTGTAAGCCCATGATCCACAAGGGCCAAAGCCGCTTGTCCAACACCTCTTGTTGAAGGCGTGCCGAAAGGGTTGGAAAAGGATCTGGCGGGCATGTGGAAATGGATCGGTGCGCAGCGTGAAGTTAGGCCCTTTGCATACCGATGTCGAGCAGCGCCCGGTCGGTGTGCCGCAGCTATCTTACGCGCCATGTTCTCACACCTCCAACAGGTACGCGTTCGCTATGCCGAAACCGACAAAATGGGCTATGTGTACTACGGTGCGTACGCGGCCTATTTTGAAGTGGGCCGCGTGGAGGCCTTGCGCAGCCTGGGTTTTCCGTACAAGGCCATGGAGGAGCAGGGCATCCTGCTGCCCGTGCACGACCTTGCCGTGAAGTACCACAAGCCGGCCTTTTACGACGACCTGCTGGAGCTGCGCACCGTGGTGCCGGAACCGCCGGGCGTGCGCATCAAATTCCTTTACGAGGTGCGCAACAGCAGTGGTGCGATGCTCACGGAGGCCGCCACTACGCTGGTCTTCATCGACGCAGCCACGCAGCGGCCACGCCGTGCACCGGCCGCCTTGCTCGATAGCCTTCAGCCTTGGTTCAAGTAGCCGTGCTTCCCGTTCCGGGGGAGTCTTGCGCGTCAACGCCCAACCGTGCCCACTGCTCGGCCAATCCGGCCAGCGCATCCACTGGGACCAGCACATCCAGCATGCAGTGCGCGGCATATTCCGCGTGCACCAATTCGCCGCCTGCCGCTGCAAGCAAGTGCTTTACCTGTTCCACCCCGGCGTAGCCGCAAACGAGCTGCATGCGTTGCATGGCGCGGCGCTCTTCAATGGGGCACTGGGCCAATGCTTCCTTGGCGGCAGCACCGAATGCACGTGCCAGGCCTGCCTTGCCCAACAGGGTACCGCCGAAGTAGCGCACCACCACCACGGCGGCGTAGGTGAGCTGCAATGCCTGCAACTGCCGCAGGATCGGCTTTCCCGCGCTGCCATTGGGTTCCCCGGCATCGAACGCGCGGTAGCGTTCACCTTTGGTGCCCAACACCCATGCGTGGCAGATGTGGCGCGCGGAAGGGTGCGCAGCGGCGATCTCATCACGCTTCTGCTTGAATGCCTCCTCATCGCCGATGGGGAAGGCATACGCCATGAAACGGCTTGCCTTTTCACGCACTTCCGCGTAGCCTTCACCCGCCAGTGTGCGATAGCTGTTGCTGGCCATTGCTGTTGTTACCACGGCCAACCGCCATAGTCCGCAGGTTGGCGGAGGTAGCGGTCCACGCGGTCCCCGCCGATGATCGCAGTGTGCACGGGTTGCTGCTGCATGCGCGGCGCCGGAGTGCCATGGATGAAACGTGCCGTGCCCGTGATCTCGCGTGCTTCGTCCCACAGGCCAGCGGCCAGGAATTGCCCGAGCAGCTGTGCACCGCCCTCCACCAAAATCGATCGTATGCCGCGCTGTTGAAGCACATGCAGCACATGCTCCAATGGCTCAGCATCCACAGGAACGGTGTTCTGTTCCACGCCCACATCGGTGCGCGGCGAAGCGGTGAAGAGCAGGGTGGGTGCGCTGTTGTCGAACACGTGGGATGCGGCAGGGGCCAGGTTCTTCCTGTCCAGCACAATGCGCAGGGGCTGGCGTCCGGCCACCAGGCGCACCGTGAGTTGCGGATCGTCGTTCACCACCGTGCGGCTGCCCACCATGATCGCCTGTTCCGTTGCGCGCCAACGGTGCACCGCAAGGTTGGTGGGGAAGGAACTGATGCGCTGCACGCCGCGTCCTTCGCGGGGATGCTGGTCGAGGAGGCCGTCCAGGGAGCGCGCCCACTTCAACACCACATAGGGCCGCTTCTTTTCAATGGAAGTGATGAAGCGCCGGTTGCACCAGCGGCTCTCTTCGCGCAGCACATCCTCCACCACCTGCACACCGGCAGCGCGCAGGCGGGCGATGCCTCCGCCGGCCACGCGCGGGTCGGGATCGCCGCAACCGACCACCACGTGCTTAACGCCGCGCTGCACGAGCAGATCGGCGCAGGGCGGGGTGCGCCCATGGTGCGCACAAGGCTCAAGCGATACGTACATCACGGCGTCGGTGGGCACAGGCCCCGTTCCGAATGCGCGCAGGCATTCGGCCTCGGCGTGCGGCCCGCCGTATGCGCGGTGCCAGCCTTCGGCCAAAATGCGGCCTTGCTGCACAAGCACGGCGCCCACCATGGGATTGGGGGCCACCGTACCCTCGCCCAAGCGGGCCGACTGGAGGCAGCGCCGCATCCAAACCTCGTGTTCCATGGGCGGCATGGCTGGCCAGCGCAACAGGCTAGCGGCTTTCGAGCAGGCGCATGATGCGCTGCAGGTCGTCGTCGTTGCGGAAGCCGATCTCGATGCGGCCCTTGCCCGTGGGGGCTTGTTTCACCGTAACGCGGCTGCCGTAGCGCTCCGATAGGTTCTTGCCCAGCTCCTTGTGGCGCGCTGTGTTCATTTTGGCGGCCACTGCCGCGCCGCGCGCCGCGGGCTTTTTGTCCTCGCGCGCCAGGTCCTCCACTTGGCGCACGGAAAGTTGGCTCTCCACTATGCGGCGGTACAGTTCGGCCTGCTTCGCCGGGTCGGGCACGCCGAGCAGGGCGCGGGCATGGCCCATGCCGATCTGCCGTTGGCGCAATGCGAGCTGGATCTCGGGCGAAAGCTTCAACAAGCGCAGGTAGTTGGAAATGGTGGTCCGGTCCTTTCCAACTTTTTCGCTGAGCGCTTCCTGGGTGAGGTTCACTTCCTCGAGCAGGCGCTGGAAGCTGATGGCCACTTCGATGGCGTCCAGTTCCTCGCGCTGGATGTTCTCCACCAAGGCCATCTCCAGCATGGCCTCATCGTTGGCGATGCGGATGTAGGCCGGTATCTCGGCCAGGCCCGCCACTTGCGATGCGCGGAACCGCCGTTCACCACTGATGATCTGGTAGCGGTCGTAGCCGAGCTTGCGCACAGTGATGGGCTGAATGATGCCCAGTTCCTTGATGCTTTGCGCAAGCTCGAGCAGGGCATCGGGCGCGAACGTGGTACGTGGCTGGAACGGGTTGGCCTCAATTTGGCCAATGGGCAACATGGCCACGTTGCCGGCCACGCGCTGGCCGCCCGGCTCGGCCGGGGCATGTGCCGTTATATCGGTTCCGGGGTCTTCAAGCAGAGCGCTCAAACCGCGCCCCAGGCCTCGTTTCTTGGTCATTGGGCTTCAATGGGAATGGTGCGCTCTTCTTCCTTGATGCGCGTGAGGTCGTTCTTCTGCAGGATCTCGCGGGCCAGGTTGAGGTAGTTGGTGGCTCCCTTGCTGCTGGCGTCATGCATGATGATGGTCTGCCCGTGGCTGGGTGCTTCACCCAAGGCCACGTTGCGGTGGATCACCGTGTCGAACACGAGCTGCTGGAAATGGGTCTTCACTTCTTCCACCACTTGGTTGGCCAAGCGCAGGCGGCTGTCGTACATCGTCAGCAGCATGCCTTCGATCATCAGTTCAGGATTCAGCCTTTGCTGGATGATCTTGATGGTGTTGAGCAGTTTGCCCAAGCCTTCCAGGGCGAAGTATTCGCATTGCACGGGTATGATCACACTGTCCGCCGCCACCAGTGAGTTCACCGTGACAAGGCCAAGCGAGGGCGAGCAATCGATGATGATGAAGTCGTAATGCTCGCGCAGGGGGTCGAGCACTTTCTTCATCTGGTGCTCTCGCTCGGGCATGTCGATCATTTCGATCTCGGCACCCACCAGGTCGATGCTTCCGGGCAGCAGGTCGAGGTTGGGGTTGTCGGTGGCGTGCACCACTTCGCGCGCGGGCGTGCCGTTCACGATGCTTTCGTAGATGCTGGCCTTGGCCTCGCGCGGGTCGAGCCCGGTGCCACTGGTGGCGTTGGCCTGTGGATCGGCATCAACGATCAGGGTGCGGCGCTCCAGGATCCCCAGGCAGGCCGCCAGGTTAATGGCGGTGGTGGTCTTTCCCACGCCGCCTTTTTGGTTTACAATGGCGATGATCTTGGCCATGTGGTTGGTTTTCTATGGTGGAATGTTCAGGGCTCGATGGTGCTGCCGATGGCGGGCAGCAGCAGCTGGATGCCCGCCTTTCCGAACGTGGCGGTTGCGGCGGCCTTGTCGATGGTGATGGGAGGGAAGGTGTCGTAGTGCATGCCCACCACTTTTTTCACCCCCATGTAGCCTGCGGCCTCAACGGCATCGTGCATGCCCATGGTGAAGTTGTCGCCGATGGGCAGGCAGGCGAAGTTGAGGTTGTGGCGCTTCAGCAATTGCATGTCCAGCATCAGCGCGGTGTCGCCGGCATGGTGGAAGTTGCCTTCCGCGGTGAACACCACGAACCCTGCGGCCACGCCGCCCGAGGCGCCATCGGGCATGGTGCTGCTGTGCTGAGCCGTGGTCATGCGTATGCGCACGCCGCCGATCTCAACCTGCCCGCCGATGTTCATGCCGTGGGTTTTCTCCACGCCCTTGCCGGCGAACCATTCGCAGATCTCATAATTGCTGATCAACACGGCGCCGGTGCGTTTCAGGATCTGTTCGGCATCGGCCACATGGTCGCCGTGGCCGTGGGTGATCAGTACGTGTGTGGCCGGTACCTTGTCAACATCCACCGCCTTGGCCAGCGGGTTGCCAGAGATGAAAGGGTCGAACAACAAATGCACATCGCCGGTTTGTACCCCGATGCAGCTTTGGCCGTAGTAGGTGAGTTTCATTCTTCTTTCGCAAATGCCCCCGGTGCCAGCACCCGTTGGGTCAACGTTTCAACGGCAGCGAAGTTAGCCGAACCGGTTGGCGTTCCGGGCCGGGAAGGGGCCTATACTTTTGAACGATCCGCTGTCCGAAGCTTGGCCGGCCTGCCTGACAGGTGCGCGGCAACCCCGTAAGGCTGTGCTGCTTAGGAGCGCAGGTGCCGATCGGGGCGATCGTTGAAGACCCGCTGATGGCCGCGCGCACAAAACTGGGCAGTGCCTGTTCTTTTTGCCCGGGTTACCTTGCGGAAAATCACCTATCAGCCATGCTTGATCAAGTAATTGCATCGCTAAAACAGGAAGCGATGCCCGAACTCATGTCGAAATTGGGACTGGACAGCGGCCAGGCCGATCGCTCGGTGCAGGCTGCCGGTTCCAGCCTGAAGGAAGTGCTTTCCGGCAATCACGGCTTCGCCCTCAGCGATTTGGCCGGGTTGTTCAACACCACGGCGAAAAGTGGCGGCGCCGATGCCGTACTGGCCAAACTGGGAACCGTGCTGCAAGGCAAGCTTACGGGCCAGGCCGGGCTGGGTGAGGGGCAGGCCACGGATGTAAGGCAGTTGTTGATGCCGTTGCTTACCAATGTGGTGGCCAAGCATGTAGGGGGCGATGCCAGCAAACTGCAAGCGTTGCTCGGCGGCAATGGAGGGGACCTTGCTGAAAAGGCCAAGGGCCTGCTCGGCGGGCTGTTCAAGAAATAAGGCCCATGCCGGCCATTGGCCCGGTGTCCGTTTTTTTGTGCCAGAGAAAAGCAACGCATGTCTGACATCAACGATTTCAGCTCCGCCATGCAGGCGGGCTATACCTTCAAAGGTGAAACCTTGCAATTGGGGGGTGCCCTTTACCAGGGCGAGTGCCCAGCTGGCGCCATCGTGGGCATTCCCCTGCGCATGATGAACCGCCATGGGCTGATCGCAGGCGCAACAGGCACGGGCAAGACCAAGACCCTGCAGGTGATCGCCGAACAATTGTCCGCCCATGGGGTGCCCGTTCTGATGATGGACATCAAGGGCGACCTGAGCGGCATTGCGGCACCGGCGCAGCCCAACGACAAGATCCACGCGCGCCAAGAGCGCATGCACATACCGTGGCAACCCCTGGGGCTGCCCGTGGAACTGCTCACCTTGAGCGATGAGCCGGGCGCACGCCTTCGCGCCACGGTGAGCGAGTTCGGCCCCGTGCTGCTCAGCCGTATCCTCGGCCTGAACGATACGCAGGGCAGTGTAATGGCCGTGGTGTTCAAGTACTGCGACGATAACGGATTGCCCCTGCTGGACCTGCCCGACCTGCGCGCGGTGCTGAACTATTTCGGCGGTGAGGGCAAAAAGGAGGTAGAGAAGCAGTACGGACAGATCAGCACCTCCACGTTGGGCACCATCCTGCGCAAGATCGTTGAGCTTGAACAGCAAGGAGCGACCGCTTTCTTCGGCGAGCGCAGCTTCGATCCGCAGGACATGCTGCGCACACGCGATGGCAAGGGCGTGGTGCACATCGTGCGCCTCACCGACATCCAGGACAAGCCCCGGCTGTTCAGCACCTTCATGCTGTGCCTGCTGGCCGAGATCTATGCCATGCGGCCCGCTACCTGGCTCATCGGCTTGAGCAGCGGCAGGCCGCCGCCGA
>JBIQMI010000072.1:0-13329 GCA_044463585.1 Cryomorphaceae bacterium
ACCCAATCATGCAAAATGATCCACTTCGTCAAACACGGTTCTTCGGACCACCCTTCGCACACCGCAATGCATCCCCGGCAACGATCTTGGACTCTCTGGACGGCCGCTTTCACCCTGCTGATAATTTCGGCCTGGCTTTACCTGCCTGACATCCTTTTTAGTGGCCCGCAAGGTGTTCATTTTATCCGGCAAACAGATGTGCTTTCTTTTTTGGCCAACTATGGGCGGCATTCGTGGAATTTATTTGAACCCGCTGTGTTCAACTTGGACATTGCTCCGTTTGCCGGCAAGTCCGCCTCGGAATTCCCGCTTATCTATTTCGTGCTTGCGCTCGGAGGGCATTGGCTCGGCATTCCTTACGAATCGCTTCGGTTGGTGAATTTGCTTATCGTGCTTGCCGGACATGCCGGTCTCGCTGTAACTGCTGCGCGCTACTTGGGCTCCGGGCTGCGCGGCATCCTTTTCAGCTTATGGATGTTCTCTTCAAGCGTTGTCATTTTCTATGCAGCCAATTACCTTTCCGATGCGGGGGCATATGGCGCTGCCTTGTGTGGATTATCCATCATTCTCCAAGGCAGGGCTTCCGGGAAGCGGCATTTCGAGTATATCGGTGTTATTGCATTGATGGCCGCCGGCTTGCTCAAAACCACAATGGCCCTATATCTGGTCGCATACGCCGCCACGCTGATCCTTACAACCCGTCCCGTCCGCGCCTCGCTTTTAAAACTTGCGGCATCATCGATCCTTATTGTGGCACTATGGAATTTGTATGTAATACACTACAACAATGAACATCACTCCCATTATTTCATGACATGGGCAGAACCACTGTGGACGATGGACCGGGCAGAAATCCATTCCGCGACCAAGTACATCACTGAATATTGGTGGACCAAATTCCATCATCCCAGCAGTTGGCATGCCGTTGCGTTGCTGGCATTGGCTGCCATGCTATACAGGCGCCGCGTTCATGGCCTACTAGGACCATTGGTGGTATTATCCGTATCGGGCACCGTTGCCTTCATCTTTTTGTTCTACAGGAAATTCATTGATCACGATTATTATTTCCTGGTGGCAGCACCCGCTATTTCGTTGACCGCACTTTTCGGTTTCGCCGCACTCCTGCGAAGGTTCCCTAACAAAAGGTTGGCTCAAATGGGCACATTGGCCCTCGTGGCATTGTCCATTGCGGGCATGCATCTGGCCAAACTGAATCTGGACCGGCGGTATACCCCTTCGGATGATCCACATTTAGCCTCCATGGTGCTGGCCAATGAAATTTCCGATGTCCTCGCTAAGCGAAATGTGCCTGAAGATGCACGCTTCATTGTTCTGGGTGACCCTACACCTAACGGCGCGCTCTTCTACCTGAGGAGGAATGGTTGGTCCTACGATGAGCGCGTACAGGTCGTACCGGACCTGAACTCGCTCATTCGGCTTGGAGCCGATCACTTATTGACCATAGGACACACTGCGGTCGACCTACACCGATTCAGGTTGGTGGAAAAAACAGAACAGTGGTCATTATTTTGCCTGGACGACCAAGGTGGAAACCAATGAGCGGCCATTGGCCGTAACCAGCTTAAGGGTATACAAGCCTGGGCGAACGGCTGGTAATTGGACCGTTCGGTTGCCTGCATTGAGCTCAAACGAGGCTGTTACCCGGCCATCGGAAGCGATCATTGTAACATGGCCATCTTCCCGCAGGGCGCCCCATAGTTGGACCGTGGCACCCACTGCAACAGGATTCGGAGCAACGCGCAATCCTCGTTCCGCTGTGCGATCGGGCACTTCAAGAGGGTCGAAGTCCATAATGAACGGACCGCTGATCACGTCACCGGCATTTTTCACCACGAGAACAGCCGCTGCGCCTGGGCCAATTCCCGTTGTGGTACCCACAAGAACATATCCTCCGTCATCTGTTAGGTCCATGCTCCAGCATTGCTCCTCACCAGGAGTTCCGTAGTTGGGCCCACTTATCCAATATCCAAGATCATCGGTTTGGGCCATGTAGAAATCAAAACCACCTGCGCCATAGGAAGAGGTTATACCGGCCAACACCAATCCACCGCCATGATTGACCCGGATGCTTCGGCCTTCCCATTCTCCCGACCCGCCGTCAATTTGATTCGTCCAAACCGGTGACCCCAATTCATCGACCTTGGCGAGGAACATGGCCCGCATACCTGTATCGATCGATTCCTTATAGCCGCCGATGGCAAAGCCGTGATCCGATGTTTCGACAACGCTGAATGCGTGTTCAATGTCCGGGGATCCGATCACCGTAGTCCAAATTTCATCACCTCCTGCCGTCCAGAGGGATACAAATACATCACTAAGTCCGCCGATCGCCATTGTGCCCGCGATTATGAGGTCCCCGGCCGAGGTAAGCCTAATACTGCGGGCTTCATCCTGACCATCTCCACCCAATGTACGCTCCCATTGTACGGCCCCGTTCTGGTCTACTTTGACCAACCATGCCTGTAGGTTCCCATCGACCGTTGTTGAACCGGTCAAGGCAAAGCCGTCGGAGAGTACCGTTACATCGTACAGGAAATCCCATTCGGTTCCACCATAGGTCTTCTCCCAAACCACCATTCCCTGAGGATCCAGCCGCAGCAAAAGCCCATCATAGCCGCCCGCACCTCCGTTCAACGTGAACCCGGCCACAACGAACCCGTCATCGGGTAATTGTTGGACCGCCCAACCTTGATCTATGGATGGGCCACCGATCGCGCGGGACCATTCGCGTTCACCATTACTGTCGAGCTTCAACACATACACATCACTGGACCCATGCCCAAAACTGCCTGTGGATCCGACAACAATGAATCCCTGATCACTTGTTTGTCTTATTGCATGTCCTTCGTCTATCCCGAATCCGCCATACGTCCGTTGCCATGTAACCTGCGCATGGGATTGAAAGCCTGGCCAGGACCAGCCCACCAATAGCAACAAGAACCAATAGGATGTATGCATTCGCGGTTAAAGATAAAGCGCTGTACAGCGGCCGATCGTGACAACATTCTCCCCCACCGCCTTCCCCCGCCCGGCCCGATCTTTGCCCCACATGTCGTCCATGCTGCGCTTTTCGTTGGTGGTGCTGGTGTTGCTGTTGATCGATTGGTACGCGTGGCGCGGGATCCACACGGCCCTCGCGCTTCGGGATACCACCTTGCAGAAGGTGGCGCGCTGGTCCTATTGGAGCATCAGCTTGGCCATGCTGCTGGTGATCGTCGTTAGTTTCATGCGGCTGGAGCAGATCAACGGTCCGCGCAATTACACCTACCTGTACTCGGTGATCGGCATTGCGATCCTGCTGCTGTTGCCCAAGGTGGTCATCATCCTCTTCCATGGCCTGGAGGACATTTTCCAGGTGGTACGCTGGGCTTGGGTAAAGCTTGCACCGGGGGCGGCCAATGGGCATGATCCCGGCCGGTTGCGCTTCTTATCGAGGTTGGGGTTGATGCTGGCGGCCATTCCATTCGCCGGGGTGCTGTACGGCCTTACCCGCGGCTGGCGGACATTCAACGTAGTGCATGTGCCGATCCACTCGGCCAAGTTGCCCAAGGCATTCGATGGCCTGCGGATCGTGCAGATCAGTGACATGCATTTGGGCAGCTTCCCTGGGCATACGCATGTGGTGCGCCACGGCATGGAACTGATCAATGGGCAGCAGCCCGACCTGATCCTCTTCACCGGCGACCTGGTGAACAATTACGCCGTGGAAGTTGATCCCTGGGCGAATGAATTGGCCTCGTTGCATGCATCCATGGGCAAGTTCGCCATTTTGGGCAACCATGATTATGGCGATTACTCGCAGTGGCCAAGCCAGGCCGAGAAGAAGGCAAACCTGCACCGGTTGGCCAATTACTGGAAGCGGGCCGGGTTCCGGCTATTGTTGGACGAGCATGTGGAGGTCGAAAGGAATGGTGCGTCGTTCGCATTGATCGGCGTGCAGAACTGGGGCACGCGTTTCCAGAAATACGGCAACCTGGCCAAGGCCGTGGAAGGCACAAGCCCCGACCAGTTCCGCTTGCTGATGACCCACGACCCCACCCACTGGGATGCCGAGGTACGGTCCGCTGGGATCGACCTTACGCTGTCCGGCCACACCCACGGTGCGCAATTCGGCGTTACCGTGAACGGGCACACGTACAGCCCGGCGCAGTGGGTGTATGAACAATGGGCGGGCCTTTACGAAAAAGAGGGCCTGCACCTATACGTGAACAGGGGCTTCGGCTTCATCGGGTTCCCGGGGCGTGTGGGCATGCCGCCCGAGATCACCGTGTTCACGCTGCACGCCGGTTAAAGCCCTTCGTCACCCGCTGCCGCCGCACATGTGATCCAGCGCGCAGCTCGGCTTGCCCCGTGTAGCTTTGAGGCGATTTTTTCCCTACCCATGCGCCAATTCTTCAAATTCATGTTCGCTTCGATGATCGGCACCCTGCTAGTCGGGATCGTGATGTTCATCCTCTTCATCGCCACCTTGGCCGCCATCGGCAGTGCATTCAGCCTGGAGGGCAAGGCCACCGCCGTGAAGGACAATACGGTTCTGCGGATCTCGCTCAGCGAACAGATCATCGACCGGGGGCCGAAGGATGACCTGAACTTCGATTTCGGTCCGTTCAAGGTTTCGAGCAAACTTGGGTTGGACGACATTTTGGCCAACATTGAGAAGGCCAAGCGTGACGACCGCGTGAAGGGCATCTTCCTCGACCTTTCCATGGTGAACGCAGGGATGACGACGCTGAAGGAGATCCGCGACAAACTGGTGGAATTCCGCGGTGAAAGCGGCAAGCCAGTGATCGCGTTCGCCGATATGTACAGCCAGCGCAGCTATTACTTGGCCAGCGTGGCCGACCAAGTTTACCTGGTGCCGCAGGGCGACCTCGATTTCCGGGGCCTGCGCAGCGAGACCATGTACTACACCGGGTTGTTCGAGAAACTCGGCATCGAAATGCAATTCATCCGCGGCAGCGACAACAAGTTCAAAAGCTTCGGCGAAGCTTACACCCGCAAGGACATGAGCCCGGCGAGCCGCGAGCAAACGACCGCATTGCTCAACGGCATATGGTCCGAGTTCATCGCTGACATTGCTGCACAGCGCGGGCTGGACACGGCCAAGGTGAATGCCATCGCCGCCGGCATGCTGGTGCGCGGGGCAAATGACGCCGTGGCACAAGGCATGGTGGACAGCCTGCTGTACCGCGACCAAGTGCTGGCCAACCTGAAGCAGCGCTTGGGCCTGGATGCTGGCAAGGACATCGAATTCCTGGGCATGGGCAAGTACACTAAGGCCTACGTGCCCAAGGCCCAAGTGGCGGTGGATGCCAAGGAGGCCGGTGCGCGCAAGCAAAAGGTGGCCGTGATCTTCGCCCAAGGCGACATCATCGACGGCGAAAGCACCGACGGCAGTATCGGTGGGGCCACCATCAGCGCAGCGGTGCGCAAGGCCCGCAAGGACACCACCGTGAAGGCCATCGTGCTGCGGGTGAACAGCCCCGGCGGAAGCGGCCTGGCCAGCGATGTGATCTGGCGTGAAATGGTACTGGCCAAAGCGGAAAAGCCCGTGGTGGTAAGCATGGGCGACGTGGCGGCCAGCGGGGGCTACTACATCAGTTGCGCCGCCGACAAGATCTACGCCGAACCCACCACCATCACAGGCAGCATCGGCGTGTTCGGCATGATACCGAACATGAAAGGCTTCTTCAACAACAAGCTCGGCCTCACCTTCGATGGTGTGCAAACGCACAAGTACGCCGGCATGATGACGGTGAACAGGCCGCTGACCCAAGAGGAGAAGGACATCTTCCAAACCTTCATCGACCGCTTCTACGGCGTATTCACACAGCGCGTGGCCGATGGCCGGAACATGCCGGTGGCCCAGGTGGACAGCGTTGGCCAAGGCCGCGTATGGACCGGCGTGATGGCCAAGCAATTGGGGCTGGTGGACGAACTGGGTGGGCTGGAGGCCGCCACCAAGGAGGCCGCCACCTTGGCCGGCCTGAAGCAAGATGATTTCCAAGTGGTGGGCTACCCCGAACAAAAGGATTTCATGCAGGTCCTGCGCGAAGGGTTGAGCGCCCAGGTGAAGGGTTGGCTAATGGCGGAAACCTTCGGCAGCGATGCCGAGGCCATGCAATGGTTCGGCCAATTGCGCAAGGCGCGCAATGCCTCCGGACTGCAGGCACGCATGCCGTTCGACATTTCGGTGTACTAAAAAGCGAAGGGCCTGGCGCGTGCCAGGCCCTTCAACCCATAACCCAAAATCCAAACCCGGGTAGTGTAACGGGGGCTGTTCCGAAAGGTTTCGACCACCCTGCATTTTTTATTGGCCGGAGCACCAGGCACCCTCGGTGCCATACCATTCCACATGGTAGCCCACATGGTTGCGCACATTGAGCACGCGTCCATCTGACCACACCAGGTATTGCCCTTTGATGCCTTGCAATTTGCCCTCGAACACCGGCAGCTTGTCCAATTGAACGCCCACCAGTTTGGGTGGCACATTGACCAGGGGATATTCGAACTGTTGCACTTCCTCGTGGGGCAATAGGTACTGCGCCAAATGGTCCGGCAACAGCCCCGGCAAGCGGCCGCGCTCCGCCAGCAACTGTTCGGCGTGCAGCGGTGCTTGCGGGCCAAGCAACATCCGGCGCCAATCGGTACGATCGCTGAAATGCTTTTTCAATTCAACCTCCATGGCCCCGGCCAATTGGCGGTACGGCATGCGCGCCACCACCACGGCCATATCGGCCCCTTGGTCGAGCCAGCGTGCGGGCACCTGTTGGGCCCTTGTGACACCCACTTTCAGCCCGCCGGAAACCGCCAAGTACACCACATGTTCCTGCAAGTGGTGCGCACGCTCCCATTCCAGGTCGCGGCCCATGTCCAAATGCGCCGCGCACAGCTCCGGCCGAATGATGCATGGGCCGGCCTCCGGAGCGGAACGTAGGCATTTGAAACAGAGGCCCTGGCCATAGAACTTCCGTACCCTCGCGCCACAGGCCATGCAGGTGCGCAGCCCCAGGAAACGCACGCCCAGCAAATGCCCCGGCATGCCATCCATGTCCAACGCACCCGTGCCCAAAGGCATCCGGTAGGCCACCATGGAAACACCGTCCGCCCCCTCTTTCGGCTGCGCTTCCGCAAGCATTTTGCGCAACGGGAAACCCTCCATAAACCAAGCGGCATTACCTTCCGCACGAAAGTAGGCGCTTCAGAATCACAGAGCCATGCCCGTCAACGCGCTGTTCGCCTTCCTGATGAAGAAGCGGATCCAGCAGATCGAGCTGTTCCGCGATAACCCGCAGGAAGCCCAATTGGAGGTCTTTCACCGCTTGATGGAGACCGCACGGTACACCGAATGGGGCCGCGCGCACGGCTATGGCTCCATACAATCGCCCGAGGAATACCGCCAGCAAGTGCCCTTGCAGGACTACACCCTGCTGAAACCCTGGGTGGACCGCATGCGCGCGGGCGAGCAGAACCTGTTATGGCCCACCGACATCAAATGGTTCGCCAAGAGCAGCGGCACCACCAATGCCAAGAGCAAATTCATACCGGTGAGCCGCGAAGCGCTGGAGGAGTGTCATTACAAAGGCGGCAAGGACCTGCTGGCGCTGCACTTCGCCATGTTTCCCCAAAGCAAGCTGTACCAAGGCATGAGCATGGTGGTGGGCGGAAGCAGTGCTGCCGAGCCCCTGCGGCATGATGCCTACACGGGCGACCTGAGCGCGATCATCATCCGCAACCTGCCATTGTGGGTGGAGGTGCGGCGCACGCCGGTGATCGAAACCGCGCTGATGGACAATTGGGAGGACAAGGTGGAGCGCATGGCACGCGAGACCATGCGCGAGGACGTGCGCAGCATAGCCGGCGTGCCCTCGTGGACCTTGGTGGTGCTGAAGCGCGTGCTGGAACTGACCGGCAAGAAGCACATTTTGGAGGTATGGCCCAACCTGGAATTGTTCATGCATGGCGGCGTCAGCTTCCGGCCCTACCGCGAACAATACGCGCGGATCTTTCCCTCGCAGGAGGTGAATTACCTGGAAACCTATAACGCCAGCGAAGGATTCTTCGGCATAACCGACCGCCACGGCGCGGACGATCTGTTGCTGATGCTTGATTACGGCATCTTCTTCGAATTCATTCCGGTGAAGGAACTGGGCCGCGACCAGCCCCCTACCAAGTTGCTGCACGAAGTGGAGGAAGGAGAGGATTATGCCTTGGTGATCAGCACCAACGCCGGCCTTTGGCGGTACATGCCCGGCGACACGGTACGCTTCACCAGCACCAACCCGTACCGCATTCAGGTGAGTGGCCGAACGCGGAGCTTCATCAATGCCTTTGGCGAAGAGTTGATCGTGGAGAACGCCGAACGCGGCATCGAACGGGCCTGCGAGGTATGCCATGCCGTGGTCTCGGACTACACTGCCGGGCCTGTCTTCATGGACCACACCGCCCGCGGCGGGCATGAATGGGTGATCGAGTTCGAACGTGCGCCGGATGACATGGAGCGGTTCGTTGACGTGCTTGACCGCACCCTGCGTGAGCTGAACACGGATTATGACGCCAAGCGGAGCACCAATACCGTGCTGCAGCGCCCATTGGTGCACGCCGTGCCACAGGGTACCTTCCACCAATGGATGAAGCTGAGGGGAAAGCTCGGCGGCCAGCACAAGGTGCCACGCCTCGCCAACGACCGCCACATCCTGGAGCAGTTGTTGCTTGCAATGGCCACATGAAAGGTTGGCCCACCGCGCTCTTAATGGTCCTGTGCACCGCATGGGCCAGTGCACAAACCACTCCCGGCAGCTGGACGATCGACGGTGCGGTGGATTTTTTCACCACCGATGAACTGGGCAACCTGTATGTGTTGCGAGGCAGCGACCTGGACCTGTATGATCGGCAAGGCAAGCAGGTGGCCCACAACAGCCTGAACGCTTTCGGGGCCATAACGGCCATCGATGCGTTCTATTCGCTGAAGCCGATGATCTTTTCTGGCCCACAGGCCACCTTGGCCGTACTGGACAACACGCTCAGCTTCCAAGGTACGCCCACGAACTTGGCCCGGGCAGGCTTCGCGCAAGTAACCCTGGCCTGCAGCAGTGTGCAGAACAACTTCTGGTTCTTCGATGAACGGGACATGGCCTTGGTACGCGTGGACGGCCGCATGAACCAAGTGGCCAACACCGGCAGGCTTGACCAATTGCTGAGCTTTTCACCCCACCCCACTTACATGGAGGAAGCGGATGGCCGGCTGTACCTGGTGGATCCCCGGCACGGCGTGCTCACATTCGACCTCTTTGGCATGTTCATGCGCACCTTGCCCATCACAGGCGCAGATCGCGTGCAGGTGCGCGAAGGGGCCATATGGTACGTGGCCGGCGGCAAGCTTTACCGGTACGACCCCGCGGCCTTTGCGGCCCAAGAGCTGGATGTGCCCCTGTTGCAACAGGAATTGATGGATGCTCGGATCGAGCAGGACCGGCTGTACCGGCAGACCGCCAACGGCCTGATCGTGGAGCCCGTGGGCCAGTAGGCAGCCATTCTTTATCCACAACCGCGGAGGCATATCGCGGGAAGGGTATTTTCGCCATTCTTCAAGCCTCATTCATCAGCCATGCACATTGCCATCGCCGGTAACATCGGTTCAGGAAAAACGACCTTGACCAAACTGTTGGCCAAGCACTACAAATGGGACCGTTTGGAAGAAGCCGTGGACAACAATCCGTACCTGTTCGATTTTTACAAGGACATGCAGCGTTGGAGCTTCAACCTGCAGATCTTCTTCCTCAACTCGCGCTTTGAGCAACTGCTGGAGATCCGCAGCAGCGGGCGCAACGTGGTGCAGGACCGCACCATATACGAGGATGCCTACATCTTCGCGCCGAACCTGCACGCCATGGGCCTGATGACCACGCGCGATTTCGAGAACTACTTCCGCCTGTTCCAGAACATGGAAAGTGCGGTAACCCCGCCGGACCTGCTGATCTACCTGCGCGCTAGCGTGCCCAGCCTGGTAAGCCAGATCGCCGAGCGCGGCCGCGAGTATGAAAGCAGCATCAGCATCGATTACCTGAAGCGGTTGCACGAACGGTACGAGGCATGGATCACCACCTACGACAAGGGTAAACTGCTGATCGTGGATGTGGACGACAACTCATTCCACAATTCACCGGAGGACCTGGGCCGGATCATCAACGCCATCGATGCGGAGATCCATGGCCTATTCCCCAATGAGGCTGCAGCCAAGCCCGCAGCGAAACCGGCCACCAAGAAAAAGGCGGCGGCCAAGGCCAAAAAGTAGAACGCAAGCCCCGACCGGCCCTTCATGACGAACGCCTCCCGAGGGAGGCGTTCGATGTTTTCATGCCAGCCCTGCGGGCTCAATTCAATTCCAGTGGGTAAGCTGCAGCCCCGCCGCTTTCCGCAGGCTGTACCTGCACCAGCTGTACCTCTTTCACCTGGGGCGCCTGCACTTGTGGGGCAGCCGTTTGCTTGGGCAGGTGCGGTGCCAGGATCAGGGCCACGATCGAGCTCAACTTGATCAGGATGTTCATGGAAGGACCGCTGGTGTCCTTGAACGGGTCGCCCACCGTATCGCCGGTAACCGCAGCCTTGTGTGGCTCGGTGCCCTTGCCATAGGTGGCGCCGTCGATCACCACGCCCTTTTCAAAGCTCTTCTTGGCATTGTCCCATGCCCCGCCGGCGTTGTTCTGGAACATGCCCATGAGCACACCGCTAACGGTGATGCCGGCCAGCAGCCCGCCCAGCGCCTCGGCGCCCATGGTGAAGCCCACCAGCACGGGTGCCAGCAAGGCCAATGCCCCAGGTGCGATCATTTCGCGTATCGAGGCCTGGGTGCTGATGGCCACGCATTTCTCATATTCCGGCGTGGCCGTGCCCTCCATGATGCCGGGTATTTCCCGGAATTGGCGGCGCACCTCCTTCACCATGTCCATGGCGGCCTTGCCCACCGCGCTAATGGCCAGCGAGCTGAAGAAGAAGGGGATCATGCCGCCCACGAACAACATGGCCAACACGTCCGCCTTATAGATATCGATGCCGCTGATGCCGGAGAGGCCCACGTAGGCCGCGAACAGGGCCAACGCCGTAAGCGCTGCGGATGCGATGGCGAAGCCCTTGCCGGTGGCGGCCGTGGTGTTGCCCACCGCATCGAGGTTGTCCGTACGGCCGCGCACTTCCTTGGGCAGGCCGCTCATTTCGGCAATGCCACCGGCGTTATCGGCGATGGGGCCGAACGCGTCGATGGCCAATTGCATGGCCGTTGTGCTCATCATGCCGGCGGCGGCAATGGCCACACCGTACATACCGGCCAGCCAGAACGAGCCCCAGATGCCGCCCGCCAGGATCAGGATCGGCAGCACGGTGCTTTCCATGCCCACGGCAAGGCCGCCGATCACGTTGGTGCCGTGCCCGGTGCCGCTCTTCTGCACAATGCTGTCAACAGGCCTGCGGCCCATGCTGGTGTAGTATTCGGTAACGGCGCTCATCAGGAAGCCCACTACCAGGCCAAGGATGATGGAATAGAACACATGCATGCTGGTCAATGGGGTTGAAACACCGTTGCGCACGAATTCCATGTTCTCGGGAAGCATCCACTGCACCAAGGGATAGCAGGCCAGCGCGGTGAGGATGATGGCCCCCCAGTTGCCCAGGTTCAGCGCCTTCATCACGCTGTCGGTCTCCTTGTTCACCCGCACCAGCAGTGTGCCCACAATGCTGAACAGCACACCGATGCCGGCCACCACCATGGGCAGCAGGATGGGTGCCATGCCATTGAAATTGTCGGCGCTCACCACTTCGCGGCCCAGCACCATGGTGGCCAGCATGGTGGCCACATAGCTGCCGAACAGGTCGGCGCCCATGCCGGCCACATCGCCCACGTTGTCGCCCACGTTATCGGCTATGGTGGCGGGGTTCCGCGCGTCATCCTCCGGTATGTTCGCTTCCAGCTTGCCCACGATATCCGCGCCCACGTCGGCGGCCTTGGTGTAAATACCGCCGCCCACACGGGCGAACAGGGCAATGGACTCCGCCCCGAGCGAGAATCCGGCGAGCACCTCAAGGGCCGTCATCATTTGGTCGCCGTTGGCGTTGCCGTCCGTTACGTACATGTTCAGGAACACGATGAACAGGGTGCTGATGCCCAGCACGGCAAGCCCGGCCACACCAAGGCCCATTACGGTGCCGCCGTTGAAGCTCACCTTCAGCGCGCGGGCCAGGCTGGTACGGGCCGCCTGCGTGGTGCGCACGTTGGCCTTGGTGGCCACGCTCATGCCGATCCAGCCGGCGAAGGCCGAGAAAAAGGCACCGATCAAGAAGGCGATGGCGATCACCCAGTCGCTGTGCTCAACAATGCTGCCGCTCCAGGCCAAAAGCGCGGCCGCGAGCAGCGCGAATACGATCAGCACACGCCATTCGGCCTTCAGGAACGCGCTTGCCCCTTTGGCGATATGGCCCGCCAGCACCTGCATGTCCGCCGTGCCCGCGTCCTGTTTATTGACCCACAAGGCCTTGCCGATCATTACCACAAGACCGATCAAGCCCATCACGGGGATCAAATACATCAATTGACTCTCCATGTCCTGCTATTGCTTTTATGTCTGCTTTTTAAGGGGTTGCCCTTTCGGGCGGGGCGCGAAATTAGCTGAAGCTTTCAATTGGGCACCAAGCGAGCATTCCGCCGATCGCCGACGGCCTGAAGCGCGGTTCGCGGCCAAGGTCAGGCCTTCACGTACGAAACGGCCTTCACGGCCTCCACCACGCGTTTGATGCTGGGCAACGATTCCTCGATGAGGTTGGGCGCGAAGGGCAGCGGCGTATCGGCCTGGGTAACACGCACGATGGGCGCATCCAAGTGGTCGAAAGCGTGGCGCTGCACACGGTAGCTGATCTCGCTGGCAATGCTGCCATAGGGGAAGTTCTCGTCCACGATCACCAGCCGGTTGGTCTTCTTCACTGAATCGATGATCGTTTTCTCGTCCAAGGGCCGTATGGTGCGCAGGTCAACCACTTCGCATTCAATACCGTCCTTGGCCAATTCCTCGGCCGCGCCCAGGGCCACCTTCATCATTTTGCCGAAGCTCACGATGGTGGCGTCGGTGCCGGCGCGCTTCACATCGGCCACGCCGATGGGCAACAGGTACTCGCCGTCGGGGATCTCGCCCTTATCGCCGTACATCCGCTCGCTTTCCATGAACAGCACCGGATCATCGTCGCGTATGGCCGACTTCAGCAATCCCTTGGCATCGTACGGATTGCTTGGCGTGATCACCTTCAGCCCCGGTATGTTGGCGT
>JBIQMI010000073.1:0-13302 GCA_044463585.1 Cryomorphaceae bacterium
ATTCGCCCTTGCCGCTGTGGGCGGTGTGCACGGCGCTGTTCGTGCTTGCCTGGATCGCCCAGTTCCTTGGCCATGGTGTGGAAGGGAAAAAGCCCAGTTTCCTCAAGGACCTGCAATTCCTGCTGATCGGACCGGCCTGGCTGCTGGCGAAGATCTACCGCCGCATGGGCATCCCCTACTGAACCGGCCTGAAATACACCGGTTCGTGGCTGGCCCTGCCTTCGGGGTGGAAAATGGCGACCAGGTCCTGAAGTATGATGTCGGGCTCCAGCGCAGCTTTCCCGAACAGGTCGCTTTCGGCGCTGCTGGCGTAAAAACAGCCGTTCTGCCGGAAGGCGTGCAAGGCCATAAACCTTGTATCGCCACCGGCCACATCGGAGGCCGATACCGGCCCGGGCTTATCCAGTACCCGCCCCCAAAAGCGCGCCCCGGCACCCACGGCCAGCACTTTTTCCAACGGGATGTCGAAGTTGCCCGTGGACGGTTCATCGGCGAACAAGTAGCGGCCGCCCGCATCGGCGATCAATTGCGCCATGTAGCTGTTGCCGGCCGGCACCGACCACACTCCGCGCCAAGCACTGCCGAAGAACACTGTCGGCCCGGCACCGGTTGATCGCACCGCCCCGGCCGTGGCCCGGTACCTTTTTTCGATCGCCGCGAACAGGGAATCCGCCAAACTATCGTGGCCCATGATGGCGGCAAAGGCCAGCAACCACTCCGCACGGCCCAACGGGTGCGGCTCCAAGTACTCGGTAACGGGCACCACGGCCAAGGTGCGCGGCAGTGCGGCCCCCGACTGGCCATAAGGGTAGCTGAAGAGCACGTCGGGCCGCAACGCAAGGATCTTTTCGCGGTCCACACCCTCGGGACCGCCGATCTCCATCACCCTGCCCTGCCGCGCCAAGGAATCCACGGTGGGGTCGCGCAGCCGGTCCAAATGCGCACAGCCCACCACTTGCCCGGCCAGGCCCAGCGCCGACACGTATGAGGCGTGGGTGGTGCTCAGCAGCGCCAGGCGCAACGGGCCTTGGGGCAATTGCACCGTGCCGGGCGGGAATGCTGCATCGCCATGCGCGGCCATGCCGAAGCACCCGGTGGTATCGGTAGTGCCCCCGGGGCCGAAGGTCAACAACACGGTGGCCCCGTCCTTCTTCAGCAATTGGAAGTACTTGGCGTATTGCACCGGAGAATGCTTCCACCCCTGCCATCCCTCTCCGGTGGCCGGGGAACTGCAAGCGGCCAGCAGCGCAAGCACGGGCAACACCGTCAGGCATCGCCAGCGGCGGATCATAGCAGTTCCTCGATCAGGTTGAGCAAGGCCTCGCGCACCGTGTCCTTCCCCCGTGCCAGGTCGGCTGCACGCTTGGGCACTTGGTAGCTCGGCATTTCACCGCGGTCCTGCGCGCCGGAGGGATTCCCCTCGGGCACATAGCGCATCAGCGGCACCCGCAGTACGGCCCCTGTATGCGGCAGGGTGACCTCCAAGGCCCTTCCCCCGCAGAAGCTCCACGCGTTCGAGCCTATTTCCTCGCCCACGGTACGTGCGCGCCCGGTGCGTTTCGACATCATGGCAAAAGCGGCGGCGGCGCCGGTGGTGGCCCCGTCGCACACCACGTACACCTTGCCCGCAAAGGCCTTGGTCACCGGCTGCAGGGGAAGCAACCGCGGGTCATCAGGCTTCAGCTCGCGCCGTCCGTTCACCTCATCGGCATAGGCCCCGCCAACGGCCGCGAAAAACTCGGGCTCCGGCTTGGCATACCGGTACGAATCGGGCACCCGGCCATTGCGGATGGATACCGACCGCACCACCCGGTACGGTTTCTGGGCGATCAGGGCGAACACTTGCTCGGCCACACCGAGGTCATCGCCATGCGCGCCGCGCACATCGATCACCAATGTGGCGGCCTCCGACTTCCGAAGCGCGTTCATCACGCTGTTCAGGTACCGTTCAGGATTGACCTTGTTGCGCTCCAACTCCTTCAGGTCGAAGCTGGCCAAAGTGAGCCATGCCGACCTGCTGGCGGGCATTTCCTCCAACCGCCAGGGCTGCAGGTCGATTCCTTTGGAGCGGTAGGTGCGCCGCATTTCATCCTTGGTCAGCGCCCTCACTTCGGCACTGCCCAAGCTGCCATCGGTCTTCCTGTACTCCACCATGAACCGGTCGCCTGCCTCCACATGGCGGCGGTAGAGCACGGGGAAATCGGCCTCGATCCTGCGGTCGAGCAAACTCGTGTCGCCGCCTTCGGGCACCATACCGCCGCGCAGCTTGGCCACTATATCGGCTGCATCGTTCTGGTTGATGCGCAGGATCTCGCAGGCCGCGGGCAGGCTTCGGAAACCCTTGAGCTCCTCATCGAGATAAAGCTTGCCGCCGAGCACGGCAACACTGATCGGGATCAACGGCTCGGAATGTTCGTAAAGCGCCACCAGGTCGGCGGGGGGGGCCAATCGGGTGCCGGCATCGCCAATGGCGCGCAGCACGGGCAACACCTCGGCGATGAACATTTCCGCCGACATGGGTTCATCCAAGGCTTCGGACACCTTGTTGAACATCACCTCCATTTCGGAACGCGGGTGGTACCGGTACGGATCCGGATGTGCCTGCTCCACGGTTTGGCGGATGATCTCCAGGTCCTCCCTCATTTCCTCGGGCCGGGTGGTGCGCGCCAAGGGGTCGCCCTGCGCCCACGCCGCGAGCATGTGCACGGCCAGAAGTATGGTGATGAGCATCCTGTTCTTCATCGCTTTCACTCGCGGGGCCCAACCGGCAATGCCCGCGCAGGTGCGCGGGCATCCAAAAGCCGGGCCGTAGATCTTCAGGCCTTCACCCCAGCGCTGGGTTCGGCCTGCAGGGTTTCTTCATTCGCCGTAGCGCGGTATTTGTCGAAGTTTTTCTGGAAGGCCTTGGCCAGCTGGTCGGCCTGCGCGTCATAGGCCGCCTTGTCCTTCCACGTGTTGCGCGGGTCCAGGATCTCTGCGGGCACATTGGCGCAGCTCTGGGGCACGAGCACCCCGAAAACCGGGTCTGCCTTGTACTCCACATTATCCAGGCCGCCGTGCAGTGCTTCGCTGATCATGGCCCTTGTGTGGCGCAGCTTCATGCGCTCACCGGTGCCGTATGCGCCGCCGCTCCAGCCGGTGTTCACCAGCCACACATTCACCTGGTGCTTCTTCATCCGTTCGCCCAGCATTTGGGCGTAGGTGGTGGGTGCAAGCGGCAGGAAAGGCGCGCCGAAGCAAGCGCTGAACACGGTTTTCGGCTCGGTGATCCCGGCCTCGGTGCCCGCCACTTTCGCCGTATAGCCGCTGAGGAACCAGTACATGGCCTGGCCCGCGTTCAACTTGCTGATCGGCGGCAGCACACCGTAGGCGTCGCAAGTGAGGAAGAAGATGTTGCGCGGATGCCCGCCGGTGCTCGGCACTGCATGGTTGGCGATGTGCTCCAGTGGATAGCTCACGCGCGTGTTCTCCGTCCGGCCCTTGTCGGCAAAGTCCACTTCGCATTGGCTTTCCTCCTTGAACCCGATGTTCTCCAGCAGCGCGCCGAAACGTACGGCCTCCCAGATCTCGGGCTCCTTCTCCTTGGAAAGGTCGATGGCCTTGGCATAGCATCCTCCTTCGAAATTGAAGATGCCGTTCTTTCCCCATCCGTGCTCGTCATCGCCGATCAATTGGCGCTGCGGATCGGCGCTGAGCGTGGTCTTGCCGGTTCCGCTGAGGCCGAAGAACACCGCCGTATCGCCATCCTTGCCCACGTTGGCCGAGCAATGCATGCTCAGCACATCGTGTTCCTGCGGGAGAATGAAATTCAACACGCCGAAAATTCCTTTCTTGATCTCGCCCGTGTAGGCCGTGCCGCCGATGAGGATCATTTTGCGGCTGTAGTCCACCGCGGCGAAGTTGTGCTGGCGCGTGCCGTCGATCTTGGGATCGGCCATGAAGCCTGGCGCACAGATGATGTTCCACTCGGGATCGAAATTGGCCAGTTCCGAGCGCTCGGGGCGCAGGAACATATTGTGCCCGAACAATGCGCTCCAAGGGTACTCGGCCACCAGGCGCAGGTTCAGCCGGAAGGCCGGGTCGGCACAGGCATACGCATCCTGCACGTACACCTCGCGGCCCATGAGGTACGCGGCCATGCGCTCGCGCAGCCGCTCAAAGGCGGCCGGCTCCATGGGTATGTTGATCTCGCCCCAGGCAATGGCCCCCTCGGTGAGGGCATCCTTCACCTGGAACTTGTCCTTGGGGCTGCGCCCGGTGAATTCGCCGGTGTCCACCGCCAGTGCCCCGGTGCTGGTCAATACGCCTTGGCCGTTCACCAACGTGTGCTCCACCAGCTCGGCAGGTTCCAGGTTCCAATAAACATCTCCAAGGTTGCTCAGGCCGATCTTTGAAAGGTCTGCGTGTTTCGGTTTTGATCCGAATTCGTTCATGATCGTGAGGTTCGCTTTTTAGAAGCGCAAATGTACGGCCCAGCCATATTGGGTGCGGAATGCACGGCAACCGCGGGGTTGCGGCGCACCGCTATGCCGCCCGGCGCAGCGAACCGGCGAAAATGGTGGCCCACCCCCCGATGAACATCAGTCCGCCCAACGGCGTGATGGGGCCCAGGATGCGCACGATGCCCTGCAAGCCCAGCAGCTCACGGACCGACAGGAGATAGAGCGAACCGCTGAAGCAGAGGATCCCGAGCAGGAAAAGGATCCGGGCAAAGGCCACCGTGCGGGTGGCCAACCGCCCTTCCAAGGCCGCCAGCCCCAGCAGCGCAAGCCCGTGGTAGAACTGGTACTGCGCGGCGGTGGCCCAGTTGTGGTAGGACTGGGCATCCACCCGGCCTTGTATGCCATGCGCCCCGAAGGCACCGAATGCCACCGCCAGCATAAGGATGGCCGAGGCCCAGGCGAGGGTACGGCCGTTGGTTCCAGGTTCCATGGTGCAAAGATGCGCAACGCCGGGTGGCTCAGCGGTTGCGCTGCCGGCGCAGGCGTTCCTTGTCAGGCGCCTCATGGAAGAAGTAGCGAAGGTCCACCGTAAGGTAGCTGCCGCTGAGGCGGGTGACCATTTTGTAGGGCTTGTACCCGGCGAAGCGGTCGAGCCAGGTGGCATCCGCCTGCACCATGTCGCCGAACGGCCGGTGGTAGGTAAGGCCGAGGTAGAAGTAACCGGACCTTTCGGTGCGGTACTCCACGCCGATGTTGCCCACCACGCCCACTTGGGCCCAATTGCGCCGGAAGAGATAGGCCTGCGCATTGGCGAATTCCTTGTGCGCATCGCTGGGGTAGAAATCGATGCTTGCGCCCAGGGCATTGTTCATCCACGTGTTCTCGCCCAAGCGGATGTACACCAGGCACATTACGGGCAATTCATAGCCCACGTAGCGCAGCTTGCCGCCATCGGTGTAACCGTTGGTATCGTTGGCCAGGCTGAAATCGAAACGGCGCGTGATCTGGTCCAGCCCCACTTCCAGCGAAATGGACCTGCTGAGGCCATGCCGCACCAGCATGCCCACGGCCATGCCGCCATTGAGCTTGAAATCGGCCGTTAAATGGGGCTGTTGAAGGCTTTTCGACCCCTCGAAAAAACCGAACGGTACCACCGGCTTCACCTGCAGGCCGAAGGTGGTCACCCCTTGTTGGCTGAAAACGCCGTGCGCGGCCAGGCCGATCAACAGTGAAAGCAACAGCCGCAGGCGCATGGGCCAAAGTTCGTCGAAACCCGGGTTCATCGGCCTTTGCCTTCAGCAACCACTGCCGCCACGGGCCGCGACCGGGTGCAAAACTTCGCGCTGTGCACCGCTCCGCACGTAGCTTGCGCCATGCACCGGAAGCTTTGGCCCTTCATGCTTTTGTTGTTGGTGTCCGCCCAAGGCTGCGCGGTATTCAACACCAGCGGCCCTGCGTTGGGCCAAGCCCGCTACCGGTGGCTGGAAAAGCGTGGCAGGCCCCCAGCCGCCGCACCGGCAAGTACAACGGCAGAGGTGAACGCCGCTCCAGCGGTGGCAGATGCGGTAGGGGCGCAACCCGGCCCGGAGGTTCATGCGGAAACCGGCCCTTCATTGTTCCTGACCAAGGAAGAAAGCAGGACGACCGAGGCCCTGTCGGCAGTGCCCCCCAGTGCCACGCCAGTGGTTGTGCAGGACACCGGCGATTATTACAGCGAAGAATCGCGGGATTTGAATGCCAAGACCGTAGCGGCGGCCCCCATTGGTGTGGCCACCGTGGTGCTGGGCATCGGCCTGCACAGCATTCCCTTCCTGCTGGTGGGCGGCGCATTGGCCTTCACCCTTGGCTTGATCGGCAGCCGGCAATGCCGCGACCGCGGCGACCGGGGCAAGGGCTATGCCTTGGTGGGCATGATCCTGGGTGCTGCGGCCCTGTTCCTCAGCCTGATGGTGCTGTTGCGCACCGCGTAGCGCCTCAGTTATTGGCGGGGTCGGCCAAGGCCTGCTCCAGCAGCTGCTCCGCCAAGCGGTGCACCACGCGGGGATCGTCGCCCCGGGCGCGGGCCTGGTGCAGGCAAAATGCTCCTTCCGATTTCGAAAGCTTGTGCCCCAGCGTATCGAGCACCAATGGGTGGTGCAGGAAGCGCACCCGGCGGAAGGCATCCAGGTCGAGCGCACGGGCCATGTGCATTTGCACCGCCGTTGAAGGCAGCAGGTCGGCGCCCCGCACGATCAAGCCAATTCCGAAGTGGACATCATCGGTGAGCGATGCGATCTGGTACGAAGGCCGCCCATCGCGCTGGCGCACCACCGGGTCGGGCATGTCCATTGCGGCATGGTGCACCCGCCCGGCCGGCCAGGTGGACCAGTGCACACCCCCATTGGCGGGCAGGCGCAACCGCCACACCACGCCGGGCATGTCCAACGGCAGGCCACGCTCGCGGCAATGGCCGTCGTAGCCGCCGTGGCCAACGCGTTCCTGCACCGATCTGCGCGTGCAACCGCAAGCGTACAACTGCCCGGCGGTGCGCAGTTTTTCCAAGGTGGCTGAGTACAGCGGCATGCGCCGGTGCTGCGTCCACTGGTCTTCCAGTGCGGCAGCATCGGCGGGGCCTTCATCCCAATCGAGGCCCAGCCAGTGCAGCATGTCGAATATATCCTCGGTATAGGCCGAACGCGCCCGTTCCGCATCCAGGTCGTCGATGCGCAGCAGCACTGTGCCACCGGCTTCGCGGGCCAGGCGCCAAGCCATAACGAAGGATGCCCCGTTGCCCAAGTGCAGGAAGCCGCTGGGGGTTGGTGCGATGCGCGTTTTCATGGCGGCCGTGCCACGGCAGCGATCCCGCGGAAAAGATCGTGGCGCAGCGTGCCCGGGGCGGGACTCGAACCCGCACGGCCCTTACGGACCAAGGGATTTTAAGTCCCTCGTGTCTACCATTCCACCACCCGGGCAGGTTTGCAAATGAACGGCATCAGGACGCTTCCCCGTCGGCGGGATCTTTTTCGCCCATCAATTCCTGCAATCGGCGCACTTCCGTGGTCAGCGCATCGATCTTGGCCTCCAGCACATCGTTGTTGTCGGCCACCATTGCATCCACAAAGATCGAGTTCACCAGCGAAAGGCCGAAAATGCCGCCCCCCATCAGAATGGCGATGAACCAAACCCTGGCGAGCATGCGCGGCCCCGCTGGCAGGCCTGCCACCACTTCGTCGGGTATATCAAACCAGCCTTCCACGGTAAAGATCTTGAACACGGAATAAAGCGCCCGCGCGGGGTCACCGAAATGGTCGGGCGAAACCGCGGCGAAGAGCCGTTGGGTGAACAGCGCCACGATGAACAATGCAATGGCAAAGGCCACGATCACCACGAAGGAGGCCTTCACGGCGCGCTCAACGCCCTGCACCAGCCCGTTGATATTGGGGAAAAAGCGGATCGTGCGCAGCAACTTCACCACGCGCACCGCGCGCAGCACCAGGAAGGTACCGTAGGCATCCATGTCCACCGCCATGAACAGGTCGGCCAGCGAAGGCAGTGCCAACACCACCAAGGTGAGGTCGAAACGGTTCCAGCCATCGCGGAAATAGCCCCGGATGCCGAAGCGGCGCATTTTGACCACCGCCTCCACCACGAACAGGATGGTGATGGCCTCGTCCGCGCCGTGCAGCAGCGTGCTCACTTCCACCGGCAGGCCAGGAAACCCCAAGGCAAAAAGCGCGGCCGCATTGATGGCGATCAGCGCGAGTATCACCTTGTCGTTCAGGAGCAGCCGGGCCAGCATCAGGCGAAAAATAGGGGGGAAAAGAAAATGCCTCCCAGGGGTGGGAGGCATTCCGAGCGAGAAACGGGACTCGAACCCGCGACCCCGACCTTGGCAAGGTCGTGCTCTACCAACTGAGCTACTCTCGCTTGTGCTTTTCCGGCTTTCGGCGGCGAAGCGGGCGCAAATATAACGGGTATCCTGATCCCGGCAACCACGGCATGGAAAAACCCTTCACCAGCGCTCCAGGTCCTTGTGTGTGCGTTGCACCCGCCAGGCCGTTACCTCCATCGTGCCCGTGCCGTTGTTCCATAGGTAGATGCCCAGCTCATCGCGCCGATCCCTGAACTCCATCAGGTTTTGGACCCAACTGGCGGTCAGCGCCCCTCCGCCTTTGGACAATGGAATGCTCTCATAGCCGGTGATGGCATCATTCCTCCTCGTTTCGATCACCAGCATGGGCACGGCATCCGCACTGGCGGTGTATTCAGCGGTCACCCACAGCGCGCCCTGCAGCGGCAACAGTTGCCCGACCGTTATGCGGAATGCGGTGGTCCACGGCCGTTCCTGCTCGAGCAATGCCGGGGCCTCATCGGTATGCAACAGTTCGTTGGGCAGGCCATCCGTTGCGGGCCCAAGCAGCAGGGCGCGGCAACCGTTCCGACTCAATTGCTTGGCCACGCGGTATTGCGAGAGCAGGTAGGCGCGCAACCCGGGCGGCGTGGACAGTCCCGCCTCCAGCCACCAGAAGGGCTGTTCGCCCACGGCCTTTACCTGCTGTGCCGCCTGCGCCATGTCCCTTTGCCCGGTGGCCCTGAGCCAGTGCACCGGCAACCCCTTGAAATAAGCGTCCAGCACCGGAACGCGGTCGGTGTTCACCAGCACCGGCAACGGGCCGTGGCCACTGCCGGCCATATCGGCCACCAAGCCTTGAACTCCCGCGGGAAGTTCATCCGTCTTGGCCCTGTGGCCAAAAAGCGACCAGCCCAATGCCACGGCCAGTACCAACCAACCGCCCAGTGCCCATGGGCGATATGCGCCTGCAAGGCCGAACGCCAACCACGCTGCGCACCCCATGAAAACCAGGAGCGACACCGCGAGCAACAAAGGCACGACCGGCTTGGCGAACCGGAAGTCCACCTCGTGCGCACCGGCGGGCAGGCGCACGCCCATGAACGCATAATTGGTACGGAGCAATTCCGCCGGGGCGCCATCCACTTCCACCCTCCAGCCCGGGTACCAGGCCTGTTGCAGCACCGCCACTGCTGGCGTATCGGTTCGCACCTGCACCGCGATGGAATTGTGGTCGAACCCGGCCATGGCCACGTTGCCTGCGCCCAACGCATGCACCACTACTTCTTCGTTGCCGGCAGGATGTGTTTCCTCCGCCAAATACACCAGCGGCTCGGCCAACATTTCGGCGAACAATTGCGGATGATCCTGCGGCATGTTGTTGCTCTCCTTCAGCCAGAACGAATTGAAGCCATCGTGCGAGGGGCCACCCACGAAATCCTGCACATTGCGCCAGAGGTATTTCAGCGGAAAGGGCCCGTCCGCGTTCATGGCCATCGGATGCAATCCAGGCCACACGGGGCCTTGCGGCTGGCGGTCGATCCGCGCCTGCAAGGCCTTCGGCGCATAGTCCCCCACGGCGGTGTTCCATTGCGCCAAGGCGGTGGACCAACCCATTTCCAGCAGCACCAAAAGCGGCAACAGCCAATTGGTGCGCTGCGCTTTCAACGCCCACCAGCAGAAGCCTGCAAAGGCCGGCAGCACCAAAAGCGCGGCTGCCAATACCCGGTGCCACCGCCACGCCCCGGCTAGCATGGGGAAAAGCGGCGCGTTCCATTCCAGCGCTGGTTCATGGACCTTGTGCAGCCACGCCCACACCACCAACGCCAGCAGCAATGCACTGAAAGCCGCCAGTGTGGTCCGCAGCGCCCGCACATTGCGGAAGCGCCAAACCGGCCATTCAGCCACTGCGCCGGCGGCCAGGTAAAGCAGCGCAAACGCCACGAACCATTGGTAGTAGCTGGGAAACCGGAACAGGTCGAGGCCCGGCACCACGGCCCACAACCAGCGGTGCACCGGCGCATGCGCACCCAACGAGGCCAAGGCGCATACCAGGCCGAAGATGGCAATGACGTTGGCCGATCGTCCGCGCTTGGCGAAGAGCGAAAGCACGGCCAGCACCAGCACCCCCACCCCCACGTACCCATTGGCCATGGTGGGATCGGTGCCCAACCAATCGGCATCGGTGCCTGTGGCATAGGGGAAGATGAACGAGATCCATGCGCGCGGGCTGAATGGCAGGACCGCCGCATCGGCATACGCCATGCCCCCGGCCCGATCGATGTGGGGCGAAACTTCCGCCCAGGCGAAGAAAGTGCCGCACGCCATGAGCACCACCAGCCCAGCGAACAGCAATTGGAAGCGCAGCAAACGCCTAACCGCCGCCTTTTCACCCTTGCCCAGCAATGCGGCCACTTGCGCGGCGATCAACGCCAGCAACAACCAGCTGCCGATTAGGGTGAATGTGTGGTTGCCGCCCGTGAGCAACAGCGCCTGCACCACGGCAGCGGCCACCGCGGGTCGCCATCCCGGCGCGGCGATCAGCCTCAGTTGCGCCGCGAAAAGCCACGGCAGCCAGGCCGCGCTGATCACCGCATAGAAATGCATTTGGTGCCCGGTGAAAAAGCCGCTGAGCCCGTACGCCAAACCCACCACCAGGGCCGCGTGGGGATCGCGGTACTGCTGTTGCACCAAATGGCGCATGCCCAATGCCCCCAAGCACACATAAAAGAGGAAAAGAAACTGGAGCGTGAAAAGGTTGTGGCCCAGGGTACCGCCCAGCGCAATGGACAGCGGATACCACGCCGGCCCCTGCAGGTCCGCATAGATCGGGTAGCCCGATTGCGCGTACGGGTTCCACAGCGGGAAATGGCCATCATGCAGCGCACCGGCGATGAACCAGCGCCATGGCAGCCAGCAATCGAGCGTATCGCCGGGCACCACGCCGTATTGCAGCGTGGAAAGGGGCCAGTACACCAGCAGCACGGCCAACACGATCAGCAGGCCGCCCCACCGTTGCATATCGCGCAAGGGACCCGGCCCTGCCGGGATCATGCCTTCTTCAGCTTCGGCCTGCCACCGGCCATCCGTTTGATCTCGCCCAGCTTCAACAGGGCCTCAACCGGCGTGAGGTTGTTTATGTCCACCTCCTCCAGCTTCTCCCTGATGCCTTCAAGCGCAGGATCGTCCAATTGGAAAAAGCTCAACTGCGGCTCGCGGCCCAGGCCGTGCAGCTCCACCGGCGCCAACCGCGGTGCACCGCGCTCCTCGCTTTCCGTCCCGCCCAAGTTGCCAGCATGGGTGCGCTCGAGGTGGCGCAGCACCTTTTCGGCCCGCTCCACCACCTTGTGCGGCATGCCGGCCATGCGCGCCACATGGATGCCGAAGCTGCGGTCGCTGCCGCCCGGTACCAGTTTACGCAGGAACAGCACCTTGCCATCGGCCTCGCGCACGGCCACGTTGGCGTTGCGCACACGCTCGAAGGTATCGGCCATGCTGTTGAGCTCATGGTAATGCGTGGCGAAGAGCGTTTTCGGGCGCATGGGGTGCTCGTGCAGGAACTCGGCGATGCTCCATGCGATGGAAATGCCGTCGTAGGTACTGGTACCGCGCCCGATCTCGTCCATCAGCAGCAGGCTGCGTGGGCTAAGGTTGTTGAGGATGCTGGCCGTCTCGTTCATCTCCACCATGAAAGTGCTTTCGCCCGTGGCCAGGTTGTCGCTGGCACCCACGCGGGTGAAGATGCGGTCCACCAGGCCGATACGGGCCTCCCCCGCGGGCACGAAGCTGCCGCACTGGGCCATCATTACGATCAATGCGGTTTGGCGCAGCAGCGCCGATTTACCGCTCATGTTCGGCCCGGTGATCACGATCAATTGTGCCCCTTCGGGATCGAGGTCCAGGTCGTTGGCCACATACTCTTCACCTGCCGGCAGCTGCTGCTCGATCACCGGATGCCTGCCGGCGCGTACCACCAGCGCAGCACCATCGTTGATCGAAGGCCGGGCATAATTCCAGCGTTGCGCATTGATGGCGAAGCCGCGCAATACATCGAGTTGGGCCACGCCCGCCGCGAGCTGTTGCAGGGCCGCCATGCCGCCGCACACCTCAGCGACGGTGGCCTCGTAGAGCTGCGCCTCCAGCGCAAGGATCCTTTCCTCCGCGCTGAGGATCCGCTCTTCCAGCGCTTTCAGTTCGTCGGTGATGTAGCGCTCGGCACCGGTTAGGGTTTGCTTCCGCACCCAGGCGGCAGGTACTTTTTCGCGGTGCGTGTGCCGCACCTCCAAGTAATACCCGAACACATTGTTATAGCCCACTTTCAGGGACGAGATACCGGTTTCCTTCGCCTCGCGCTGCTGCACATCGAGCAACAGCTCCTTGGCATGCACGGTGATGTGGCGCAGCTCATCGAGGTCGGCGTTGGCCCCGGCCTTGATCACACCTCCCTTCTGGATGTTCACCGGTGCCTCGGCCTCAATGCCTTCCTCGATGCAGCGCGCCACCTGGTGCGGCACCTCCCACGCACCGGCCGTGCCCGCCCAAGGACCTTCGCTTCCCAAAAGTTGCTGCTGCAATTCGCCCCCTGCCCTAACGGCCCTTGCCAATTGCAGCAGTTCGCGGGGGTTGATGCGGCCCGTGGCGGCCTTGGCCGAAAGGCGCTCGAGGTCGCCCATGGCCTTCAGCCCTTCCTCCAGTTGCCCGCGCAGGCCTTCCTGTTCCACCAGTTGAGCCACCCGGTCGTGGCGCCAGGCAATGGCCGCGGGGTCCACCAAGGGCGCCAGCAACCAACGGCGCAGCAGCCGCGCGCCCATCGGCGTTTCGCAGCGGTCCATGGCCGCCAGCAACGTGCGCCCGCCTTCATTCACGGGCGCCACCAATTCCAGGTTGCGCACCGTGAAACGGTCCAGCCAAACCTGTCCTTCCGTGGCCAGCTTGCTGATCGACCGCACATGGCCGAGGCGATCATGGCGGGTTTCGCCCAAGTAATGCAACACCGCGCCGGCAGCCCGCTGCGCCAAGGGCAGATTGTCC
>JBIQMI010000074.1:0-5317 GCA_044463585.1 Cryomorphaceae bacterium
GCAGGTGCGAACGGTACGGTGTGCGCCAATGCCCCCACCATTTCGCTCAACGGCAGCATCACAGGTGCCGTGGGCGGCGTGTGGAGCGGCGGCAACGGCAGCTTCAGCCCGAACAACATCACCCTCAATGCCACTTACACCCCGACCGCGGCCGAGATCGCCGCCGGAGGGGTGACCTTGACCCTCACCAGTGCCGGTAACGGGCTTTGCAACCCGGTGAGCCACCAGGTGCACTTCACCATTACCCCGAAGCCCACGGTGAATGCAGGCGCCGATCAGGTCCTGTGCGCCAACAACGGCACCGCCACGCTGAATGCGGCCATTACCGTGGCCACTGGCGTGCAATGGAGCGGCGGAACGGGCATGTACAGCCCGGGCAGCACCGCGCAGAACATCACCTACGCCCCGTCGCCGATCGATATTGCCAATGGCTCGGTGACGCTTACGGCCACCACTACGGGCAACGGGAATTGCGCGGCGGTGGCCGACCAAGTGGTGATCACCTATACGCCGGCGCCCACGGCCAACGCAGGCCCCGACCAAAGCGTGAGCGAGAACAACCCTGCCACAACGCTGGCCGGATCGTTCACCTTGGCCACCGGTATCGTTTGGAGCGGTGGTGCCGGTACGTACAGCCCCAACAACCACACGGTGAATGCGGTGTACACGCCCACGGCGGCCGAGATCGCCGCTGGCAGTGTCACGCTCACGCTGGCCACCACCGGAAATGGCTCATGTGCCGCGGCCAGCGACCAAATGACCATCACCTTCACCGACGCACCCACGGCCAATGCCGGCCCGGACCAAACGATCTGCGCCAACAACGCCAGTGTGGTGCTTAGCGGCAGCGTGACCATCGCGTCAGGCGGTATTTGGAGCGGCGGCTCCGGCACCTACAGCCCGAACAACACGTCCCTCAACACGACCTATTTCCCCTCGGCTGCGGAGATCGCGGCGGGCAGCGTTACCCTTACGCTTACCACGGTGGGCAACGGCAACAGCAACCCGGTGAGCGACCAAGTGGTGATCACCATCACCCCGGCACCCGTGGTGAACGCCGGTATTGACCGCACGGCCTGCGCCAACCAGGCAGCAGTGCAGCTCGCTGGCGTGGTAACGCACGCAAGCGGTGGTGTTTGGAGCGGCGGCGCGGGCACGTTCTCGCCCAATGGCACGAACCTCAACGCCGTGTATACACCTTCGAACGGTGAAATTGCGACCGGCAGCATCACCCTTACGCTCACCAGCACGGGCAATGGCCTCTGCAATGCGGTAAGCGACCAAATGGTGATCAACATCGCCCCGGCACCTGTTGTGAACGCCGGGGCCGACCGGACCGTATGCTCCAACAATGCCCCGGTGCAATTGGCCGGTTCCGTGGTGAATGCAACGGGCGGCATCTGGAGTGGCGGCACAGGCGGCTTCTCGCCCAGCATCAACGCGCTCAACGCGGTGTACACGCCCAGCTCCACGGAATTGGCCAGCGGCTCGGTCACCCTCACGCTCACCAGCACCGGAAACGGCAGTTGCCTGCCCGTGAGCGACCAGATGACGATCTATTTCTCGCAATCGCCCACGGCCAATGCAGGCGTGGACCGCACGGTGTGCGCCAATGATCCCACCGTGGTGCTCAACGGCTCCGTGACCATCGCCACCGGCGGTGTATGGAGCGGCGGCACCGGCACCTTCAGCCCCAACGCGAACGCCTTGAACGCCACGTACCACCCGAGCCCCGCAGAAGTGGCCTTGGGCACTGCCACCCTCACGCTCACCACCACCGGTAACGGCCTGTGCAATGCCGTTGCCGATCAAATGGTGATCACCATCCTGGCCTCGCCAGTGGTCGAAGCAGGCAACGACTTGTCCGTATGCTCCAACAATCCCCAGGTGCAGCTGGGTGGTTCCGTGGTTGGCGCGGGCGGTGGCCAATGGAGCGGTGGCGCGGGAACGTTCACGCCCTCCATTGCATCGCTGAACGCGGTGTACATGCCCACGCCGGCCGAAGTGGCCACGGGCGGGCTTACCCTCACGCTCACCACCATCGGCAACGGAAACTGCGTGCCCGTGAGCGATCAGGTCCACATCACCTTCACGGCCAGCCCAACGGCCAATGCGGGCGTTGATGCCACCTACTGCGCCAACAATGCCGCCGTGCAACTGGCCGGCGGTGTAACAGTGGCCAATGGCGGCACCTGGAGCGGCGGTGGCGGCACCTTCACGCCGAACGCCAACGCGCTCAACGCGGTGTACACGCCGTCGCTGGGCGAGATCGCGGCAGGCAGTGCGACACTAACGCTGACCACCACGGGCAACAACGGCTGCGCGGCGGTAAGCGACCAAGTGGCCTTCACCTTCACACCGGCACCCACGGTGAATGCCGGTGCCAATGCCACCATTTGCGCCAACAATGCCACCTACCAACTGAACGGTGCCGTTACCGTGGCAACCGGTGCGGTGTGGAGCGGTGGCCAAGGCGACTTCAGCCCCTGGAACACGGTCCTCAATGCCGTGTACACACCTACCGCGGCGGAGATCGCCGCTGGCGGTGTCACCCTTACGCTCACCAGCACCGGCAATGGCCTGTGCAATGCCGTAAGCAGTCAAATTGTGCTGAGCATCATACCTGCGCCCGTGGTGGACGCTGGCAGCCCGCTCACTTCCTGCGCCAACAATGCGTCCGTACAGTTGGCCGGTTCCGTGCAGAACGCCACGGGCGGCACATGGTCCGGCAACGGCAGCTTCACGCCAAGCCCCAACAACCTCAATGCGGTCTATCATCCAACGGCTGCTGAGATCGCGGCCGGATCGGCCATCATCACGCTCACCAGCACGGGCAACGGCTTGTGTACCGCAGTTTCCGACCAGGTGCTGCTGACGATAACGGGTGCACCGGTGGTGAATGCCGGCACGGACCATGTGCTGTGCGCCAACAATGCCGCGGTGCAGTTGCAGGGCAGCGTGCAGCATGCCACGGGCGGTGCATGGTCCGGTGGCCTGGGCAGCTTCACGCCGGGCACCACCAGCCTGAACGCTGTGTACACACCTACTGCGGGTGAATTGGCGGCCGGCCTTGTGAAGCTGGTGCTGACCTCCACGGGCAACGGGGGCTGTGTGGCCACAACGGATACCGTGCAGGTCAGCTTCACCCCGGCACCCACGGCCAACGCAGGTTCCGACGTGGCGGTTTGTGCGAGCGCTGCCGCAGTGCAACTGAACGGGGCCGTTACCGTGGCCACGGGCGGGCTTTGGTCCGGCGGGCAGGGCACGTTTGCCCCCGGTGCCGGCGCGCTGAACGCGACATACTCGCCCAGCCCCACGGAAATTTCCATGGGTTCGGTGACCCTCACCCTCACCACCACGGGCATGGGCAATTGCGCACCGGTAAGCGACAACGTCACGATCAGCATTTCACCGGTACCCGTGGTGAATGCGGGGCCTGATAAGAGCGTTTGCCGCAACAATTCAACCTTCCAGCTCAACGGTTTCGTGGGCAATGCGCCAGGCTCGATCTGGAGTGGCGGCGCGGGTCTGTTCAACCCCGGGAACACGTTCACCAGCACCAGTTACACGCCCACGGCGGCCGAACTGGCGGCAGGCTCGACCACACTTACACTGACCTCTACCGGCACCACGATCTGCGCTGCGAGCAGCGATGACATCACCATCACCTTCACGGACAGCCCCGTGGTTGATGCCGGCGCCGACTTCAGCGTATGCGCCAATGCACCCTTGGCCCAACTGAACGGCTCCGTGCAGAACGCCACCGGCGGTGTTTGGAGCGGCGGAAACGGCAGCTTCTCACCCCAAGCGAACGTTTTCAGCCCCACCTATACGCCCACTGCGGCGGAAATTGCGGCGGGAACCGTGACCCTCACCTTCACCTCCACGGGCAATGGCAATTGCAGCACGGAAAGCGACCAGGTGGTGATCACCATCACACCGGCACCCACCATTTCCGCAGGCCTAGATGCAACGGTGTGCGCCAACGCGCCCCAAGTTCAACTGAATGGCTCGGTAACCGTGGCCACCGGCGTGAAATGGAGCGGCGGTGCGGGCACCTTCAGCCCGGACAAGTACACGCTGAATGCGGTATACACGCCCACAGCCTCTGAAATTGCGGCAGGCGCTTTCCAACTCGCGCTTAGCTCCACCGGCAATGGCCTGTGCACTGCAGTGAGCGACACCATGAGCGTGACGGTAACGCCCGCCCCTGTGGTGAATGCCGGACCGGACCAGACCAATTGCGCCAGCAACCTCTCCGTGGCGCTCAATGGATCGGTGAGCGGTACCGCCAACACGGGCATTTGGAGCACATCCGGGACCGGATACTTCATTCCTGCGCCAACTGCACTGAACGCCACCTATGTGGCGAGCACGGCAGATTCATTGGCAGGAACGGTAACCCTCACACTCACCCACACGGGCAACAACCTCTGCGCGCCGGTGAGCGATGCCATGGAATTCACGATCCTGCCCAGCGCCGTGGCCAACGCCGGCCCTGACCAATGGATCTGCGCCACCACGAACACCGTGCAACTGCAAGGCGCCATTGTGGGCAATGCCACCGAAGGCGTGTGGACCACCTCCGGAACGGGCCAATTCGTGCCCAATGCGGCCGCTGCCAATGCACAATACCTGCCCACGGCGGATGACCGTGCGGCCGGCAGCCTCACCTTCACCTGGAGCGTGAACAGCTGCGACAACGCCATGGACCAGATGGTGCTGACCATTGTTCCCGCATCCGTGGTGGATGCCGGCCCCGACCACGTGGCCTGCACCAATGCGCTGCATGTGCCGATCAACGGCGCGGTGAGCGGAGCCTCCACCACAGGCATCTGGACCACGTTGGGCAGCGGCACTTTCTCGCAGGCACCCACACTGTTGTCCAACATGTACAATGCCAGCGCTGCCGATTCCCTGGCGGGCGGTGTGCGCCTGGTGCTCACCAGCACGGGCACCGGCCTCTGCGCGGCCACCTCCGACACGCTCTTCATACAGATCCTGCCGGATGCCACCGTGAACGCAGGTGCGGACCAAAGCTTCTGCGCGAACAATGTGAGCGCCCAATTGAACGGAACGCTCACCGGCAACATCAATAGTACACTGTGGAGCACCAGCGGCACCGGCACGTTCGTGCCCAACGCCAGCGTGCTGAACCCGACCTATGTGCCCAGCGCGGTGGATACGGCCCTGGGAGGGGTCACCCTTACCCTCTCGGCCCTGGGCAGCTGCAACAATGCCAGCGATGCCATGGTGCTTACGCTCACGCCGGCCCCGTACGTGAACGCAGGCCCGGACCAGACCTTCTGCAACCTGG
>JBIQMI010000074.1:5327-12865 GCA_044463585.1 Cryomorphaceae bacterium
TGGTGAACCAATTCACGCTGAATGGCGCGATCGGCGGGCCCACCAGCACCGGCTTCTGGAGCACCTCCGGCTCGGGCACGCTGGTGAATCCTGCCGCGCCGGTAACGTCCTACATGGCCACCCCGGCGGACTTGGCGAGCGGCCGCGTGGACTTTGTGCTCACCTCATTGAACAACGGTTCGTGCAATACGGTAACCGATACCATGAGCATCTACATCGGGAATGGAGTAGTGGTGAACGCCGGACCGGACCAAACGATCTGTGCCAGCTCCTCCCATGCCCAGCTCTGGGGCTCCATACAGCAAGGCGCGCCCTTGGGCACCTGGACCACCACCGGCAACGGGACCTTCAGTCCTTCGCCTTCCGCCCTCAATGCACGCTACCTGTTCACCCCGCAGGATGTGGCCAACGGCAGCGTGATGCTTACGTTGACCAGCGAGGCCACGGCCACCTGCCCGGCCGTGCAGGACCAACTGTTGCTCACCTTCGGCAACACCAGCTTTGCCGATGCCGGGGCGGATGCGGTTGTATGCGCCAACAACCCTGCGGTGGTGCTTAACGGCCATGTCAGCGGCGGCGCCATCGGTAGTGTATGGAGCACCACGGGCACGGGTTATTTCAGCAACAACAGCAGCTTGAATTCAAGCTACACCATGAGCCCCGCCGATATACTGGCCGGTTCGGTGCAGCTGAGGCTCACCACGGTGACCAATGGCAATTGCGCCGCGGTTACCGATGTGATGACCGTGACGGCCACGCCGCTGCCCCAATTGAATGTTGGTGCGGACCGCGTGGTGTGCAACGCCAACCCCATTCAGCTGAACGCGAACATGCTGCATGCCCAAGGCGTGGTGTGGAGCACCTCCGGCACAGGTTCATTCATGGACCCCAATGCACTGGTGACGCTGTACTACCCCAGTGTTTCGGACAGCCTTTCGGGAGGTGTTGAACTGACCGCGACCACCACGGGCAACGAGCCCTGCAGCAGCGTTTCCGACGCGTTGACCGTCACCTTCGGCGGTGGCCTCACGGCCAATGCCGGTGCCGATGTGGTGGCTTGCAGCACCAGCCCGAACATTCCGTTGAACGCCCAAGTGTCGGGCACCACCACCGGTGTGTGGACCACCACCGGCACGGGCACCTTCAGCCCCTCGGCCACCTCTTTGCAAGCCACGTACATTCCGGGAAGCGCGGACTTCGCGATCGGGCAGATCAACCTGGTGATCACCACCACGAATAACCTGGGCTGTGCGCCGGGCCGTGATACCGTGCGTGTTACGTACCACCTGCCGCCCACGGCCAACGCGGGCGCCGATGTGCGCCTGTGCGAAGGGATCGCCCCGGTGCAATTGAACGGCAGCGCCCAGCATGCAGCATCCATTGCCTGGAGCACTACAGGCACCGGCACCTTCAGCCCCTCGGCCGATGTGTTGTCGCCCACCTACATGCCCTCGCAGGCGGACAGCTTGGCCGGCGGGGTTGAATTGACCTTGGCAGCGGAGGGCACCGGCGGTTGCGCCAGCGCGTACGATGCCATGTACATCGCCATTACGCCCACCCGCCTGCCGCTGGCCGGCGCCGATGCCGACCTCTGCGCCGACGGCGGGGGCCTGCAACTGGACGGCAGCATCGTGGGCACGGGCGGCGGTGCTTGGAGCACCAACGGAACGGGCACGTTCGTGCCGGATGCCAACACCCTGGATGCCGTGTACATGCCCAGCGTCACCGACCTGGTATTCCCATCGCTGCAATTCGTGCTGGCCACCACCGGCAACCAAGGCTGCACGCCCAACACGGACACCATGACCGTGCAACTGCACAAACTTCCCCTGGCCACGGCCGGTGCGGACGTGCGCTTGTGCGACGGCATTGCACCCGTGCAACTGGCCGGTGCCGCACAGAACGCGGCAGCGGTGCAGTGGACCACCACGGGCAGCGGCCTCTTCAGCCCCTCGGCCGAGGTGCCTGCACCCACCTATGTGCCTTCGCAGGCCGATAGCGTGGCCGGTGTGGTGAGCCTGGTGCTTACCGCGCAGGGCACAGGCGGCTGTGCCCCGGCCATGGATACGGTACAGGTGTTCATCACACCCACCCGTGTGCCCAATGCCGGCCCCGACCAAACGCTTTGCGCCAGTGGCGACAGCCTGCAGCTTGCAGGTGGCCTGATCGGTCCCGGCGGCGCCGTGTGGAGCACCACCGGTACCGGCACCTTCCTGCCCGACGCCAACACGTTGAACGCCATCTACGCGCCCAGCACCACCGACCTGGTGTTCCCGCAACTGGTGTTCACGCTAAGCACTACGGACAACCAAGGCTGTGCACCGAATACGGATGCCATGACCGTGCAATTGCACCAATTGCCAACGGCCAACGCCGGTGCCGATGTGCTGTTGTGCAATGGCATTGAGCCCGTGCAACTGCAGGGCACCATGCAGAACGGCGCCACCGTGCAATGGAGCACCTCGGGCAGCGGCACGTTCAGCCCCTCGGCCAATGTTGCGGACCCGGTGTACCACCCCTCGCAGGCGGACAGCACCGCGGGCGTGGTACAGCTCACCTTCACCGTGCAGGGCACCGGTGGTTGCGCCCCGGCCAGTGACGTGAAGCAGGTGACCATCGTGCCCACGCGCCAGCCCAACGCGGGCTTCAACCTGAATGCTTGCGCCGATGGGCAGGAGATCCAATTGCAGGGCAGCATCACCGGCCCGGGCGGCGCGGTTTGGAGCACCACGGGCACAGGCACCTTCCTGCCCGATGCCAATACGCTGAACGCGGTGTACCAGCCCAGCAGTACCGATCTGGTGTTCAATCAACTGCAATTCACGCTTACCACCACGGACAACCAGGGCTGCGCGCCGAATACCGACGCCATGACACTGTACATGCACCAGCCGCCCGTGGCCCACGCAGGGGCGGACCAAAGCGTGTGCAATGCGGCGCTGGGGCTAAGCCTGAACGGTTCGGTGGCAGGTGCCACGGGCGGGTTGTGGAGCACCACCGGAACGGGCAGCTTCCTGCCCAATGCAAACACGCTGGCCGTTCAATACCAGCCCAGCACCAATGATGCACTGGCCGGAACCATCCAATTGATCCTTACCACCACGGGCAGCGCTTTCTGCCCGGCCACCTCGGACACGCTGATCGTAAGCTTCAGCAACCCGATGGTACCTGATTTCGATGTGAGCCAATTCTGCTCCGGCACGGCCACCCAGTTCGATGACAACACGAACGCCAACGGCGCGCAGATCTTGGCCTGGAACTGGAGCTTCAGCGATGGGGCGCAATTGTCCGGCCAGCATGTGGCCCACGCCTTCAGCCCTGGCGACCACAGTGCGTTGCTCACGGTGATCGGCCCGAACGGTTGCACCTCGTCCATCTCCAAGGACTTCACCATCCTGGAAGTGCCCTTGGCCGGTTTTGGTACCGGTGGAAGCATGACCGTGGGCGAACCTGTGACCTTCACCGATGCGTCGGAAGGAGCTACGGCCTGGCTGTACACCTTCGGCGACAGCACTGCCAGCTCGGTACTCCCATCACCTGCGCACACCTACGAACAGGAAGGCCGCTACGTGGTGACCCAGACCGTTACCAATGCCAACGGATGCAGTGCCACGCTGAGCATGATCGTGGAGGTGCACGAAAGCGAGATCCAGCCACCGATGCTGCCCAACGCCTTCAGCCCCAACGGCGACGGCGTGAACGATGTGTTCTATGTGCGCGGCGGCCCCTTCGCCGAGATGCACCTGGTGATCTACAACGGCTGGGGTGAAAAGATCTTCGAAAGCAACGACCCCCTGTTCGGTTGGGACGGCACCTACAAAGGCCAACCCGAGGTGAACGGAGTGTACACCTACACCGTAACAGGCATTACCACGGATGGCCAGGAGCATGCACGCACGGGCAAAGTGACCTTGATCCGTTGATCCACCAAGTACCGTAAAGACCATGAAAACGATGTCGATGAAAACGCTGATGGCCGTACTGGCCCTGGTCCCGGTGGCCTTGCGGGCGCAGGATGCGCACCTGGCGCAGTACGATGCCTCGCCCGTGTTGTTGAACCCGGCCTTGGCCGGCATGTTCGAGCAATCTGATTTCAGGCTCAGCAGCAATGTGCGCAGCCAATGGAACCGCCTGCAGAACAACTACCTCACCACGGCCTTTTCCTACGATGCCCAGTTCAACAACCAATGGGGCGTGGGGGCCTACCTGAGCAATTACGACCAGGCCAGCATGATGAACACCTTCGAGGTGGGCGGGGCCGGTTCCTACAATGTGTCGGGCAAGGGTGCCAAGCACACCTTGTCGGTGGGGGTGAAGGCCGGCATGACCTACAAGAAGGTGAACGATGCCGACATGATCTTCGATGCGCAGTACAACGGCACCTACTTCGACCAGGCGCTGCCTACCGGGGAACAGATGGAAAAGCGCCATCGCATGATGCCGGAGCTGGGGCTGGGCATGGCCTACAGGTCCATCAACGGCATGAAAACGGTGAACCCGTTCTTCAACTTCGCCGTGTTCCACATCACGCGGCCCAATGAGTCGATCTTCCGCACCGAGAAACAGGCCTTGCCCATGCGCTGGAGCGTGAATGGCGGTGCCTTTGTGGAGGTGAACGAGGAGTTCGAGGTGGTGCCCATGGCGCTGTTCATGGTGCAGGGGAAGAACCGCGAGATCAATGCCGGGGCGATGGCGGGTTACAACATCGGTGGGGCGGCCTATACCGTGCTGGCGGGCGGCAGCTACCGCGTTGGCGATGCCGTGGTGGCGCAGGCCGGGCTGAAGCACCGCAGCAACATCTTCCGCATCAGCTACGACATCAACGTATCGCCGTTGAAGCGCTTTACCAACAGCATGGGCGCGTTCGAGTTCTCCTTCACCTATACCGGCACGCACAACGGCCGCGAAAGGCGCAGGTTGTCAACGGCGGGCGCATTCTGATCCAAGAAGATCGGCCGATGAGCCACGGGCCTGTTGGGTTGCCGGATGGCGGCATACCCAACAGGGCCCGTTTCATTCTCGACTTGTGCCATTAGTATGACATGCCGTGGGGTGTCCGGGAATTTGAAGGCTTGGCACAATTCCGGCCCGTTGATTGACGGCCGCAGCCTAAGTGCTTGATGACGAAAGGACTATGGACACACCAAACGACGATCAAGACGATGGTGCCGGAGGCCGCCCGCGTATGGTGAATGACGTCCTGGAAGGCCTTAGTATGACAAGGCTGGCCAAATCCTCCTGGAACCCGGGCAATATTGAGAAATGTTTCCGGGAGGGGGAGGGAATATGGCAGGTAGAGTTGTGGCGCGTGCTTGGTTGCCCATGCACTGTGGTTGGGTCAACTACGCCCCGCGATACGGCGCGATAAAGCTGTTGCCCCGGAAGGGGTGGAATGCAAGGACCAAATGCGTATGGCCCCTAACACCAACATACCGGTTAGCCTTTCAAGGCTTCCGCGCCGCCCACGATCTCCAAGATCTCGGCGGTAATGGCCGCCTGGCGGGCCTTGTTGTAGGTAAGGCGAAGCTCCTTCAGCAGGTTGTCCGCGTTGTCGGTGGCCTTGTGCATGGCGGTCATGCGCGCGCCATGCTCGGCGGCAAAGCTGTCCAGCAGCGCCTTGTAGAACTGGATCTTCAGGCTCTTGGGAACGATCTGTTCCACAATGGTGGCCCGGTCCGGTTCCATGATGTGGTCGGTAGGCGCGGCCTGGTCCTTTTGGGCGTCCTCCGTGGCCGGTGGCTCGATCGGCAGGAATTGCTCGCGGGTCACCACTTGGGTGGCCGCATTCTTGAACCGGTTGTAGAACAGCTCCACGCGGTCGTACTGGCCGGCGGCATAGGCCGCCATGATCTGTTCGGCCACGGGGCCCACCCGCTCGAAGTTGAGCTGGTCGAATAGGTGGGCGAGGTCGGTGGGCAGGCCCTCAGCGTGCCAGGTCGTACGGCGGTAATGATCGCTGGCCTTCTTGCCGATGGCCAGCACGTGCACTTTTTGGCCGTTGGCCTCGGCTTCGCGTGCCGCTTTGTTCACCAGGCGGAACACTTGGGTGTTGAAGGCGCCGGCCAGGCCGCGGTTGCTCACAATGGCCACCAGCAGCACATTCTTCACCTCGCGCGGCTGGGCGTACTTGTTCTCACTCGCATCCAGCGAGGCGCTCACATTGCTGAGCAATACACCAAGCTTTTCGGCATAGGGCCGCATGCGGATGATGGCGTCCTGTGCCCGGCGCAGCTTGGCCGCGCTCACCATTTTCATGGCGGCGGTGATCTGCTTGGTGCTGTTCACCGAAACGATCCGGTTGCGGACTTCCTTCAGGCTGGCCATGGAATGGTTCGGTTAATGGTCGGCTGTCGGCTCGTTTGGCGTGCTACGGTCGATCGGGTCACTTCGCGAAGCTCTTGGAAAGGTCGGCCGCTACTTTTTCCAGCACGGCGGTGATCTGGTCGTTGTATTCGCCGCGCTTCAGCGCCGCCAGCGTATCGGCATGGGCGTGGCGCAGTTGGGTGAGGTATTGCTGCTCGAACTGCTGCACCTTTTCCACCGGTACCCTGGCCAGCAGGCCCTTTGTGCCGAGGTAGATGATGGCGATCTGTTCCTCCACGCGCATGGGGCTGTTCTGGCCCTGCTTCAGGATCTCCACGTTACGGGCACCTTTGTCCAGCACGGCCTTGGTGGCCGCATCGAGGTCGGAACCGAATTTGGAGAACGCTTCCAGTTCGCGGTACTGGGCCTGGTCCAGCTTCAGCGTGCCGGCCACCTTTTTCATGGATTTGATCTGCGCGTTGCCACCCACGCGGCTCACGCTGATGCCCACGTTGATGGCGGGGCGCACGCCAGCGTTGAACAGGTCGGACTGCAGGTAGACCTGGCCGTCGGTGATGGAGATGACGTTCGTCGGGATGAACGCCGACACGTCGCCGGCCTTCGTCTCGATGATCGGCAGACCCGTCATGGAACCGGCGCCGAGATCGTCCGACAGCTTCGCGCAGCGCTCCAGCAGGCGGGAGTGCAAGTAGAACACGTCGCCCGGGTAGGCCTCGCGGCCCGGCGGTCGGCGCAGCAGCAGCGAGATCGCTCGGTAGGCCTCCGCCTGCTTGGACAGGTCGTCGAAGATGATCAGCACGTGGTTGCCGTTGTACATCCAGTGCTGGCCGATGGCCGAGCCGGTGTACGGCGCCAGCCACTTGAAGCCGGCCGAATCGGAGGCGGGCGCCGCGACGATCGTCGTGTACTCCAGCGCGCCGGCGTCTTCCAGCGCCTTGCGCACGCCGGCGATGGTCGAGCCCTTCTGACCGACCGCGACGTAGATGCAGCGCACCTGCTGCTTCGGATCGCCGGTCGCCCAGTTCGCCTTCTGGTTGATGATCGTGTCGACGCACAGCGCCGTCTTGCCGGTCTTGCGGTCGCCGATGACGAGCTGCCGCTGGCCGCGCCCGATCGGCGTCATCGCGTCGACGGCCTTGACGCCGGTCTGCAGCGGCTCGCTCACCGACTGGCGCTGCACCACCGAGGGCGCCTGCAGCTCGAGGGCGCGGTGC
>JBIQMI010000074.1:12875-13250 GCA_044463585.1 Cryomorphaceae bacterium
GCCTGGATCTCGCCCAGTCCGTCGATCGGGTGGCCCAGCGGGTCCACCACGCGGCCCAGGAAGGCGTCGCCGACCGGGACCGCGAGCACCTCGCCGGTGCGGGTGACCTGCTGGCCCTCTTCCAGCTTCTCGGCGTCACCCAGGATGACGGCGCCGATGGTGCGCTCGTCCAGGTTCAGGGCGACACCCTGAACTCCGCCCGGAAACGCCAGCAGCTCGTTCGCCATCGTCGAGGGCAGGCCCTCCACCGTGGCGATGCCGTCACCGGTGGACGCGATGATGCCGACTTCCTCCCGGGTCACGCCGGGGGCGTAGTCGGCCACATAGCCTTCGATCGCGGAGCGGATCTCGTCGGGAGAGATCGTCAACTCGGTC
>JBIQMI010000075.1:0-12851 GCA_044463585.1 Cryomorphaceae bacterium
ATGGCGGCACGGCAAACCCCACGGGCTGAAAGACCAAATAGGCCGGGGCGCCTGACTTCGGGCAGGCAAAGGGCGGCCCGTCCGATCCCGGCGGGTAGGTCGATAGAGTTGCCGCGTGAGCGGCATCCCAGATAGATGGCGGAGTCCCGTGTGCTTGCACGCGGGAACAGGATCCGGCTTATAGATGCGCGGGTGATTTGTGGAAGGCCCTGGCAGCAATGCCGGGGCCTTCTTGTTTTCGGGCGAGATATGACTGATATCATAGACCACGGAACCGGTCCGTGCTTACTTCACGCCAAAGCTCAACTCGGCATGCGCGGAGGTTTGATATCTCTTTTTGTTGCGGCAACTATGCTGATCGCGTGCAAGAAGGAAGAAACCGCCGCGCCCATTGTGCTGGCGGCCCACAGTTCCATGCGCCTGTCGCACGTCGTGGAGGGCCTGCCCATGGCCTTCGATACCATGATGTACAACAATGCGGCCGGGCACCTCTACAGCGTCACCCGCCTGGAGTACTACTTGAGCGACCTTGTGCTGGAAGGCAGTGGGGGCACACCGGACCACCACATTGCAGGGCCGTGGTACATCAATGGACGGATGATGAACGAATTCGACCTCTCGGCCCTGCCCCTCGGCACATACAGCGGCATCCGTGTCCAGTTGGGGCTGCCGCAGGCGCTGAACCAGACCAATGCGCTGCCGCCCTTGCTGGAGCACGTGAACATGGCTTGGCCCATTCCCATGGGCGGGGGATACCATTTCATGAAGTTCGAGGGCCACTTCCTGCATCAGGGCCAGCCCACGGGCTACGCCATGCACCTGGGCAAGAATGAGCATCTGGTGGAATGCGGCATGCAGGCGCCATTCACCGTGACCGGGGCACAGGGGAACTTAAGGTTGCGCTTCCATTTGGACCGCGTGTTCAATGGGGCCCACGTGTATGACCTGGCGGCAGGCAACCAAAGCATGGGCAGCGATTCGCTGATGGCGGTACTGCGCGACAATTGCATGAACGCCTTTTCCTTTGAATTCACGCCATGAGAAGGGCGGCGTGGACCTTAGTGGCCCTCGCGGCATCGATGGCCGTGATGCTTTGGGGCTGCAGGAAGGATCCCGATGTTGTAGGGGCCGACCATTGCGGGGCGCAAACCACCCCGCTGGAGCTTGAGTACCACGCGTTCTTTCCGGAGCCGGTGATCCCGGCGGACAATCCGCTCACTGTGGAAGGAGTGGAGCTGGGCCGCCGCCTGTACTACGATCCGGTCCTGTCCACCAATGGCCCCTTCCAGGGCCGTTCCTGCTCGAGCTGCCATCACCAGGAGCATGCGTTCACCGTGTCGAACACCGGCATTGCGGCCATCGGCAACACCAATGTGCTGGCGCACGTGAACTTGGCCTGGAGCACGCATTTCCTATGGAACGGCAAGGTGGGCGGCACATTGGAGGACGTGATGCGTTTTGAGGTGGAGGACTTTTTCCAAGTGGACGTGAACGTGCTGCGCAATCATCCGGAATACCCGGAGCTTTTCCGGAAGGCCCTCGGCACCTGCGAGATCACGCACCGCGATGTGGCCAAGGCCCTGGCTCAATGGTTCAGGCGCATGACCTCCACGCGCAGCAAGTTCGATCGGTTCCTGATGAACGAGGTCGCGCTTGATCCCGCCGAATGGCGCGGGTTCCAGCTGTTCTTCACCGAGGCCGGCGATTGCTTCCATTGCCACAGCAATCCGCTGATGACCGATAATGGCTTCCACAACATTGGGCTGGACAGTGTTTTCACCGGAAAGAACGTGGGCCGCTATGCGGTCACCGGCGATCCCATGGACATGGGGGCGTTCAAGACGCCCACCTTGCGCAATATCGCGCTCACCGCGCCCTACATGCATGATGGCCGCTTCCAGACCTTGGAGGAGGTGGTGGACTTCTACAGCGGCGGTGTACGGCATTCGCCCAGCCTGGACCCGATCATGACCAAACCGGGCACGGGCATCAGCATGGGCATGACGCCGCAGCAGAAGGCGGACCTGGTCGCTTTCCTGCATACGCTCACCGACGAACATTTCGTGACCGATCCCGCGTTGGCCAGTCCCTTCTAGGGTTCATGCGTCCGGTCATATTTTCGCGGCCCCATGAGCGAGCCCGAGCCATCCCCGCTGCCTACGCTGGACCAATTGATCCGGTTGTACTGTTACCCTGAGTGGCAACAGTTGCTGCGCGAGAAGAACAGCCAATTGGAAGTGGCCAAGGGCCACGCCATTTTCACCACAGGCCAAAAGGCCGACCGCATGTACATGATCCATACGGGGCATGTGAAGATCGTTGCGGACATGGGGCGTGGCATGGAGCGCATCACCCGGTTGGCCGGTCGTGGCGAAGTGCTTGGGCATCGCGGCATCGGTGATGAGCCGATCTACACCGCGAGCGCGGTGGCGCTTACCAGCACCGTGGTGAACGTGGTGCCGATGCAGCTTTTCCTCAATACCCTGAAGGCGAACAGCTTGTTCTGCTACCACTTCCTGCTGTACTTCACCGAGGAAATGCGCCTATTGGACCAGCACCTGCGCGATACCATGAACATGGACGTGCCCCAGCGAGTGGCCAAGGTATTGCTGCAATGCAGGCGCACTTTCGGCACCGATCCGCAGGACCCGCGGAAACTGGCCTTCACGCTGAGCCGGAAGGACATCGCGAACATGGCAGGTACCACGTACGAGTCCGTTGTGCGTACGCTGGCCGCATTCAAGCAGCAGGGATTGATCGACCTGGCGGGCAAGGAAGTAAGGTTGCGCAAGCCCAAGGCGCTGGAAAAGCTCGTGCATTGAAGCGGCTGCCCCTGTGATTTATATCACTGTCCGTGGGAAGTGGCCAGTGCACTTTTGTGGTGGCCGAAGCATGTGGATCGGCCTTGACCAAAGACCACGAAGCCATGAGTGCACACAGCTACAACATTTCCTTGGAATGGACTGAAGACCGACGGGGCCGGTTGACCTCGCCCGAACTTGACCAGCCGCTCGAAGTGGCCACCCCGCCCCAATTCCCTGGTGGCGTGGAAGGGGTATGGTCGCCCGAGCACCTGTATACCGCCGCCGCTGTGTCCTGCTTCATGACCACCTTCCTGGCCATTGCTGAATTCTCCAAGTTCCCATATGAGGGGTTGAAGTGCGATGCTGAAGGGATCTTGGACAAGGAGGACGGCAAGTTCCGGATGACCGAGATCCGCTTGCGGCCCGTGCTGCGGGTGGCCCATGAGGCGGACCGCGAACGCGGAATGCGGTTGATGGAAAAGGCCAAGGCGGCCTGCCTCATCTCCAATTCCATGCAGACCAAGGTGGGCATGGAGCACTCTGTGGAAGTGATGGCCGGCGCGAATGGTTGAGCGCACCTGTCCCTCCGTACCGGTCCCCAACGCCGATCTTATACAGTGAGTCTTTCGCGCAGCCATGAATGCCACGTGGCGCTGCCGCTGATCGAGCGGGCAGCAGGCAGCTAAAAGCTCCAGCTCCACATAAGCGGCAAGATCACAGCGCCTCGAAATGCGCGGTGAAGTGGCGGAGGAACCTCGGTTCCTTGATGATCTTGTAGCCCCTTGCGTTGCTGCGGGTGCGCATGATCTCCTCAAAGGTCTCGGCCACGTACTCGATGTGGCTTTGGGTGTACACGCGCCGCGGTATGGCCAAGCGCACCAGTTCCATGCGTGCCGGTTGCAGGCTGCCATCGGCGGCATAGGTGCCGAACATCACCGAGCCGATCTCCACCGAGCGGATGCCGCCGAGCTTGTACAGCTCGCACACAAGTGCCTGGCCCGGGTATTGGCCCGGCGGTATGTGCGGGTACAGGGCCTTGGCATCAATGTACACGGCGTGGCCACCTATGGGCCGCATCAGCGGCACGCCCAGCTCGTGCAGCTTCTCGCCGAGGAACGTGGTGCTGCGGATCCTGTAGTTGAGGTAGTCCGGGTCGAACACTTCCTTCAGCCCAATGGCAATGGCCTCCATGTCGCGGCCGCTCAGCCCGCCGTATGTGGTAAAGCCTTCGGTGATGATCAACAGGTTGGTGCACGCTTCGGCCGTGGCCGCGTTGCGCAGGGCGAGGAAGCCGCCCATGTTCACCATGCCGTCCTTTTTCGCGCTCATTACGGCGCCGTCGGCCAAGGCGAACATGCGTTGCGCGATCTCGCGGTATCCCAGCCCGCCCATGCCTTGCTCGCGGTTTTTCACGAACCAGCTGTTTTCCGCAATGCGGCAGCAGTCCAGCAGGAAGGGCACGTTGTGGCCGTTGCACAGCGCGGCCACTTCCTCGGCATTGGCCATGCTTACCGGTTGGCCGCCGCCGCTGTTATTGGTAACGGTGAGCACCACCGCGCCCACCTGCCCTTTGTACATCTCCAAATGCTCCCGCAACAGGCCGGTGTCCATGTTGCCCTTGAACGGATGTTCGTTGGCGGGGTCATGGCCTTCCGGCAGGGGTAGGTCGATGCCGATGGCGCCGGTGAATTCGATGTTGGCGCGCGTAGTGTCGAAAAGCGTATTGCTCAGGAAGACTTTTCCCGGCCCGCCCAGGTGGCCGTAGATGATGCGCTCCGCGGCGCGGCCCTGGTGCGTGGGCAGCACGTGCTGCATGCCGGTAAGCTCTTGGACGGTGCGCTCGAAATGCTCCCACGAGCGCGCGCCGGCGTAGGCCTCGTCGCCTTCCATCATGCCGGCCCATTGGTGGGCGCTCATGGCGCCGGTGCCACTATCGGTCATCAGGTCGATGATCACGTCCTTCGAGCGCAGCAGGAAGGGGTTGTAATGGGCTTCCTGCAATTGCTTCACCCGTTCGGCCTCCGTGCTCAGCCCAATGGGTTCCACGGATTTGATGCGGAAGGGTTCAATGATGGTGCGGTGTTTCATGCTGCTGGTGCGTGATGCAAGGGTGTATGGTGTGTCAGATCCTTTCGAACCGCGCTTGGAAGAAGCGCAGGTACTTGGGTTCGTACACCATCTTCAATCCGGTGATGTTCTTGCGCCCTTCGTAAACGCGCTCCACGCTTTCGGCCACCACGTCCATGTGCGCTTGGGTGTATGCCCTGCGGGGAATGGTGAGCCGCACGAGCTCGAGCTCGGGGTAGTAGTGGTCGCCGGTATCCTTGTTGCGGCCGGCGCTCACGATTCCGCGCTCCATGGCGCGCACACCGCTATCGAGGTACAATTCCGCCGCGAGGGTTTGGGCGGGGAAGGCGGTTTGCGGCAGGTGCGGCAGAAAGGCCTTGGCATCGAGGAATACCCCGTGTGTGCCCACGGGCTTCACGATGGGTACGCCCATGTCCAGCAGCTTTTGGCCGAGGTAGAACACTTGGCCCACGCGTGCCCTGAGGTGGTCCTCCTGCACGCTTTCGGCAATGCCGATGGCCATGGCCTCCATATCGCGCCCGGCCAGTCCGCCGTAGGTGTGCAGGCCCTCGTACACCACCACCATGTTGCGCGCCTCCTCGAACGTGTCCCAATCGTTCACCGCCAAGAAACCCCCGATGTTCACCAGGGCATCCTTTTTCGCGCTCATGGTGGCGCCATCGGTAAGCGAGCAGATCTCCAGCACGATCTCGGCCACGCTACGGCCACGCTGGCCTTCCTCGAGCTGCTGGATCATGTAGGCGTTCTCGGCCACGCGGGTCATGTCGTGGATGATCTTGATGCCGTGTTTCGTGGTGAGCGCGCGCAGGGCCTTCAGGTTGGCCAGGCTCATGGGTTGGCCGCCGGCCATGTTCACCGTGGTGGCCACCGATACGTACGCGATCTTTTCCGCGCCGTGCTTGTCGATCAGCGCCTGCAGCTTGTCCAGGTCCACGTTGCCCTTGAAGGGGAACAGGTTGTTGGGATCATGCGCTTCGTCAATGATCACATCCACGAAGGTGCCGCCGTTGAGCTCCTGGTGCAGCCGCGTGGTGGTGAAGTACATGTTGCCCGGCACGAACTGGCCCGGCTTGATCAGGATCTGCGACAGGATGTTCTCCGCACCGCGCCCCTGGTGGGTGGGCACGATGTACTCGTAGCCGTAGTGCTGCTGGATGGACCGCTCCAGGTTGTAGTAGTTGCGGCTGCCGGCATAGGCCTCGTCGCCCATCATCATTCCCGCCCATTGGCGGTCGCTCATGGCGCTGGTGCCGCTGTCGGTCAGCAGGTCGATGTACACCAGTTCCGAGGGGAGCAGGAAGGTATTGAAGCCGGCCTCTTCCAAGGCTTTTTCGCGTTGCTCGCGGGTGGTCATGGCCAGCAGTTCCACCATCTTGATCTTGTAGGGTTCGGCCCAGGAAAGCTTCTTCTTCGTCATTTGGCAGGTTGAATGATGTGCGTCATAGATCGCGAAAGTCGGGGCGCCCGCGCGGCCGGTGGTTGACGGTTGTCAGCTTGCGCCGAAGCACCACCTATGCGGCACGTTATTTGGCAAGCTTGCGCCTTCCCGCTGGCTAATTTTGCACCTCATGCGCCACCTGCTCTTCCCGCTCGCGTTCCTGTTGTGCATTCCGGCCTTCGCCCAGCAGGAGGTAATGGTGAAAGGCACCGTGCTGGGCGGCGATGGCGAGCGCACGTTCTACGACCTGATGATCGTGAACCGGCGCACCCGCTCGGGCAGTTTCGCCAACACCGATGGCACATTCACGGTACGGGCGCAGCGCAACGATACCCTGCTCATAGGCGCTGGGGGATATGTAACGCGCACATTGCCCTTGGAGGAATTCCCGGACGAGGAACTGCAGCGCCTGCGGATCACGCTCCGGCCGTGGAGCATCGACCTGAAGCCGGTGGCCGTACTGCCGGAGCGCACCCTGAAACAGATCCAGGAGGACATTGCGAAATTGGGCTACAACGAGCGCGATTACCGCGAAACGGGCATCAATGCGCTCGAAAGCCCGATCACCTTCCTGTACGAAAGCTTCAGCCGTCGCCAACGAAGCAAGCGCGAGGTGGCGCAGTTGGAGAACCAGGACCGGATGCGTTCACTGCTGCGCGAGCTGTTGCAGATGTACGTGGATTACGGCATCATCAACCTCAGCAACGAAAGCTTCGACGACTTCATCGACTTCTGCAATGTGCCGGAGGAAGCGCTGAAAAGCCTTTCACAGTACGATTTCCTGGTGTACGTGAAGAAGAAATACCAGCTCTACACCAGCTTGGGCCCGACACGACGGCATTGATGGGACGCCGCTTCCTGCTCGCTTGGGCGGCGCTTGCCGCGTTCTTCAATGTACCGGAAGCCGTGGCGCAAGTAGAGGACAGCCTGACCAACGTGTACCAGTTGGGCCCTGTGGTGATCCACGGCCGCGCTCCAGGGTTGGACCTTGAAGGCTTCATGCGGCAGGTGATGGAGGACACCACCTTCCTGCATGCCTTCCTCAACCTGCGCTATTACCCGCATGTCGTGGCCAGCGGATTTACCGTGCGCGGCAAAGGGGAGAAGGAACAAGCTGCGATCGACCGGGAAGCGCGCCTGCTGCGCGAAGGACCGTTTGCCCGCATGCCCATCACCACGGAACGGGAAACGGGCAAGCTGCGCGACCGGAAAGGGAACATGAGGTACCTGACCGCCGAGTTGTACGACGACCTTTTCTTCCCGAAGGGCCAGTGGAGGGCGGACAACACCATTGCCAGCTATGAACGGGGTTCGCGTGGCAGTGGGCGCATCGGCCGGTACAAGGCAGAACTGAAGAAGTTCATGTTCAACCCTGGGCATGAGATCGCCGGGCTACCGCTGATCGGGGGCAAGCTGGCCATCTTCGATCCGGCCATGGCGCCGTTGTACGATTTCGGCATCGGCCAAAGCTTCCGCAACGGGCGGCCCTGCTGGGAATTCACCGCCGTGTCCAAGGATACGCTGGGCGCGAAGGCAGCACGCGGGGCCACGGTGATCAAGTCCATGCGCACCTGGTTCGATCAGCAGGGCATGCAAGTGCTGGCGCGCGAATACCGGATCGCCCATGCCTCGCTGATCATGGATTTCGACATCAACGTGCAGGTGGAGAACACGCTGGTCGGCGGTGTGCTGGTGCCTTCATCCATCCGCTATGAAGGGGATTGGGACATACCGCTGCGCAAGCGCGAATGGGTGAAGTTCTGGCTGCGCCTGGATGACTGGACGGTGGAGCAAATGCAATGAACCCCAATAGTCCCGGGATATCTTTGATCCATCCTGCGGTAGCCAAGGGCGAACACACAAGGCCTGGACAACCGGAATGAATTTCGCCCGCCCCCGGTTCTTCCGCCGCCGCCTTGGGATCACAACACTTTAAAGGCATTTCTTTAGGAGGCCGAAGAATACATGCAGACACCGAACTTCTTATTTCGCGCATTGCCGGGGGAAGAGCTGGCCCGGTTGACCGATCACCGCGCCGGGGAAACGAAACTGGGCGAGGCACTGGCCAGCGATTGGCGCGATGAAGCGTGCCGTTACGTGGTGCTGGGCATTTGTGAGGACATCGGTCCGCGGGCCAACAACGGGTTGGCCGGTGCGCGCAATGCCTTCGATGCATTCCTGCCGAACTTCCTCAACCTGCAGGCCAACCGTTTCATCAAGCCCGGCGGCGTGCATATCATGGGGCGCATCGGGCAACGCATGCCCGATGAGGAGTTGGGCCAAGCGGCCATGCGCGACCGCGTGGCGGAACTGGATGAATTCGTGCTGCGCACCGTGTTGCCCGTGATGGAAGCGGGCAAGGTGCCGATCGTGATCGGTGGCGGGCACAACAATGCCTATCCGTTGATCCAGGCCGCGCACCGCGTGCTGGGTCACCCGGTGGAAGTGGTGAACCTCGACCCGCACGCCGATTGCCGTCCGCTGGAAGGCAGGCACAGCGGCAACTCATTCTCGTATGGGATCGTGAACGGGCATATCGGCAAGTACGCCGTTTTTGCGCTGCACCGCGCGCGCAACAGCGAGGCCATCCTGCAATTCCTCGATGAGCACCAGGTGTTCCGCACCTACTACGCGGAGTATCTCATGGACCCCTTGCTTTTTCACAAGGAGCTCGATGCATACGTGGACGCAGGGAGCGGCCCGCTGTGCGTGGAACTGGACATGGACGTGATCCGCCACATGCCTTCCTCGGCCTTCAGCCCCAGTGGCATGGTGCTCGAAGAGGCGCGCTATTACTTGCGGCGCATCATGGCATCAAAGCGGCAGGTGCCGTACGTGCACCTGCCCGAAGCGGCCCCCACAACGCCCTCTCAAGGGCGCATCGTGGGGAAGGCGTTGGCCTTTCTGGTGCACGATGTGATCAGCGTGCGGCCGTAGCGGCCGTGTTAGATCGGCCGGGTTCAATGCAGCCCCGCCGCGGCCAGGTAACGCTCGGCGTCCAGGGCGGCCATGCAGCCCGTGCCCGCGCTGGTAACCGCCTGGCGGTACACATGGTCCGCGCAATCGCCCGCAACGAATACACCGGGCACTTTGGTGCTGGTGCGGTCGGGATCGTGCAGCAGATAGCCCTGCGGGTCGCGGTCCAGCCAGTCCTTGAACAGTTCGGTGGCCGGTGTATGGCCGATTGCGATGAACAGGCCGGTAACGTTGAGCGTGCGTTTTTCGCCGGTGCGGTTATTCTCCACCACCACGCCTTCCACGGCATGTTCGCCCAGTACGTCGCGTGCCTCGGTGTTGTACAGTACCTCGATGTTCGGCGTGTTCATCACGCGGTGCACCATGGCCCGGCTCGCACGGAACTCATCGCGGCGCACCAGCATGTACACCTTGTTGGTGAGCTTGGCCAGATAGGTGGCCTCTTCGGCGGCGGTATCGCCGGCACCCACCAGGGCCACGGTTTGGCCGCGGTAGAAGAAGCCGTCGCAAACCGCGCAGGCCGACACCCCGCCCCCGATGTCGCGCAGGCGCATTTCGTTGGGCAGGCCCAGCCATTTGGCACTGGCGCCAGTGGCAATGATCACCGTGTGCGCATGTATCTCGGTCTTCTCATCCACCCAGGCCTTGTGCACCGGCCCGCTGAAATCAACCTTCGTCACCCAGCCACTGCGGATACCGGTACCGAAGCGCATGGCCTGGCGCTTGAAATCCTCCATCATTTCAGGCCCGCTGCGGCCATCCGGGTAGCCCGGGTAGTTGTCCACGTCGGTGGTCTGCGTCAATTGTCCACCCGGCACGGGGCCTTCAATGATCACCGGGCGAAGGTCGGCGCGGGCCGCGTAAATGGCTGCGGAATAGGCTGCTGGCCCCGATCCAATGATCAGGCATTTGAGGAGTTCGGGCTTGTTGTCGCTCATGGTCTTTCAGGGCGGCAAAGGTAACCGTAGTGGGGTGGGGCGAATGTGCGGATCGTCACGGAGTTGGTTGGCTTGTGCTGGTTGTCCTATGCTTGTTGTCCTATGCTTGGTGTCTTATGTCTTATGCTGGTTGTCTTATGCTGATTGCCTGTTGTCTTATGCTTATGTCCTATGCCTTATGTCCTATGTCCTATGTCTTATGCGGGGTGTCCTGTGCTGGTTATTGTGTGCATATTATCGTGTCCAGGTACACGCCTTTCCCGGCCCAGATGCCCAGGCCTCCGCTGATGTTCGATTTCACGTTGGCCGGCGTGGAGAAGATGTCGCCCAGCGAGCCCACATTATCCTCGTACGAGCGGTAGAATTCGTATTCGCTCCTGCCGATGCTCATCGCTTTCACCGCGATGGTGTCGCCCACCTTGAAAAAGCCGCGCTCGGCGTTGTTGTCCTCCTCGCGGCCCGCATAGAACAGGGATCCGCGGATCGCGCTGAAATCGAAGGTGAGCCCATTGATGTACTTGTCATTCTGCGTGCTGCCCAGGGGCGAGATGTAGTACGGGTCCTTCCGCGAACCGTCGGCCCGGCGGTTGATCCGTTGCGCGGCCCAGCGGTAGCCGTTGCCCATGGTGTCCGGATCGCTGATGCGCGCCCAGGCCAAGCCCAAGCTGTCGTCGCCGGGATTGATCTGCGCCAGTTTGAACCACACCGAATCCAGCGGTACCGGGTTGGGGATGACGGTGCTGGCGGAAAGGCTTTTCCCTTCGGCGCTGATGTCCAAGCGGTACGACCGGCCGATCTCGCCCACGTAAGTGGGATTGAAGCTGGTGTAAACGCAGATGTTGGCCAAGGCCAGCAGGCCGGGGTTCAGCCCTGTGGCCTCCGAGGCCAGCACAAGCATGGCGGAATCAAGCTGGCTGCTGCAGATCTGGTCCAAGGTCCACGTTTCCCCGTTGGTGGTAATGGTTACCGTGGCACCGCCCACGAACATATTGGCCAACGCCGCCAAGTTGGTAGGCGAGAAGAACGACTGCGTGCGGGTAAGGATCACCAGCGGTGCGCGGCCCTGCTCGATGCTGCCCTCCACCACCAACTGCTCCGGCACCTGCGGCAGGTCCACAGTAACGTCCTTCTCGCAACCGGCAGCAAGCAGCGCCCCAAGCATCAACAGCAAGTGCGCCAATTTCCACGTGCTTCTATTCATCATTCACTGCGTCTTTGTGTTTTCTGTGGTATTCCTCCGCGCCCTGCGCCTCGGCGGCAAACCCCATCGCGGCCCAGGCATTCCTCTGTGTTCCCTGTGCGCTCTGTGGATATACCCATCGCGGCCATGGCATTTCTCATCCTCAGCGCTCAGGTGGACAATGTTGACGCTGTGGATGCTGTGGGCGGTATTCCTCCGCGCCCCTGCGCCTGCGCGGCAAACCCCATCGCGGCCCAGGCATTTCTCTGCGCTTTGGTCGAACCTGAGGTTCGACGCTACGGCTGCTGCGCGCATTCTCCGCGCCCCTGCGCCTCCGCGGCAAACACCCCTCCACATCTCTCAAAACTCAAAGTTCCACGTTACCGACGGTAAAATCCCGAACAGCGACACCTGCTTGGCGCTCAATTGCAGGCCCTCCACGCCGGTGGTGCTTTCCTGCGCGAAGTAGATGAAGTACGGATTGTACCGGTTGTACACGTTGTAGATGGAGAACGTCCAGCTGCTGCGGTACTTGCGCTGCACCGTGCTCGTTTCGCCGGTGGCCTTGTCCGTCACTAGCTTGGTGGACTTGTTCTTCAGCGTTGCACTCAAGTCCAGCCGGTGGAAGGGTGCCATGCGGAACGCATTGCGCGCGGTGAATTGGCTCACCAGCCGCCCTTCGATGAAGTAGCGTTGCACGGGCAGGGTAGTGGCCTGGCCGGTGCTGTACACGAACGTGCTGCCGAAGGTCCAGCGCTCGTTCAGTTCGTACCCGGCCACCACGTTCAGGTCGTGGCGGCGGTCCCAGCGGCTGGGGAAGGGCTCGCCGTTGTTCACCCCGGGGAACTCGCGCATCGTTTTGCTCCACGTATAGCCCACCCAGCCGGTGAGCTTGCCGTAACGGCGTTTCACGAAGAATTCCGCGCCGTAGCTCCAGCCCTTTCCGAACACCAGTCCATAGTCGTAATTCGCGTTGCCTGCGTCCTCCGGCTGCACGCCCTCGGCATACTCGATCTGGTTCGCCATGTCCTTGTAGTACACCTCCACGCTGGCCTCGTAGGTGCGCTGCTTCAGGTCGCGGAACCAGCCCACGGCGTATTGCAGGGCCTGCTGCGGCTTCACATTCTTGCCGCTGGGGATCCACGTATCGGTGGGCAGGCCGATGGAGCTGAAGCTGGCCAAGTGCACGTACTGCAGGTTGCGGTTGAAGCTGCCCTTCAGGCTGTTGTTCTTGTCCAGCGCATAGCGCATGGAGGCGCGTGGTTCCAGTCCGTTGTATTGCGCTATGATCTTGCCGCTGCCGTGGTCGTAGGTGCCTGTGGTGTTCCCTTGTGCATCGGTGTAGTATTCATGGTACGGCCCGATGTGCGCGAACCAGCTGAAACGCAGGCCGGCATTCAGCCGCAGCCGGTCGGTGATGTCGAAAT